>CAZVKM010000240.1:0-4872 GCA_964627685.1 uncultured Solibacteraceae bacterium | reverse complement strand
AGGTCGTAGCCCATCACCCAGGCGGGCTGGATGTGGCGGGCGGTGGGGATGAGATCCGCCAGGTAGACGAGCTTCCGCCCCCCGCCCTCCACCGTGACGGTCTGCAGGCCCTCGATGTGCCCCGGGGCCAGGTCCACCGTGATCCCGGGCAGGAGCTCCACCCGGCCCGACACGGTGTCCAGGAGTCCCGCCGCCTCCAGCGGCTCCCAGTTCTTCGGGAGGTAGCTGGCCTTCACCCGGAGGTGCGGTTGCCGGGCGTCGGCCAGGTCCTGCGCCTGGATCACGTAGCGGGCGTTGGGGAAGCTCGGCACCAGCTTGCCCGCCGCATCGAGGCGCGTGCTCCCCCCGGCATGGTCGAAGTGGAGGTGGGTGAGGATGCAGCAGGTGATGTCCCCGGGCGTCACGCCCTGCTCGGCGAGGGCCGCATCCAGGACGCCCCGCCCCTCGAACTTGAACCGGGCCATGAAGGCGTCGTCCTCCTTGTCCCCGTTCCCGTTGTCCACCAGGATCACGTGCCGCTTCCCCTCCACCTCGCCGCGGATCAGCAGGCAGTTCGTGGCCATGGTGATCTGGTTGTCGGCGTCGCAGGGGTAGACCTTGTTCCAGACGACCTTCGGAACGGTGCCGAACATGGCGCCCCCATCGAGGGCGAAGGTGCCGGCGCGGATGATTCGGACGTCCCAGGGACCCAGCTGCATGGTGCACTCCAGGGGGCGATTATCCCACCTGGCGGGGCCTGCGACAGGGGCTACCAGCGCTCGTGATCGGAGGCGGGCGCCAGGGCCCAGGGCGTGCTCCCCACCCCATTGATCTCCGTGCCGGACTGCATCACGGAGGCCGTGCCGGGCAGGAAGCTGTGGGGGAAGGTGGGCACGGGCGCACTGGCCTCCTCGAGGCGTCGCAGGTGCTCGGGGGACAGGGTCACCTCCAGACAGCCGAGGTTCGCCTCCAGCTGCTCGAGGGTCCGCGCGCCGAGGATGGGGCTCGCCACCCCGGGGCGGCTCAGCACCCAGGCCATGGCGACGCTGGCCATGGGGAGCTCCGCCTCCCCGGCCACGGCCTCGAGGGCCTCGATGATGGCGTAGTTGCGGTCCGTGAGGCTCTTGCTCTGCCCCGGCTGGTGGCGGCCCTCCCCGGGGGCCGGCTGCTTCGCCTTCGCGTACTTGCCCGAGAGCAGCCCGCCCTTCAGGGGGGACCAGGGGGTGACCCCGAGACCGAAGGCCCGGGCCATGGGCAGGAGGTCAAGCTCCACCGTGCGCTCGATGAGGCTGTACTCGATCTGGAGCGCGATGAGCGGATGCCAGCCGCGCAGCCTCGCGAGCACCTGGGCCTCGCTGCACCGCCAGGCGGGCGTGTCCGAGAACCCGAGGTAGCGCACCTTGCCCGCGGCCACCAGATCGTCCAGCGTGCGCAGCGTCTCGTCGATGGGTGTGTGGGGATCATTGAAGTGCATCCAGTACAGGTCGATGCAGTCGGTGCGCAGGCGGCGCAGGCTCTGCTCGAGGTTCTGCTGGATGGACTTCCGGCCGGCCCCGCCGTTGTTGGGATCCCCGGGGTGCAGGTTTCCGCAGAACTTGGTGGCGAGCACCCAGCGATCCCGGCCGCCCCGGTCCTTCAGGTAGTCCCCGAGGATGGCCTCGCTATGGCCCTTGGTGTAGATGTTGGCGGTGTCCAGGAAGTTGCCCCCCTGCGCCGCGTAGGCATCCATCATCAGGAAGGCCTCCTGGGGCTCGCAGCCCCAGGCCCAGTCGCGCCCGAAGGTCATGGTGCCGAGGCAGAGCGGCGACACCCGGAGGCCCGAGCGGCCCAGGGTTCGGTAGGAGGCGAGGGACATGGGCATGGGGGCTCCGCAGGAACCCCATTCTCCCCCAGCCCCCCGCCGGCTCAAGCCCCGTCTAGGTGCGGGCCGCCACCCAGGCCGAGGGTGCCGTGGCCTGGGCGGAGCCCCCCAGGGCCAGGAGCCCCACCCGCTCCCCCAGGGCGCGGTAAGCCTCCCACTGGGCCTCGTCGAAGCACTGGTCCGCGGTGGTCTGCTGGGGGAAGTCCGGGTGGGCGGCGGCGTAGCTCCGCAGGTCCATGGGCAGGTCCGGGGTGAGGGTGGGCTTCACCACCAGCAGATAGCCCACGGACTCGGGGTGGTGGTAGCGCACCTCCGCCACGGCGGCCACGGCGGGGGCCTGGGGATCCACGAGCTGGGGGATGTCCCCGAGGGTGGTCTGATCCCCCACCAGGTCCTTCAGCTCCTGCCCATGGAGGAACCGGATGTCCGCATCGAGATCCACGCGGGCCTTGGCCACGAGGTTGGCCACGTCCGTCATGCCCCGCCCCGGATCCTGCCCGTTGTCGGAGACGATGATCAGGGGGAGCCGGCGGCGCAGCAGCTCGTGGGCGGCGGTGTTCTCGTAGTGCCCGCCATCGCTGAGGTACCAGTGCCGGGAGGCGCTGCCCGGGAACCGGGCCGTGCACTCCTCGAGCAGGTGCATCTGCACGGGCAGCGCCCACTCGAGGGCCAGCCGCAGGCGGTCCATGACGCCGAAGCGCACCGGCCGGGACGTGGGCGCCACATCGCTCCACCACCAGTGGCCCAGCCGCACGTTCAGCAGCCCGAGGAAGAGGCTGAAGGCGAGCCGCGTGCGGGAACCCAGGCCGGTGGTGAAGGCGGCGCCGCTGACCCCCACCCACTGCCCCACGGTGAGGGCCTCGGGCCGGATGGCGATCCGCCCGTCGGAGAAGCAGTGGAAGCCCGTCACCTCCTCCTTCCCGGGATCGTGGCCCTCCGCCAGGGCATGGTGCCGGATGCCGACTGTCAGGGCCGCCGGGCCGGCCACGAGGATGAGCCCCCGCCGGTCCTTTTGCACCACCTGGCTCCGGCCCCCCACGGTCTCGTTGAGGGTGGTGTTCACCAGGTGCAGGGGACCGCCGGTCTCCCAGGTGCGGTAGGCCTCCCAGGCGACGTCATCGCTGGCGCGCAGGTCCGGGGAGCCATCGCCCTGCCGGCGGGGCTGGTTGCTGGCCCCCAGGTAGGCCCGGGTCAGGGCCGAGGTGTAGAAGGGCCCCAGGGTGCTGAGGTTCAGGAAGCCCACGGTGCGACCCACCAGGACATTCAGGAGCAGGAGGCCGAGCACCCCCCAGGCGAAGGCCCCGGGATCCACCAGGGGCACCACGACCCCCACCTTCACGACCACGGGCCCGAAGGCCCACCGGTGCGCAAGGGCTCCCAGCACCCCCAGGAGCAGCAGCCCCGTGCCCAGGGCCGCCAGGGTGAGGGCGGCCTTGCCGGCCACCTGGCCCAGCCGCTTGCCCAGGCCCTCCGCCGCCGGCGCACCGAGGAAGCCGGCCACCTTGTCCTTGAAGGCCAGGAGGGACCCAAGGGCCCCCAGGGCCCCCGGCACCACGCCGGCCCACTCCCCGGGCACCGCCCCCGGGCCCCAGGCCTGGTGCAGCGTCCAGGCCAGGGAATCCACGATCCCCACCCCGAGGAAGAGCACCGCCCGCACCAAGGTGAGCCGCAGGCCGTGGTCCAGACCCCGGCGGGCCTCGTCCCCTGCCTGCCGCGCCTGGGAGAGGCAGATCCCCAGCGCCAGGCCACCCACCCCCACGACCACCCAGGCCAGCCCGGCGAGGAGGGGCGCGAGGGCCTGGAGCAGGCCGGAGGCCAGCAGGCCCCCCAAGGTCAGGAGCAGCCCGACCGTGGCCACCCATGGATGCCGCAGCATGCCCTGGCGGCCCTCCACGGGCACCTGGGGCACCATCCAGTAGGCCCAGCCCAGGGCGCTCCCCAGGGCCAGCACGCAGAGCGGTCCGATGTAGAGCCAGGGGCTGAGGATGAGCGGGGCCCCGAAGAGGTGCGCCATGCCATGCATCTCCAGCCAGGGGATCAGGCCTCCCAGTCCGTCCAACAGCAGCAGGCCCAGGAGCAGAGTGAGCGCCAGCACGATCTGGACCGCCACGCCGTTCCGCAGCACGGTGGCCACGGCCATGAACGCATCCCCACTGCCGCCGGGGGTGAGGTAGCGCCCGTTCTCCCGGAGCCAGCCGAGGGAGCTGCCCACGGCCGTGGCCTCGGGGCCCTCACCCACCAGCCCCTGCTCCACCGCGCCGATGCCCGGCGCCTCGGTCCCCCGCGGCCGGAGGAGCCCCCCGAGGAAGGCCCCCAGGTAGCCGCCCCCGCTCACGGTGCTGAGGTAGTCCACCCGCCGGAGCAGGCCCAGGCGCGCCATGGCCTGGACGAGGCCGAGGGAGAAGGTGGCGCTGCGGATGCCCCCCCCGGACAGCGCCAGGCCCAGGCGGGCCTCGCCGGTCAGCCCCGCGGAGGTCCGCCGCAGGTTCACGAGCTTCCGCTCGGCCGCCGCGAGGGCCTCGGGGTAGCGTCCGGAGGGAAGGGCTCGGTAGCGCATGGCACTCCTGGATCCGCCGGGCCTTCGCATGGCGAGGGACCGGGTGGAAAAAAGGGACGTGGGTGGAAGGACTCCCTGCAAGATGTGCCTGAACGACTCCCCGTCAATGCGTTCCCCCCTAATCTGGAGGGATGGACATCTTGCTGGTGGGGGGTACGGGACTGGTGGGGCGGGCGGCCCTGGCGGAGCTCCAGCGCCGGGGTGGGCATCGCCTCCGGGTGCTCGTCCGGAAGGCGGGGGCGCTGCCGGGCTACCTCGAGGTGCCCTTCCCCTTCGACGATCTGGCGGCCTACGACCGGGAGCTCACCGACCATCCCCCGGACGTGGTGCTCTGCGCCCTCGGCACCACCCTCCGCGCGGCCGGGAGCGCCGAGGCCTTCCGCACCGTGGACTTGGACTACCCCGCACGCCTCATGAGCGCCACGGCCCGGCTGGCGCCCCAGGCCATCTTCGGGCTGGTGTCGAGCCTGGGCGC
>CAZVKM010000239.1:0-4900 GCA_964627685.1 uncultured Solibacteraceae bacterium | reverse complement strand
CATAACGGCTCTACCGCCAGAGCTGCTCATGGCCTACCTGGATGTTGGCCGTGCCGGCTACCTCGGCGTGATCCTGCTGATCTTCACCCTCGTCCAGAAGGTGGAGGCCCTCAACCTCACCCCGGTCTGGGTGGGTCGCGCCTCGGGCTTGCACCCCCTCGAGGTGCTCCTGGCCCTCGTGGCCTTCGGGCACTGGTTCGGGGTGCTCGGCCTGCTGTTCGCGGTGCCCCTCATGATCGTGGCCAAGGTCGCCTGGCATGCCCTCCTGCAGGACTACAAGGCCAGCCACTGGTTCCAGGACGCCTGATGCGCCGGAGCTCCAAGCTCTTCGCCTTTCTCGCCGCCGCGGGCTTCCTGGCCGCCCTGGCCTGGGCGCTCGTGACCCAGGCGAACCTCTGGCAGTCCCAGCGACGGCTCCCCCCGCGGCCCGCCGGGGGGGAAGCGCCCCCGCCCGAAGCCTCCAGCACCGGCGTCCAGGGGGCCGTGGACGAGGGTTCCCGACAGGCCCTGGAGCGCCACCTCAAGGCCCAGCAGGAGGCCCGGAAGCGCCTGGAGGCCCTGGCCGGAAAATAGCCCGGGGGGGAATCCCCGGTCCATGGGACACTGGAAGGTCCGCGTCGCGATGACGCCAGAGGAGCCCCCATGCGTGGCCGCCGTCCCCAGCCCCAGTCCACCTCCGCCGCCAAGCCCGCCCGGCCTGCGCGGAAGACGGCCCCCCGGCCCGCCGCCGGGCCGAAGTCCACCGCGGGCCCGAAGCCCACCACCGGGCCGAGGGGCCCCCGGGCCCAGGGCCGTCCCAAGCCGGCGACGGCGCCCACCCCTGGCCGCGTGCACACCTCCAAGCCCAAGCCCGGGTCGGAGCGGTTCAGCCACCTGGAGCGGCTCCAGAAGATCCTCGCCCATGCCGGCATCGCCAGCCGCCGCGCCTGCGAGGAGCTGATCCTCGAAGGGCACGTCCACGTCAACGGGGAGGTGGTGACCGAACTCGGCGCCAAGGCCGATCCCCTGCGGGATGAGATCACCGTGGACCACCGCCCCATCCAGAGGGAGGCCCCCGTCTACGTGCTCGTGAACAAGCCCACCGGCTACATCACCACCGTGAAGGACGATCAGGGCCGCCCCACCGTGATGGCCCTGGTGCAGGGCATCGACGCCCGCCTCTACCCCGTGGGCCGCCTCGACTTCAACAGCGAGGGGCTCCTGCTCCTCACCAACGACGGGACCGTGGCCGAGCGCCTCACCAGCCCCGACCACGAGCTGCCCAAGGTCTACCTGGTGAAGGTGCACCGGGCCCTCACCCCGGAGCAGCTGGACGAGCTCCGGGGCGGCTTCCGGCTGGATGGCCGGCGCCTGAAGCCCTGCCTCATCGAGGTCATGGACAAGCAGCAGAACCCCTGGCTGAAGGTCACCCTCACCGAGGGCAAGAACCGCCAGATCCGCCGCATGTTCGAGGCCATCGGCCACCCGGTGCACAAGCTGCGGCGCATCCAGTTCGGGCCCATCTCCGATCCGGCCCTGAAGCCCGGGGCCTGGCGGTTCCTGCATCCGAACGAGATCGCCGCGCTGCGCGCCCTCTAGGAAGCGGTCAGTAGAGGCTGCCCCCGGCCTGGGTGGAGGTCAGCACCCCGGCGGTCGCAGAGAGGGTGTAGGCGGCCCCGCCCGTGGCGACCCAGGCCCTCAGGTCGAAGCCATCTCCGGCGCGGATGCGCTGGAGGGCGAGGTTGAGGTAGGTGAGCGGGGTCCTGGCCTGGCATGTCTCGGGCAGGCCCGGCGCCTGGAGGAAGTACACCGCTCCGGTCCCCTCCACGGTGGCCTGGCCTGAAGCCGGATCCACGAGGAGGGCCGTCTGCTCATCCACGGCGATGCCCCGCGGCGCGCCACTCCAGCCCGCGGCCGCCACCCGGGCCATGAAGGCGACCTCCCGGCCCATCCGATCCCGCGTCTCGAAGTGCGGATCCCCGATCACGCCGCTCAGGATCGGCAGGGACACGAAGTCCCGGTCGAAGGTCATGTACCGGTTGAAGGGATCCGCCAGGGCCTGGCTCGAGGTCGCGCCCTGGCTCGCCTGGGCCGAGTAGATGAACGACGTGAGCACATTCAGGCCCGCACTGGTCCCGCCGATGGGCACGCCCCGGGCGATCTGGGCGTTCAGCGCGGTCTGGACCGCGGTGCCCTTCCAGAAGTTCAGGTAGTTGGACTGGTCGCCACCGGCGATCCAGATGGCCTCCGCCTGCTGGATGAGCGCCGCGACCCGGGCGTCATTGGCCGCCGTCACGGAGGGGATGATCAGGGTCGCCACGGAGTTGGAGGCGGGACAGAGCGCCTGGATGTAGGGGTTGTACGCATCCGTCCCGGTGGCCCGGATCACGAGGAAGTCCCCGTTGCCGCTCCGGGCGCCCATCCAGCGGAAGGCGGCATCCACATCCGTGCCGCCTCCCATGAGCACCACACCCGGCGTGACCGACGTGGCCACATCCGCCGCACGCCCCACCCGGATGTAGGTGTAGGGGAGCTTGGCCTTCGCCGCCGACAGGCCCGAGGCCAGGGCCAGCACCCAGGCGAGGATGCGCTTCATGGGAACCTCCAGGTTGGATGATGGGAACCAGCCTAGGCCCGATTCCGCCTCGTGCAACTTTTTTTTCAGCGGAAGCCCAGGCCTGTAACTTCCCCCTGGGGGATGGGCCCGGGGGCGCGCCCCACCTAGAGCGCTTCCTCGCTGAAATCGAGCAGGTGCCCGCTCTTCTTCGCCTTGGTCTTCAGATAGCGGAGGTTGTGGGGGTTCGACTCCAGCTGGTGCCGCTCCCGCTCCACCTCGATGCCCGCCTGCTCCAGGGCCCCGATCTTCCGGGGATTGTTGGTGAGGAGCTTCACCTGGTGGATCCCGAAGAACCGGAGCATCTCCACCGCGCAGTCGTAAGTGCGGAGATCATCGGGAAAGCCGAGGGCGTGGTTCGCCTCCACCGTGTCCATGCCCTGCTCCTGCAGGGCGTAGGCCTTGAGCTTGTTCAGGAGCCCGATGCCCCGGCCCTCCTGGCGGAGGTAGAGGACGATGCCTCCGTGCTCGGCCACATGGGTGAGGGCGGCCTCCAGCTGGGCGCGGCAATCGCACTTCAGGCTGCCCAGCACGT
Source organism: uncultured Solibacteraceae bacterium (assembly GCA_964627685.1). Lineage (GTDB taxonomy): Bacteria > Acidobacteriota > Holophagae > Holophagales > Holophagaceae > JAFDVN01. Next base: position 1,772 of record CAZVKM010000239.1, on the reverse strand, counting down.
CGCCGGTCCAGCACTCGCTGTGGATGCGCACGGGGATCCGCTTCCGGGCATCGATCTCCCCCGCGACGATGGCGAGGTGCTCCTTCCCCGTCTTGTGCTCCAGGAAGCCGTACACCGTGAACTTGCCGAACTGCGTGGGGACGTTCGCCTTCGCGATGAAGGGCACCGTCTCCCCCTGCAGCTTGCAGAAGAGCTCGAGCTTCGGGGCTTGGGAGGGGTTCGCCATGGAGGTGGGATGCATCGACCGGATCAGGGGTGACCGGCTCCCCAGTCTGAGGCCCAAGGCCCCCCCTGGCAACCGACCACGACCACGTATTTACCTAGACAATATCCGCTCGGATCTGCGTGGCCACTTCCCGCTCCAGGAGCTCGAGGCCCTGGACCAGGCTCCCCTCCAGCTTGCATCCCGAGGCGAGCCGATGGCCGCCACCCCCGTGGAGGCGGCACACGGCATTGACGTTCACCCGCTCCCGGCTGCGGAGGGAGACCTTCAGGAGCCCTTCCCGGTTCTCGTACATGAGACCGGAAACCTCGACGCCCTTGAGCTTCAGGGGAAGGTCCACGAACCCGTCCATGTCGTCGTATTCGGCCCCGGCGGCGGCGATGTCCGCCTTGGAGATGGTCAGGAGCCCGAAGCGCCCCTCGGCGCTCAGGCGCAGCCCCTCGAGGGCCCGGCCCATGAGCTTGTAGCGCTCCGGCCGATCCTGGTGATAGAGGCGCTGGTAGATCCGAGCGGGCTCCACGCCCTGCTCCACCAGCTGGGCCGCCATCCGGAGCACCTTGGCGGTGGTGTTGGAGTGGCGGAAGTTGCCCGTGTCGCTCACGAGGCTCACGTACAGGGCGTCGGCCATGGCCGCGGGCAGGGGCAGCCCCATGCGGGGGGCCACCAGGTCGTGGACCAGCTCGCCGCTGGCCGTGGCCGTGGCATCCGTGAACTCCACGTCGTAGCCCTGGGGCGCATCCTTGAGGTGGTGGTCGAGCGTCGCCTTCACGGCCTTCGTGACCTCGAAGGCCCCGTGGAGCCTCCCAAGGCGCTTCGGTTCACTGGCGTCCACCATGATCCAGGTGTCGGGCCAGGTGGCGAGGTCCGCGTGGGCCCCCTCGGCCTCATAGGCCTCGATCCAGCCCTCCGTGTCCATCCAGGCCAGGTTCTCCGGCACGTGAGGGTAAACGACGATGCGGACTTCCCGGCCCAGGCCCTTGAGGTAGGTGGCCAGGCCCAGCATCGCCCCCACCCCATCCCCATCGGGGTTCTCATGGGTGGTCAGCAGGATGCGGGTGTGCTGGTCCAGGAAGGCGGCGAAGCGGTCGAGCATGCCTCCATTTCACCACCAAAAGGGAAACGCGAATGGCGCGAATGAAAGCGCGAATGGCGCCAATGAATGCATCCAAGGTCAATTCGCGTCATTCGCGCCATGCGCGTTCTAAAGGCTCTCCCGCTTGGACTCCAGGCTGCCCGGCTTGAAGGCCTTGAGCTCGGCGACGACGTCGGCGAGCATGGCGCGCTTGATGGCGTAGGGCAGGAAGGCGCTCTTGAAGCCCATGATGATGATCTCCTTCATCTCCTCGAGGTTGAAGTTGTGGACCTCGTGGAGTTTCAGGAACTCCTCGCTCACGCTCGTGCCCGTGACGAGGCGGTTGTCGGTGTTGACGGTGACCCGCAGGCCCAGGTCGTAGAAGAGCCGGATTGGGTGATCCTCCATGCGCCTCACAGCCTTGGTCTGCACGTTCGAGCTGGGGCAGCACTCGAGGGGGATGCGGTGGTCGTTGAC
>CAZVKM010000238.1:0-5020 GCA_964627685.1 uncultured Solibacteraceae bacterium | reverse complement strand
GGCGACTGGAAGGGCTGGAAGGCCCAGACGGAAGCCATGGGTGCCAAGACCCAGCTCGTGGGCGATGACCTCTTCGTCACCAACCCCGCCATCCTCCGCAAGGGCATCACCGAGGGCGTGGCCAACGCCATCCTCATCAAGCTGAACCAGATCGGCACCGTGACCGAGACCTTGAAGGCCGTGGACATGGCCCACAAGGCGGGCTATCGCGCGATCATCAGCCACCGCTCCGGCGAGACCGAGGACGCCTTCATCGCCGACCTGGCCGTGGCCACCGGCGCCGGCCAGATCAAGACCGGGGCCCCCGCCCGCACGGACCGGGTGGCCAAGTACAACCGCCTGCTGGTCATCGAGTGGGAGCTGGGCGCCGCTGCCCGCTACGCCGGCTTCGAGGCCTTCAACCAGAAACTCCGCTGAGGCCCCTCCCGTGAACCTGAACTGGCTGCTCCGCTCGCGCACCGTCTGGTGGAGCCTGGGACTGTCCGCCCTCGCCAGCCTGATGCTCCTGTGGCTCTCTCCCGATGGGATCCCCGAGATGCGCCGGCGCCAGCAGGAACTCACCGAGGCCAAGCGGAGCCTGCTGGACCTGAGCCGGACCAACCGGGACCTCTACGGTGAGGTGCACAAGCTGGCCCAGCGGGACCCCGAGCTGATGGAAGCCCTGGCGCGTCGCCAGGGCTTCGCCCGCCCCGGGGAGACCATCTACACCTTCAAGGACCGCTCCAAGTGACCCTCCGGATGCACCTGGCCTCGGCCTCGGGGAACGTCTTCGGTTATCTCTGGGCACGCGAGGTTCCCCCCACCTTCGAGGGACCCCGGTGGGCCCGGTCCCTCTGCGCGCGGGGTCTCGGCTTCGGCCTGGATGGCCTGTTCCTCCTTCACCCCCCGGTAGGGGACACCTGGATCCTCGAGCACTGGGATACCGACGGGGCCTACACCTTCTGCTCCAACGGCACCCGCGCGGCCCTGGCCCTGCTCGACCTCCCCCCGGGCCGGCGGCTCAGCGCCCTCAGCTCCGGCGAGCCCTGCGAGATCCGCAGCGAAGCGGGAAGCGTGGCCCTCCGCCTCCCCGAGGGCCCGGCCTATGGCCTGAAGCCCCTGCCCGACGCCCTGGGCCTGGATCCCTCCTCTGCGGCCTTCGGCTTCATCGGCAATCCCCAGCTTTCCCTGCGCGTCCCCGCCGTGGAAGCCGTGGATCTCCCGGCGCTCGCCCCCCCGCTCCGACACCATCCGGCCTTGGCCGGCGGCACCAATGTGAACGTGGTGGAGGTGACCGCCCCCGGGGAGGCCCGGATCCGGAGCTGGGAGCGTGGGGTGGAAGGCGAGACGCTCTGCTGCGGCACCGGCTGCTCCGTGACCGCGGCTTGGCTGGCCCGCGACACCGGGGTCCTGGATTGGAGGCTCCAGACCGCCAGCGGGGATCCCGTGCGGGTCTCCCTCGCCTGGGCCTCGCCCGACCACTGGACCCATTTGTGGCTCTCGGGCCCCGTGCGCCTGCTCGGCACCGTCACCCTGGGACCCGCCTTCGACCAGCTCTGACCCCACTCCCGGAACCCTCGGAGGAGCCCCGTGTCGCACCTCGAAGCCTGGTTCGCCGATGCCGTCCGCCAGCAGGAGGGGGGGAACTTCCATGGGGCGGCCCTCGCCTGGCGTCGGCTCCTCAGCCGTCATGGAGACCTCCAGGATGCGTGGGTCAACTACGCCACCTGCCTCCGGAAGACGGGCCGCGTGGATGAGGCCCAGGCGGCCCTCGCACGCGCCTCCGAGCTCGGCCCCCACACCGTCCCCCTCCTGCTGGAGCGGGCGGAGTATCTGCTCGCCACCGGCCTCCCGGAGGAAGCGCTCCTCGCCCAGGAGCAGGCCATCGAATTGGATCCGCGCAGCCTGCCGGCCCGTTTCGGCCTCGGCCGGATCCACCATCGCCTGGGTCGGAGCGAAGCGGCCCTGAAGGCCGATGAAGCCGCCCTCGCCCTCGCCCCCGGGGAGCCCGGGGCCTGGGTGAACCGCAGCGCCAGCTACCTGCGCCTGCAGCGCACCGCGGAGGCCATCGCCGACGCCCGCCGGGCCGTCGCCCTCGATCCCGCCAACCCCCTCGGCCACCTCAACCTCGGCATCGCGTTGCTCCAGGAGGGCCGCCTCGACGAGGGCTTCCGGGAATACGAGTGGCGGTGGAAGGTGCCCGACATCGCCGCCCATGATCCCCAACTGGGCCTCCCTTGGTGGGACGGCTCCCCCTTCCCCGGCCGGACCCTCCTCATCTGGGCGGAGCAGGGCCTCGGGGACAGCTTGATGGTGCTGCGGTTCCTGCCCGCGGTGCAGGCCCTCGGAGGCCGGGTGATCCTGCGCCTCCAGCCGGGACTGGTGGACCTGGTGCGCCCCTCCCTCCCCGGCGTGGAGGTCGTCAGCGAAGCGGAGGCCCCGCCCGCGGCGGACCTCCAGATCCCCCTCATGTCGCTCCCCTCCTGCGTGGGCACCGGAACCCTGCCCCCCGCCCCCTACCTCACCTCGCCGGACCCGGCCCAGGTCCCCCACCGCGCGGCCATCGATGCGCGCCTCCAAGGGGCCCCGGGCCTCAAGGTGGGGCTCGTGTGGGCGGGCAACCGCATCCACCAGGACAATGCCTATCGCTGCCCCCCCCTGGCCGCCTTCTCCGGGTTGGCGGCGCTCCCCATCCAGTGGGTGAGCCTCCAGCGCTGGGAGGAGGGGGTTCCCCCACCCCATCCGGAGCTGCCCCTCCTGGACCTGGGAGACCTGCTCTCGGATTTCCGGGACACGGCCTATGCCCTCTCGCGCCTCGACCACCTGCTCTCCGTGGACACCTCGGTGATCCACCTCGCCGGGGCCCTTGGGAGGCCCGCCCTCCTCCTCCTGGCGCAGGCTCCGGACTGGCGCTGGCGGCTCCACGCGGAGACCTCCCCCTGGTACGCCTCGCTGCGGCTGGTGCGCCAGGCGACCCCAGGGGACTGGGCCGAGGCCCTGGGCCGGGCCGGAGCCCACCTCGCGATGCCATGACCCTGGCCACCGCCCTCGAGCATCATCAAGCGGGACGCCTGGCGGAAGCGGAGGCGGCCTACCGTGCGCTGCTCGTGACCACCGAGGACCCCGTGGCCCTCGGCAACCTGGGCGTCCTCCTCCACGCCACCGGTCGCCGCACCGAGGGAGTCACCCTGCTGCTCCGGGCGCTGCAACTCGAGCCCGCCCGGGCCGCCCACTGGTCGAACCTTGGCGTCTCGCTGGGCGCCACGGAGGCCGCCCTGGAGGCCTTCGCCCGCGCCGAGGCCCTGGAGCCCGAGGTGGCGGCCCACGCCTACAATCACGGCCGGGCCCTCAGCGGGCTGGGTCGGAGCACCGAGGCGGAGGCCCGCTTCCGCCGCGCCCTCGCGCTGGGCCCCGCCCACCCCACGGCCCTGGCCGAGACCAAGTACAACCTGGCCATGGCGCTGCTCCGTCAAGGCCGGCTCGAGGCGGGGTTCGAGGCCATGGAGGGCCGCCGGGGCCTGCCCGACTTCCAGCCCGAGCCCTTCCCTGACCTGCCCTGGTGGGAGGGCGAGGCCCTCGAAGGACCGCTCCTCCTCTTCTCGGACCAGGGGTTCGGCGACACCCTCATGATGGCGCGCTACCTGCCCTACCTGCTCCGCGAGGGCCTCTCCTGCGTGATCTGCGTCGAGCGCACCCTTCAGGCCGTGCTGGCCACCGCCGCTCCGGGACTGACCTTCGTGGCGCCAGGTGACCCGCTCCCGCGGTGCTCGGCCAAGGTGGCCCTGCTGAGCCTCCCGCTCCGCTTCGGCACGCGGCTCGACCGGCTGCCCGCCGCGGTGCCCTACCTCCACGTGCCTCCGGGACCTCCCCTTCCCGCCCTGGAGGCCCGCTTCCAGGCCGCCTCCAACTGCCCGAAGGTCGGGGTCGTCTGGGCGGGAAATCCCGGCCATGCCCAAGACGCCCAGCGCAGTCTGGATCCCGAGCTCCTGGCGCCCCTGGCGGGCCTCCCCGGCCTCACCTGGTGGTCCCTCCAGGTGGGTCGGACGACGCACCCATCCCTGCCCGGCCTCGAGGACCTCGGCCCCCTGCTCCGGGACTTCTCGGATACGGCCTTCGCCCTCTCGCAGCTCGACCTCCTGATCACCGTCGACACGGCCACCGCGCACCTGGCCGGGGCCCTCGGCCTCCCCACCCTCCTGCTCCTGCCCTTCGTGGCCGACTGGCGGTGGCTGGAGGGCCGGGAGGACAGTCCCTGGTATCCGACCTTCCAGCTGCACCGGCAGCCAAGCCCCGGTGACTGGCCCTCCGTCGTGGCGCAGCTGGTGGAAAACCTGCGCTAGGTTTTCCTTGATTGAAGTCGTGGAACAGCTGGGGCAGACTGGATGTTCCACGCCAGAGGTCCCGTGATGCAAGCCTTCCAGCGTTCTGCCGCTGCCTGCCCGGAGCGTGCGCGATGAGCGCGCGCATCGTGGCCTTGGCCAACCAGAAGGGTGGGGTCGGCAAGACCACCACCGCCATCAATCTCGCCGCCAGCCTGGCCATGATGGAGAAGATGGTGCTGCTCGTGGACTTCGACCCCCAGGGCCACAGCACCACCGGCCTGGGCTTCCCCAAGCCCGACCACCGCGCCGGCAGCTACGCGCTCATGAAGGGCGCCCCCGCCGAGGCCCTCACCCTCTCCACCGAGGTGCCCATGCTGCAGGTGATCCCCGCCGGCAAGGACCTCGCCCAACTGGAGTTCGAGCTCTTCGAGCTGCCCCAGCTCCAGGTGCTCCGCCAGGGCCTCGCCGGTGCCCGCGAGAAGTTCGACTACATCCTCATCGATCCCCCGCCGAGCCTCGGCATGATCACGCTGAACGCCCTCTCCGCCGCGGATGAGGTCATCGTGCCCATGCCCTGCGAGTTCTTCGCCCTGGATGGACTGGCCGAGCTCACGGAAACGCTGCGCCGCGTCCAGTCCGGACCCAATCCCGACCTCCAGCTGGGGGGCATCCTCCTCACCATGGCCGAGGAGCGCACCAACCTGGGCGCCGCCGTGGCC
>CAZVKM010000237.1:2333-5163 GCA_964627685.1 uncultured Solibacteraceae bacterium | reverse complement strand
TCCATGCGGCGATGGTGGTGGCCTTCAGCACCGGCTGGCTCCCTCCCTTCGGGGATTCAGGTCCAGGGCTCGAGGGGCCCCGGCGGCTCCAGATCATCGCCCTGGCGAACCTTCAGATCCTCACCGCCACCCTCGTGATGATGTTCATCCGGCGGAACCTCGAGAGCCTCCGCCGCAACCTGGATCAGCGCGAGGCGGAGGCGGACCAGTTGGCGGAGCTGCATGGGCGCGTGGTGGAGAGCATGGCCTCGGGCCTGGTGACCCTGGATCCCGAGGGGCGCATCACCTCGGCCAACCCCAGCGCCACCGCGATCCTGCAGGATCCCCTCGCACCGGGCTCCTCCATCCGCGCGCATCTTCCCCTCTCGGAGGAGATGCTGAAGGCCCCGGGTGGGGAACCCCGCTTCGAGTTCCAGATCAAGGGCGTGGAAGGCCCACGGATCCTGGGTGGACACCTCGCCCCGCTGAGGGGGCCCGATGGGAGTCCGGCGGGCTCCATCCTGATCTTCCAGGACCTCACGGACTGGAAGGCCCTCGAGGAGCGGACGCGCACCGCGGAACGCCTGGCCGCGGTCGGCCAGCTGAGCGCAGGTCTGGCCCACGAGCTGCGGAACCCCATGGCCTCGATCCTGGGGTGCGTGCAGCTGCTCGGTCAGGGCAAGGGCGCCGCCACCCAGGAGCGCCTGCTGGGCATCCTGGCCCGGGAATCCCATCGGGTGAACGAGATCGTGAGCGACTTCCTCGACTTCGCCAGCCCGCGGGAGCCCCATCTCCAGGAACTGGGGCTGGGGGCCTTCCTGGAGGAGGTGCAGGCCAGCTGGGAGATGGATCCCCGGAGCCGGGACCTCCCGCTCGAGTGGCCGGGGCCCGCCCCGGCGGTCCACCTGCTCGGCGATCCCACCGCGGCGCACCGCATCCTCTCCAACCTCCTGTCCAATGCCCGGAAGGCCGTGGCGGGGATCGCGGCGCCCCGGGTGGCGCTGGGCTGGGCCCGGGAGGGAAGGCACCTGAGCCTCTGGGTGGAGGACAACGGATGCGGCATGGACGAGCTCCGTCAGCAGAGCCTCTTCGTCCCCTTCCAGAGCGGGTTCAGCGAAGGGGCCGGCCTCGGCATGAGCCTGGTCTACCAGATGGTGGAGCGCATGGGGTGGGGCGTGAAGGTGGAGAGCAGCCTCGGTGCGGGCACCCGGGTGGTGCTCCACATCCCCTGCGTGGATCCCTCCTAGGTTCCTGGACTCGTGGACAGCCGGGCCTCGCCCCTGCCATCCTCTAAGTCGAATCCCCCGTCGTTCAGGTCCAGTCTCCAGTCGGAGACCTCTCCTGCCGAAGACCCTTGAAAGCCCCCGAACGCCGGACCCGGTCCTCCAAGGATCAGCCATGAATCGCAAGCTCATCCGTCCCAACTTCACCGAGATCAAGGAACGCCTTGGCCATGCGCCGAGGTCCGCCGGGGCGACCGAGGTGCTGACGCCCACGCCGAGCCCGGTGACCGCCGGGGGCGCGCCCAACCCCGTGACGGACCTCAATGCCCCCACGGCTCCCCAGGGCCTGGGGAGTCCCCGCCGGAAGATCGCCCCTCCCGAGCAGACCAATGCGGAGAGCTTCTACTACCTGAAGCAGATGCAGACCAAGACGCCCATGGTGATCGTGCTGCACAACGATGAGAAGCTGCGCGGCGTCATCGAGTGGTATGACAAGCACTGCCTCAAAATCAACCGCATCAAGGAGCCCAACCTCCTCGTCCCCAAGCACAACATCAAATACATCTACAAGCAGGAGGAGGAGCCCCGCATCCGCAGGGGCCGGCCCACCAAGAAGGAGGAGCCCTCCGCTTCGGACCTGGATCTCCAGACCTTCGAGTAGGTCATGGCGACGACCCAAGCTCCCCGCCGACCGCGCATCCTGGTCACCCTCGGGGATCCCTGTGGCGTGGGACCGGAGATCCTCCTGGGCGTGCTCCATGCCCTGCATGGCTGGGCCGACATCATGGTGGTGGGCGCCCGGGCCGGCGCGGACCTCCTGGATGGAACCGGATCCCAGCGGGTTCATTGGCGATGGGGTCATCCCCAGGGGCCCGTTCCCGAGGGGTTCCAGGGCGAGGCGCATGGGCTCTGGACGAGCACCAACCGGGATTTCGGCGAGCATCGGCTCTCCGGTCAGGCCCTCTGGCTGGATCCCACCCCCGACATCCAGGCCGCCATGCTCCGGCTCGGTCAGGGCAGTGCGCTCTCCGGTCGCGCAGCCGTGGAGGCGGTGAAGGTCGGGGCCCGGCTCGTGATGGCCGGCGAGGCGGATGCTCTGGTGACGCTCCCCCTGGCCAAGTCGGCGGCGCATCTCGCGGGCTATGACATCCCGGGCCACACCGAACTGCTCCAGCAGCTCAGCGGCAGTCCCATCACCCGGATGGCCTTCGTGAGCCCCAGGCTCTCCGTGGTCCTGCACACGGTGCATCAGAGCCTCCGCTCGGTGGTGGAGACGCTCGAGGCGGATGCCGTGGCCGAGACCCTCACCTTCGCCGCGGACCGGTTCATGCAGTTCACCGGCAAGCTGGACCTCCGGGTGGCCCTGTGCGCCCTGAACCCCCATGCCGGTGAGAACGGCGCCTTCGGGGACGAGGAGCTCCAGCTCCAAGATGCCGTGGTCCAGGCGGAGGCCTCCTTCCTCCAGTTCACCCCTGGGGACTCGGGCCCATGGTCGGCGGTGGCCAGCCCCTTCACCCCGGGACCCGTTCCGGAGGGCTGGGAGATCTTCCCCACCGCGCCCACCCAGATCTTAGGCTCCGGTCGGGACATCGAGGTGGTATCCAGCCAAACCGCCGCCCCCCAGGCTC
>CAZVKM010000237.1:0-2323 GCA_964627685.1 uncultured Solibacteraceae bacterium | reverse complement strand
ACACCCGGCGCCGCGGTTCTTCGGCCCCCTCCCCGCGGACAGCCTCTTCCACCGGGCGGACCGGGGCGAATTCGACCTGGTGGTGGCCCTCTACCACGACCAGGGCCTCATCCCCATGAAGCTCCTGGAGCCCACCAAGAGCGTGAACCTCACCCTCGGGCTCCCCTTCATCCGCACCAGCCCGGACCACGGCACCGCCTTCGACAAGGCCGGGCGTTGGGTCGCGGACCCCACGAACTTCCTCGAAGCCACCGCCCTGGCCGTGCGTCTGGCGGGTCGGGCGCGCGGCGCCCTCTGGCGTGCCGAGGTCTCCCCTGCTCCCTGAGGCCCGCTGCTACGGTCCGGGCGGCGAGGGAGCTTCCCCCGGTCGTCCCCATCCCCGGACCGCCTGCCGGGTGGAGGAGGGGCGGATCCTCCTGGCGGAAGCCCACCTCACCCGGCTCCTCCATGCGGTGAGGGAAGGCCAGGCCTGGCTCCCCACCGCCTTCACCCAGGTGGCCCAGGCCTGCCTGGGCGTGGCGGGGACCTGCATGCTCCGCCTCGCGGTGGACGTCGAGGCCCAGCGGCTGCACGCCCGCTGGGAGCCGCTTCCCGCCACTCCCAGCCCCTATCGCCTCCGGCCCCTTGATCACCCCCTGGCGTGGGTCGATGAGGGCCGGATGAAGGGTCTCGATGGTCCCTGGTCGGCCACGGTGCTGGCCCAGGCCCAGGCGCTGGGAGCGGAGGATGCCCTGCTCGTCTGGCCCGACGGGGGACTCGCCGAGACCGCCATCGCCGCCGTGGTGCTCGTGAAGGGAGGGGAAGCCCTGGTCCCTCCCCTGGGCGGGCGGGTGATCAGCCTGGCGGAGTCGGAGTGCCTTCCCACTTGGGCCCGGGCGCGAGGCCTCTCGGTCCGGGCGGCGCCGCTGTCCCTCGCCGACCTCCCCGGCGGGGAGCTCTGGTGCCTCAACGCCGTCCGTGGGCCGTGGCAGGTTGAATGCCTTCCGGACCTCCGGCCGATGAGCCCCTGAGATGAGCCTCTCCAGCCTCCTCAACGCCCTCCTCCTGCCCATGCCCCCCTGGGTGGGATTCTGGATCTTCCGTCGCAAGGGGCGCGTGGGCCTCAGCTACGGCTATTTCCTCGGAGGCATCCTCTCGCTCCTCATGCTGCCTTGGCCCCACCTCGTCGGGGCCCCCTTCCCTTCCGCGCACATGGGGGGCGCCCTGTTCGGATTCACCCTCTTCCTGCAGGCCCACCGGGAAGGTGGTCAGGGCCTGAGGCGGCTGGGCATGGGCCTCGGCGGGGCCTCGGTCTTCGCCCTCCTCTTGATGATTCAGCTCCAGGTCCCACTCCAGGGCCTCCTGGCTTTCTGGGCCACCGCCCTGGCTGCGGGTCTCTTCTGGCTCCTGCTCTCGGACCTGGGCTACGCCCTCACCAGGGGGCGCTGGCTGGAGCTGCGCATGCCGGCGGTGGGCAGCCTCACCATGATCCTCGGAGCCCTCCTGTTGCGGCCCTGGCCGGATGAGCTGCCCCGCATGCCCTGGGGCGCCTCCGCCCTCGCGGGCCTCCTGCTCGGCCTCGTGGCCCTCCAGCAGCTGCGCTGGCTGCGGGCCAATGGCACCTGGGTGGAGGGCCGTGGAGATGCCCTCCGGACCGCGCTCTCCCTCCTGGATCGGGGGGAGAAGCCGGAAGGGCCCGCCCTCGCCTATGTCCTCGAAGCCACGCAGCCCATGATGCTGGTGAATGAGAAGGGCCTGCTCCTGGAAGCCAATGGTCCCGTGGCCCGGGCGGTGGGGCTGCCGCGGCACCAGCTGCGCGGCTACCGCCTGGATGCCCTGATCCAGGGTGAAGGGCTCCCGGTCTGGGACGACCTGCGCACGCAGCTCCTCCAGCACGGGTGCGGCAAGGCCGGGGGGACCCTGGCCGACGCGGAAGGGGGCTGGGGGCCCGTGCTCCTGGAGTCGGTGGCCTTCGATCGGAACCTCGCCCTGGTCTGGATCGCCGGCCCTGAAGCGAGCAGCCTGGCCCTCCGGGGCAGCCGTGGCGGGCCGGTGCTCCTGGAGCAGCAGGCCGTGCCCACCGCCCTCGTGAACACCCTTGGGGCCATCCTCCCCGCGGCGGAGCAGATCCTGGCGTCCACCCAGGAAGCCAGCACCCGGGCCGCCGCGGAGCGGATCCTGGTCGCGGCGCAGCGCCTGCGACCTCGCGTGGAGGCGCTGGAGCTGGAGCTCCCGGCCACCGAGGCCTTCGAGATCCTGGTGCCGCGGCTCCAGCGCATGCTCCCCCCGGAGTTCAAGGTGGGCCACCGCGCCCCGGACCTGGTCCTGCGCACCAGTCCGGAGG
>CAZVKM010000236.1:0-5179 GCA_964627685.1 uncultured Solibacteraceae bacterium | reverse complement strand
TGCCCCACTTCCTCCGGCGCTGGCCCGTGCCGGTGTACGGGACCGCCTTCACCCTTGCGCTGGTGCGGGGGAAGCTCCGGGAGCACGGCCTCGATGAGGGCCTGCTCAACGTGGTCCACGACTACGACCGCCGCGCCTTCCCGGAGACCGGGGTGGAGGTGGAGTGGATCCCCGTCACCCACAGCCTGCCCCAGGCCTGCGCCCTCGCCTTGCACACGCCTCAAGGGGTGCTGGTGCACAGCGGCGACTTCAAGCTGGACCCCACGCCCATCGATGGGCGCGTCACGGGCCTGGGCCGCCTGAAGGAGCTGGGGGCCGCCGGGGTCCGGTTACTCATGGCCGATTCCACCAACGTCCTCCAGAAGGGGCGGACGCCCTCCGAGGCCATCTGCCGGGAGGGGCTGGACGATGCCTTCCGCAAGACGGAGGGGATCCTCTTCCTGGCCACCTTCAGCTCCAACGTCCACCGGCTCCAGCTCCTGCTGGACCTGGCCTATGAGCACGGACGCCAGGTGGTGCTCCTGGGCCGGAGCATGGAGAAGGTGGTGAACCTCTCCCGGGAGCTGGGCCTGCTGAAGCTCCCCGATGACATCCTCATGGATGTGAAGCACGTGGGTCACTACCCCCGGAAGGAACTGCTCGTGATCTGCACGGGCAGCCAGGGGGAGGCCATGAGCGGCCTGGCCCGGGTCATCAAGGGGGAGGTGAAGAGCCTGAAGATGCAGGAGGGCGATCGGCTGCTGCTGAGCGCGCGGCCCATCCCCGGCAACGAGGTGCCCATCTCGCGCATGCTGGATGCCGCCGCCCGGCTCGGGGCGGAGACGACGCTGGAGGGGCTCGGGCCCGTCCACGCCTCCGGCCATGCGCATCGCGGGGACCTGGAGGAGCTCATCCAGACCGTGCGGCCCAAGCACATGGTGCCGGTCCACGGCACCTACCGGAACCTCAAGGCCCATGGGCAGCTGGCGGCCTCCCTCGGCTACAAGCCGGGCGCCATCAGCCTGCTGGACGGGGGCCAGTGCCTCCGCCTCTTCCCCAAACGGGTCGAGCTGGCCGGAACGGTGCCGGTGGGCCGGGACTACGTCCACGAAGGGGTCGACCACATGGTGGATGCCCGCATCGTGCAGGACCGCCTGATCCTCCAGGAGGACGGGGTGGTGTTCGCCACCTTGATGGTGGACCCGGAGACCCGGGAGCGGGTGGGCGAGCCGGGCATCCTCACCCGGGGCTTCGTGGTGCTGAGCGATGACGAGGCCTATGGGGCCCTGCTCCGTGGGGCCGTGGCCAAGGCCTATGACGAGGCCCCGGATGAGGTGCGGCGGGATGAGACCCTGCTCTACGAGCTGCTCAGGCAGTCCCTGCGCCGCATCATCCGCAAGACCACGGACACCCGGCCCCTGGTGGTCTCCATGGTCATGGAGGCCCCGGCCGGGGAGTGAACAGGCTCAGCGGTTGAAGGGACGCCGGGGGCGGCCGCCCTCGGCGTCCCGCATGTCCTTTCGGAACTCCCGCAGGGCGGGCCGGTTCTCGATGGCCTTGGCCAGCTGGGCGAGGATCTCCTCCACGGTCACCACGAGGCGGGCCTGCTGGGCGGGGGAGAGGCCGGTCCGGATGTCATCTTCGAAGCGCTGCTTGGCCTCCTGCTGGCGGCGGCGGAGATCCAGGAACTGCTCCAGGAGGGGCTTCACCTTGGCGTTCTTCTGATCTTCGCTGTCGGGACCCAGCAGGATGTCCTGGAAGCGCCTCCGGAGGTGGTTGATCTCCTGCTGCCGCTCCGCGTGGTCCGCCTGGAATCGCTGCCACCGCTCCGCGACCTGCCGGGCCTGGGCTTCACTGAGCCCCACGCGGTCCTGGAGCTTCTCCAGGAAGAACCGGCGCAGCATCTCCTGGCCCCCGGCGGGATCCTTGGCCCCCTGGGCGCTGAGCGCAGGGGCGAGGAGCAGGAGGACGGGAAGGGGACGGAGGGTCATGGGTCACTCGGCTTTGGAAGGGGCTTCCTGGTCCACGCGCTCCAGGAGGGCCCGCATTTCCTCAGGGCTCAGTTCCTGCAGTGTATCCAGGGATTCATGGGCGTCCTTGAAGGGGACGGGGGCCTTGCGCACGTGGGTGGCATCCTGGGGCAGAGGGGTGGCTTCGGCCAGCCCGGGGGCCCGGTTCGCGCGCCCGGCGAGGAAGGCCCCGGTGCCCACCCCGAGGGCCAGCACGGCCGCTGCGGCCATCCACCAGGCCCCGGGCTTGACCGGGGCCTTGCGGATCTGGAGCTTGCCCACCACCCGGGCGGGCAGGCGCTCGAAGTAGCCCGCCGGCACCAGGGGCAGGGGCGCCTCCTCCTGGGCGAGGAAGAGCACACGGGCCTCCCGGCAGGCGGGGCATCCGCGCAGGTGGGCCTCGGCCTCGGCCGGGAGCTCGAGGGGGTCGGCCTCGATGGCGGCCAGGGCGGCCTGGCAGGCGGGGGGCATGGGGGTTCCGTTCATGGGCGACCTCCCTTCACGTGGCGGGTGAGGCTCTGGATGGCGTGGAAGATGTGGGCCTTCACCGATCCAACGGAGAGGCCCATCTCCTGGGCGATGCGCTCGTACTTCCAGTCGTTCTGGAGCTTGAGGGTGAGCGCCTGGTGCTGCCGGGGGGGGAGCTTGGGCAGGGCCTCCGCCAGGAGCCGGCGGGCCTCCTGGTCCAGGAGCCAGGTCGCCTGGGTCTCCTCCACCCGCAGCGCCGGGTGCTCCAGCCCCTCCTCCTCCATCTCCAGGCTCTCGGCCTGTTTCAGCATCCGCTCCCGGTAGTTCAGGGCCTGCCGGGTGGCGATGGTGATGAGCCAGGTCCGGAAGGAGCTCTCCCACCGGAAGCCCGGGAGGGCCCGGTACACCCGGATGAAGGTCTCCTGCACCACGTCGTCGGCATCGGTGTGGTTGCGCAGGATGGAGAAGGCCTTGCCGTAGACATCCCGGCTGAAGCGCCCCACCAGCTGGGCGAAGGCCCCCTGGTCCCCCCCCTGGGCAGCCTCCACCCAGGCCAGCACCTCCGGCGCATGGTAGGGGGACTCGGCGGGGGGGGCAGGGGACAAGGGCACCGTCAGGGATTGGGAAACCATTGTAGGGCTCCGCCACGGGTAAAACTCAGGTGGCACCCCTATGGACCCCCCCGCCCGGGCAAGGTTGAATGGAAAGTCGAGGTTGCCCATGAACGCGAAGATCACCCCCCTGCTGACCGAAGACCAGATCCGGACCCGGGTGCAGGAGCTGGGGCGGGAGCTCACCGAGGCTTACCGGGGCAAGGACCTGGTGGTGGTGGGCCTGCTGAACGGGGTCTTCCCCTTCTTCGCCGACCTCGTCCGGGCCATCGACCTGGACCTGGACCTCACCTTCATGCAGGCCGCGAGCTACCACGGGGGGACCGACAGCACCGGGGAAGTGGTGATCAAGAAGGACATGGACCGCCCCATCCAGGGCCGCCATGTGCTGGTGCTGGAGGACATCGTGGACACCGGGCTCACCCTCCACAAGGTGCGCAACCTTCTCCTGGACCGGGAACCCGCCTCCCTGAAGATCTGCACCCTCCTGGACAAGCCCAGCCGCCGCAAGGTCCAGGTGCCCGTGGAATACATCGGCTTCACGATCGAGGACAAGTTCGTGGTGGGCTTCGGGCTCGACTACGATGGCCGGTTCCGGAACCTGCCCTACGTCGGCGTGTACCACCCGTGAGGCCTGGTCCCTCCCTGGCCGCCCTGCTGCTCGTGCTGGCGCCGGGCTGCGGGTACCACCGCCTGGACCGCCAGTCCCGGAGCCACGCCTGGCTGAAGAAGGGCGAGACCATCCGCCTGGCCCCCTTCCGGAACACCACGAGCCGGCTCGGCATCGAGGAGCGCTTCGGGAAGGCCCTGGCCAACCGCGTGGTGGCGGCCACCCCCTGGAAGCTCGTGGGCCAGGGGGAGGGCAGCCGCTGGATCCTGCAGGGCACCCTCGAGAAGTATGAGATCCGGCCCCTGGGGCTCTCCCTGGGGAACAGCCAGGTGAAGGCCAGCGCCGCCAGCGCCAGCCGCCTCGAGGTGCTGGTGGTGGCCTCCGTGGAGCTGCTGGATGGGCAGACCGGGGCCGTGGTGCAGAGCCGGCGCGGCCTCACCTTCTCCAACCAGTACCGGGTGGACCAGAACTTCGCCTCCTTCGACAACCGCGAGCTGGCCGTGGTGGACAGCCTGGCCGACGACTTCGCGGAGAGCTTCCTCACCCAGTTCCTCGAGGGGTCGGAGTGAGCGCGCTGCCCGCCTTCGCCCTGGTCCACGGCGAGGACCCCGACCGCCGGAAGGCCGCCGTGGCCGCCTGGAAGGCCGCCCACGTGGACCCGGAGTGGGCGGACTTCAGCCTCATCACCTGCGCCGAGGGCTGCCCCTGGGCCGAGGTGCTCAACGCCCTGCAGGAGGCCCCTCCCTTCGGCGCCACCCGGGCGGTGCTGGTGCCTGCCGCCGAAAACCTCCTGGGCAAGCCCAAGGACCTGCCGGCGGCCCTCAAGCCCTGGCTGGAGAACCCGCCGGCGGACCTGGCCCTCCTCTTCGTCTGCGGCGTCACGCTGCCCGCCGGGCCCGGCAAGCCCATGGGCTCCAAGCCCTGGTCCGAGTGGCTCAAGCAGGGCCGGGTGCTCAAGGTGGGCGCCCTGGATCCCGCCGACATCCCGGGGTTTCTGGAGGCGGAGGCCCGCACCCTGGGCCTGAAGCTGGGTGCCGGCGTGGCCCAGGCCCTGGCCCGCCGCCTGGGCGGCCAGCCCAGCCTCCTGAAGCGGGCCCTGGAGGTGCTGGACCTCCTGGCGGAGGACCGCCAGGCCACGGCGGCCATGGTCGATCAGGTCACCTTCCGCCTCGCGGAGCAGCGGGCCTTCGCTTGGACTTCCGCCTTCCAGAAGGGCGCCTGGGGCGAGGCCCTGCAGGCCCTCCGCCAGGGCCTGGAGGATGGGGATGATCCCCTGCAGCTGCTGGGCCAGGCCCGCCGCGAGGTGGACCGCGTGGTGCGGGCCGCCGAGGCCGAAGCCAAGGGCCTGCCCCCCAAGGACCTCCTGGAGGCCCTGGGCCTCTCCCCCAAGCAGGCTTTCCTCCTGGAGGGCTACCGGGCCGTGGCCTCCAAGGTCCGCATGCCCGGTGCCAAGGCCCTGCTGGCCAAGGTGAACCAGTGCGAGCGGGACCTGAAGGGCGTGG
>CAZVKM010000235.1:0-5236 GCA_964627685.1 uncultured Solibacteraceae bacterium | reverse complement strand
TGAGATCCAATCTTTTCCCGCGGCCTAACCGCCACATCAAACGGACCCCACCGCTTCGCGCTGGGTCCGGCTATGCAGATCGTTAGGCCGCTCGAACGAAGAAGGCTGGAATGGGCCTATGGGCTCGCCGCCTGGTCCCATCAGGCCTCTCGAAGCACCGTCCACTCACGCCGGCTGCCAGCCCAATCCTTCCTTGCGGTTCATGGCTCGGGCATCATTTCTACACACACTCCCTGCTCTGCCTGATCTAGCCCCCGTCGCAGTCGGATTCTGCGTGGTCACACCAAAGATTCATCAGTCCGGTACCCAATCAATTCATCTCGCTTCCGGCCCAGGCATCCCTGCTGCAATTCGATCTGCCCAACCCCTTCCTTCTTTTTGATTCCGCTTCCGCATCTGAGGGCCTGTGAGATCCAATCCTTTCCCGCGGCCTAACCGCCACATCAAACGGACCCCACCGCTACGCGGTGTGGCCGTTTATCCGGAACGTTAGGCCTCAGAATCCTTTACCCATGATTCAGAACGCGTACATCAGAACTCTCGCTTCAACCCTTCTTCCAGGGCTTGGATTGGCAGTGGTGGCAATAGGGACTGAGCGCATCTTCAGAATCTCGCCCGGGGTCATGAAAACAGGATTCATTTCGCTGGCGGTCATCGTCGTGGTGGTCGCCTGTGTAGCCATGGTTCGATCCCATTTAGCTCAGATTAAAGAACCCGGGGATTGGCCGCCGGTATGAGATTACGGCCTAACCACCACATCAGCCGGACCCCACCGCTACGCGCTGGGTCCGGCTATGCAGATCGTTAGGCAACCCAATGGCCCTTAGGCCACCCATCCAAGGGAATGGAATGCGGATTCCAGTAGTCATCTCCTCCCTAACCCTGGTGAGTCAGGGCTTCGCAAGCCAGGTTCCAAGTACAACCGCTGGCGTGCCCAAGTCGGAATTGAGGCAACTTCTGGATGCAGACATCGTCCTCGTGAATCAGGCCTTGAAGGAGGCGAGGAAGCACCGCAAATCCGAGGAGGGCGTGGGGGAATTCCAGTTCTTCTCCCTGTGGCGTCAGGGATTGGATTTCGAGAAGGCCGGGAATTTTGGTCGTGCGGCCGAGCTGTATTTGAAGGCCTCCATGACTTCCAGGTGGGAGTATGGGAGTCACGATGTGCTGCTTGCGCTTGGCCGGGTCCATCTGCGAGCTGGGGATAGGGGCGCGGCTAAGCGAGCTTTTGAGAAGTTCATTTCGGAGGCCGAACTGGAGATCGATCCCCAAGAGCCAATGCCCTACAAGCCGGCTGCCGAGGCGATCGAGCTCATCAAATCTCAAATCAAATTTGCAAAGCGCATGATTCAACACGGCCATCCTTGAGCGCTTCACATGGGATGGCCTGACCAGTCCATGCAACCTACGGTATCGCCACGCGGCCCCGCACCTGATCTCGAACCCTGGATTGCACCACCATGCGAACGTTCCCAGTCGAGCTGCTTCAACCACGTCCGGCCAGGATCCATGGCCAGGCGGGCGACTTCTCGATTGAGATCCCGATGGCCCCATTTCTACTCGATGGCGAGGAGGTGGAAACTTCCATTCGCCTTGATGGGGTCAACTTGCCCAGTCTTGAGCTGGGTTTGCTCCAGAATCGTGCGTTCCGATTCCCATCGAATCCAGAAGCGGGATACATCGATGGATCGATCTACCTCGGGGCGGCCCATCACCCCGTCGATGTATCTTTAATTTCCTTTGGGACTGGAACATCCCGGGGAATCCCAATGGTTGTGCAGGCCCAGCTGGTGCTTGAGCATGAGGGGCTCGCGGACTTCGCCAACACCGACCTCACCCTTCACACCCAAATGGAGTGACCTCGTGTGCAACCTTGAGGTCATTGGCACCGGGCGTATCATCCGGTGCGGAGTTCCTCGATGCATCCTGACGCGCAGCCCGTTCGTGACCTTCATGCCCGGTGGATCCAGGCCGTCAATGCGGGTCAGCTGGAGGCCCTGCTGGAGATGATGACGGAGGATGCGACCTTCCTGGCCCCCGGCCGAGAGCCCCTGGGGCGCGCGGGGTTCGCCGCCTCCTTCGCGGAGGCCCAGGGGCAGCTCCGCGTCCACTGCGTAAGCGAGCTGGAGGAGGTGGTCCTCGTCGGCGAGGTCGCCTACACCCGGAGCCGGGACGCGCTCTCGGTGACCCCCCTCGCCGGGGGGGAGGCCACCGGGCTGGCGGGATTCCGGGTCACGATCTACCGCCGGCAGGCGGAGGGCCGGTGGCTCCTGGCCCGGGATGCGCACACCCTGACGCCCGGGAGCCCCCAGGAGCCCTGAGGCGCCCCGGAAACCTCCGGGCCCCGTGAAAGGAACGGGGGCCTCAGGGCATGCCTGGGATGTGGGGCCTCCCCCACCCCCTTCCGGAGCCCCCATGCCGCGCCGCGCCCCCTTCCTCCTCCTCCTCACCCTGGCCCTCTCCCTGGCCGCACCGCGGATCTGGGCCCAGGCCCCCCTCCCCCGCAAGGCCAAGGTGAGCCTCGAGGACTTCAAGCAGCTCCTGGCGGAGGTGGAGGGCCATCGGGCCCGGCGCCTGGTGGGCCTCGACACCTTCCTCCGCATGAGCCGGGAGCCGGGGGTGGTGGTGCTCGATGCGCGCTCCGCCCAGCGCTTCGACCGCATCCACCTCCAGGGCGCCCGGCACCTGTGCTTCAGCGACTTCACCCAGGCGGCCCTCGCAGAGGTGATCCCCTCCTTCGAGACGACGGTGCTGATCTACTGCAACAACAACTTCGAGGGGAACCCCCTGGACTTCGCCACGAAGGAGGCCCTGCCCCGGCCCCGCCCCGCCGGCGCCGTGTCCACCGAGCTGGCCGTGCAGGCCAAGCCCCGGCTGCTGGCCCTGAACATCCCGACCTACCTGAACCTGTTCGGCTACGGCTACCGGAACGTCTACGAGCTGGACGAGCTCGTCCATGTGAACGATCCGCGGGTCCGCTTCGAGGGCTCCCTCGTCCGCCCCCGCTGAGGCCCCACGCCCGAGCTTGGCCCCCGGGCGGGGCCGGGCTAGGCTCCCTGGGGCGGAGCCTGATCGGCCCCACCCATCCCCACCCGAGGGGCTCCCCATGACCTTCCCCCCGCCCCACGACCCGACGATGGAAGCCGCCGTCCGACTCGCCCCCAGGCCGGCGGCATGAGCGGACCCGCCCAGGATCCCTTCCACCTTGGCCGCTTCCTCGAGGCCCAGCAGGCCACCTACGCTGGGGCCCTGGCGGAGCTTCGCGCCGGCCGGAAGCGCAGCCACTGGATCTGGTACATCCTGCCCCAGCTCGAAGGCCTCGGCCGGAGCCCCATGGCCCAGCGCTATGGGCTCTCGGGCCGGGCCGAGGCCCGGGCCTACCTCGCCCATCCCGTGCTCGGCCCGCGCCTCCTCGCCTGCGTGGAGGCCGTGGTGAGCCACCCGGAGCTCCCAGTGGCCGAGATCCTCGGCGAGGTGGACGCGCTCAAGTACCGCTCCTGCCTCACGCTCTTCGCCTCGGTGGACCCCACGGACCCGATCTTTGAACGGGCCCTGCGCCTGGGCTTCGGGGGGCAGCCGGATCCGCTCACCCTCCGGCGATTGGCCTCGGCACCTGAGGACTGACCCACGCGAAGCCGCCCCCCACAAGGCTCCGCGCCCCGTGCTATGGTCGAGCCATCCCCCGGAGATCCCATGATGGTCCGCTGGCTCCTCGCGTGTGCGCTCGCCCTCCCCCTGGCCGCTCAGGTGTCGGCCCGTCAGGGCTCGGAGACGGAGAACGCCCCCGGCGAGTTCACCTCCCCCATGGTGCTGGAGCTGCCCCTGGAAAAGCTCGCGAAGGAGGACCCGGCCGGGCTCTACACCTTCACCGAGCAGCAGAAGTTCGTCTGCGAGGACGTCTCGCTCCCCCTCGTGGTGGTGAGGAAGGTCCTCGATCCCAAGGCCAAGCGGGTGACCCTGAAGATCGAGTCCTCGGTCTACGTGCGGCCCTCCTACGATCGCAAGGTGACGCTGCGCTACACGGTGCTGTGCGATGGCCAGCCCCTGCCCGGGGTCTCGGATCAGGAGATCTCCGCCAAGGAGAAGAAGTACCGAACGGACCGCTCCTCCCTGGACCTCCCGCTGGAGGCCTTCGAGCGGATGATGAAGGGGGAGGCCAAGGGCGTGCTGAAGGTGGTCCTCCGCGTGACGCCGGACCGCTGAGGTGGGAGGGACCATGGCCGCCCGCCTGCTCATGGGGCTGAGCGCCCTCCTGGTCTTCGCCCTCGGCACGATCCACCTGATCTACACCTTCACCACCCGGAAATTCCATCCCCGCACCCCGGGGCTCCGGGAGCAGATGGAGGTCGCCCCCCTCGGGATCACTTCCGAGACCACCCTCTGGCGCGCGTGGATCGGCTTCAACGCCAGCCACAGCCTCGGCGCCATGCTCTTCGGCCTGGTCTACGCGCACCTGGCCTGGTCCCACCCCCAGGTGCTCTTCCACTCCGGCGTGCTGCTCACCCTCGGGGCCGCCTTCCTGCTCGCGCTGCTGGGGCTCGCCCACCGCTACTGGTTCCGGGTCCCCTTCCTGGGGGTGCTCCTCAGCCTGGGCGGCTTCGTGGCCGCCCTGCTCCTCCGCTGAGGCCCGGGCGCGTTGACGGGGGGACCGAAGCCTGCCAAGGTTCGGGCGGCTGATCCCCCCGGGAGGCGCATGGGCATCCTTCGCACGACCGCTTCACAGGGCGCCCTGTGGGCCGCCTCCGGTCGCCACGGCAGCCTTCCGGAGCGCCCATGACCTTCGACCTGCCCCGCACCCTGGACCTGCTGGCCCGCACGCCGGCGAGCCTCGACCACCTGCTCCGCGACACGGATCCCGCCTGGCACCTGGCCACGGAGGGCCCGGAGACCTGGAGCCCGAAGGAGGTCGTGGCCCACCTCCTGCAGGCGGAGGAGACGAACTGGGTCCCCCGGGCGGAGTGGATCCTCACCCAGGGGGAGGCCCGCCCCTTCCCGGCCTTCGACCGCCTGGCCCAGCGCACCCGCCTCCCGGATCAGTCCCTGACACAGATGCTGGAGGCCTTCGCCGAGCAGCGGGCCCGGAGCCTGGCGACGGTGCGGGGCTGGAACCTGAAGGCCGCCCAGCTGGCCCGGCGCGGCCACCTCCCGGCCCTGGGGGCCGTCACGCTGCGGCAGCTCCGGGCCACCTGGGCGGTGCTCGTCCTCAGCCACCTGGCGCTGATCGCCCGGGTGTTGGCGA
>CAZVKM010000234.1:0-5246 GCA_964627685.1 uncultured Solibacteraceae bacterium | reverse complement strand
CGGGTGCCGGGGCCCTTCGCCCGCACGGAGGGACTCACCCTCGGGGCCCTGCTCCGGAGGGAGCAGGAGGTCCTTCCCGACACTTACCGGGCCCGGGGTGAAGTGCTCCGCACCTCCGCGGACGGGCGGACGCGCCTGCTCCCCTTCGACGTGGATCGTGCCCTGGCGGGTGAAGCGGCCCACGACCTCGTCCTGGAGGACCGGGACCGCATCGAGCTGTTCCGGGTGAAGGACCTCCGGTTGTTCCAGACCGTCCGCATCTCCGGTCCCCTCAGCCGTCCTGGCCTTTTCCCCTGGCACGAGGGGATGCGGGTGTCCGACCTGCTCTTCCGGGGCGGGGTACCGAAGAAGTCGGCGAACCGCCTCACGGCGGAGCTGGCCCAGGCCCGGGAGGGCCGTCCCAGCGAGGTGCGCAAGCTGGACCTCAGCAAGCTGCTCTCCAACGAGGACCACAGCCCCGTGGCCCTGACGGATGAGGCCCTGAACCCCGTTCTGGGTCCCGATGACCAGCTGAGCGTCTACGAGAAGCCCGAGTTCCGGATGCACCGCGTGGTCCGCCTCTCGGGGCAGGTGGCGCGGCCGGGTGAGTACGCCCTCGATGCCAGCACGGTCACCCTCCGCCAGGTCCTGGCCCGCGCGGGTGGCCTGACCGACGAGGCCATGCCCCAGTCGGGCATCTTCCTGCGGAAGCTGGAGAAGGCAGACAGCTCCCTGGTCCGGGCGGCGGAGGAGAGCGGTCTGAGTTCCCAGGACCCCACCGCCATGGGCGTGAACGAGATCCTCCAGCGCCTCAGCGAGACCAAGCGCCAGCCCACCACCGGGGCCCTCCTGCAGAACCCCATCCTCCATGGTCTCGCCTCGGGCAGCCTCAACCGGCTCGTGGTGAACTTCCAGGCCGCGCTCAAGGGCGAAGCCGCGGCGGATGTGGAGCTCCAGGACGGGGACGAGATCATCATCCCCCGCAAGACCCAGTCCGCTTACGTCGTGGGTGAAACCGCCAGCCCCTTCGGCACCTACAAGGTGCAGCCGGGCACCTCGGTGAAGGACCTGCTCAGCCTGGCCGGTGGCCTCACCCGGAACGCGGATGGCTGGAACATCCGCCTCCTGAAGGCCGACGGGCGCATCCTGGATTCCTGGGTGAACTCCCGGAAGGTGGAGCCCGGGGACACGGTGCTCGTGCCCCAGCGCATCCGCCGGGACTCCACCTGGCAGGAGAACCTGAATGCCCTCACCCCCATCGCGCTGATCCTCAACGCGGTGAAGTAGGCCCCCCTGGTTCGCCGGAACCGGCATAAATGGCCGTAGGTGCTCCCTCAAGGGGCTTGGGGGAATCCCCAACGGCCATTAACCTAAAAGGCCCCGCCTCGCGGGGCCTTTCCTTTTGAGATTCCGATGATCCTGCGCAAGGAATACTGGTTCGAGGCCGCCCACTTCATCTACAACCACCCGGGGAAGTGCCGGAACCTCCACGGCCACAGCTACAAGCTGTTCGTGTGCATCGAGGGGACCCCGGTGCCGGAGACGGGGATGATCATCGACTTCGATGACCTCTCCAAGGTGGTGAACGAGAAGGTCATCAGCCGCCTCGATCACCGCTTCCTGAACGACCTGATCCCCCTCTCCACGGCGGAGAACATCAGCGTGTGGATCTGGGAGCAGCTCAAGCCCGCGCTGCCGGGCCTCTGCCAGATCGAGGTCTTCGAGACCACGGACAACTGCGTCATCTACCGGGGGGCCTGAGGTGCGGCCGGCCTGGCTCGTCCTTCCCGCGCTGCTGCTGGTCGGCTGCGAGGCGCTGAATCCCGCCCTGGTCCTCCAGGAGGCCGCACGCAAGCTGCGATTCTCCCTGGAGCGTGTGGAGCCCCGCCTGGAGCTGGCCTTCCCCCTGGAGGAGAGCCGCCTGCACCTGGGGTTGGTGGTGGGGGTGGAGAACCCCAGCGCCACCCGGCTCCGGGCCCGGGCCCTGGGGGGCGACCTCTCCCTGACCCAGGGAGGCACCCGCAGCGCCCTGGGGAAGGTGAGCTTCCCCCAGGGGATCGACCTGGAACCCCAGGCCCGGGGCTCCGTCCGGGCGGACCTCTCCCTCGGCTACCGGGAGCTCAAGGCGGCCTGGGATCCGCTCTCGCGGGCCGTCCTGAAGCATGAACCCGCCACCTGGCACCTGGACGGCGAAGCTCAGCTCGACCTCCTGGGCCTGCCCTTCCGGGCGCCCCTCCACGCCTCCAAGGACTCCGGGAAGTGATCCGCTGCGTCGTCTTCGACCTCTGGAACACCCTGGTGCGGAGCCGGGGCGGGAACCCCTTCCAGCAGGTCCGCGCCCTGCTCCGGCCTGAACAGCTTCCCGCCTTCCCGGCGCTGGTCAGGGATGGCATGGGCTCCGATCATCCTTCCGCGGCCTCCTTCCTGGCCCACTGGCGGGACCGCCTCGGCCTCGACCCGACCCAGGAGGCGGCCATGGCGCAGGCCTTCGCGAAGGCGGATGCCGAGGCTGAGCCATTCCCCGAGACCCTGGAAGCCCTGGAGCGGACGCGGGAGCTGGGGCGCCTCGCCCTGCTGAGCAACACCCAGCGCTTCGACATGGGCCTCCTCCAGCGGTTGGAGCTGGATCCCTTCTTCCGGGTGAAGGGGCTGAGCGCCGAGCTCGGGGCCCTCAAGCCGGAGCCCCTGGCCTTCGAGCGCATGCAGCAGAAGCTCGGCCTCTTCCCCGGCAACCTGGTGATGGTCGGGGACTCCTGGCAGGACGATGTGGAGGGCGCCCTCGCGGCGGGCTGGACGGCCCTCTGGGTGAACCGGGAGGGGCGGCCCCGGCCCGACCATGATCCCGACGCGGACCTGGTGGAGGTCGCCTCCCTGGATCAGGTGCCCGTGGTGGTGGCCCGGCTGCAGGCGGGCATGCGGTGCAGCACCTGCCTCGGGTAGGGACTAGCCCTCGGCGGCCCGCTGACGCCAGTTCATGTACACGTGCAGGGGCAGGCCCCCCAGCATGAGGATCGAGCCCCAGTACACCGACTCCCGTCCGCTCCCGCCGAAGGCCCAGAGGGCGTAGACGAAGGCGAGGAGGGCCACCGCGACGAAGCCGGGGCCGGGCACCTCGGCGCCCTCCGGCAGCGCGCGCCGGACGAGCAGCTGGAGGGCGGCCATGGCGCAGAAGAGGTAGGGCACGAGGTTGGCGGCCGTGGAGAGCAGGATCACGAAGGTGAAGACCTTCACGAGGCTTCCGGTGTAGTTGGAGAGCACGAGGGTGGAGACGAGCACGGACGTGCTCACGAGGGCGAAGGCAGGGGCGTCGTTCCCGTTGAGCTTGGCCAGCACGGGCGGGAAGAGCCCGTCCTCCGCCGCGGCCTGGGCCACCTGGCCCTGGACGAGGGTCCACCCGTTCAGGGCCCCGAAGCAGGCGATCACGGCGGCGCCGCCCATCACGAAGCCCGCCGTCCGCCCCCAGAGGAGGGTGGCCGCATCCGCGAAGGGGGCCGTGGAATCGGCCAGCTGGGCCCGGGGCACGATCGCCATCACGGTGGAGCAGGCGATGACCATGGCCACCGCGGTCACCACCGTGCCCATCACCGTGGCCCGGGGGACGGTGCGGGTGGGATCCTCCACGTTGCCGGCGGGGACCGTGGCGCACTCGAGGCCGAGGAAGGCCCAGAGGGTCAGGGTCATGGCCGTCGACGTCGCGCTGAGGAGGGGCTGGCCCGAGGGGTTGAAGGGCGTGAAGGCCGCGGGGCGGAGGTGCATGAACCCCATCAGGCCGATCACGACCAGGGGGATGTACTTCAGCACCGTGGTGGCCAGCTGGACCCATCCCGCGGTGCGGAGGCCCCGCACGTTGATCAGGGTGCACACCCAGACCGAGGCCACCGAGAGTCCGGCGCCGAGCTTCGCGGACTGGGCGATGCCCGGGAAGAATTTCGCCAAGCTGCCCACGAATCCCACGGCGATGGCCGCATTCCCCGTCCAGCAGGCGACCCAGTAGGACCAGGCGACGATGAATCCCGCGAAGTCGCCAAAGGCGGCGCGGGTGAAGGCGTGGGGCCCGCCGCTTCGGGCCATCCACTGGCTCAGCCGGGCGAAGACGAGCGCCAGCAGCACCGAGCCCGTGGCCGTGATGAGCCACCCGAGCAGGCTCACCCCTCCATAGGGCGCCAGGGAGGCGGGCATGAGGTAGGTGCCGGAGCCGATCATGTTGCCCACCACGAGGGCGGTGCACATCCAGAAGCCCAGCTTCCGGGTGGGGAGGGGGGAAGACACGGGGGCTCCGGGGTGATGACCCAGGATACCCCTCCGAGGCCGCGTTAGGACTGGATCTCGAGGGCCACGGTGTGGCGTGCGATGTCCGAACGCTCGATCCAGCTCACCTTGGCGCCCAGGGCGCGGGCGAGGTCCAGGAGTCCCTCCCGCGCCTCACCATGGAGCCCGGGCGCGGTCTCGGGGTGCACGGAGAGCTTCACCGTGGCGCCACCCAGGCGCGCACCCTGGCGGGCCATCTCGCGGTAGGCCTTGAGGAGGATGGTCTCGGCGCTGGGCAGGCGTCCGCTGCCGGAGCAGGCGGGGCAGGTCGCGCTGAGCTGCCGCTCCAAGCTGGGGCCGGTGCGCTTGCGGGTCATCTCCACCAGGCCGAACTCGCTCAGGCTGGCCGCCCGGGCGTGGTGGCGGTCGCGCTGCAGCTCCTCCTGCAGCCGGGCCATCACGGCTTCCCGGTGCTCGGGCAGGAGCATGTCGATGAAGTCCACCACGATGATCCCGCCCAGGTTGCGCAGCCGAAGCTGCCGCACGATCTCGGGGATGGCCTCCATGTTGGTGTGGAAGACCGTCTCCTCCAGGTCCTTCTTCCCGACGTAGCGGCCGGTGTTCACATCGACGCTGACCAGGGCCTCCGTCTGGTTGAGCACGATGGAGCCGCCGTGGCGCAGGTGCACCTTCGGGCTCCGGGCCGCCTCGATCTCCTGCTCGATGCCGAAGGCTTCGAAGATGGGTAGGTCCGAGGTGAAGGGCTTCACCCGATCCGCCCAGTCCGGATGGAGCTTCTGGACGATGCCCCGTACCTCCTCGTGCACGACGGGGTCATCCACCCAGAAGGAGGCCACCTCCTCCCGGAACATGTCCCGGAGCACCTTGTGGAGGAGGCGCAGGTCCTGCCACACCAGGCCAGGCGCGGGGGTCGCCTCCGCGGCCACCTGCACCTCCTTCCAGAGGTCCCGGAGCATGGTCACGTCGGAGACCAGGTCCTCGTCCTTCTCGCCGATGGC
>CAZVKM010000233.1:0-5250 GCA_964627685.1 uncultured Solibacteraceae bacterium | reverse complement strand
GGGCTGGGGTGGTGTCCCGTGGCCACCAGGCCGGCGAAGTGGGCCATGTCCACCATGAGCAGCGCGCCCACTTCGTCGGCGATCTCACGGAAGGCCTTGAAGTCCCAGGTGCGGGGGTAGGCGGAGGCACCGGCCACGATCATTTTGGGGCGGTGGTCCTTGGCGAGCTTCCGCACCTCGTCCATGTCCACCCGCTCATCGTTCTTGCGAACGTGGTAACCATTGAAATGATAGAGGATACCGCTGGAATTCAGAGGGTGGCCATGGGTGAGGTGGCCCCCATGGGCCAGGTCCAGACCCAGCACGCTGTCGCCGGGCTTCAGCTGGCTGAGGTAGACGGCCATGTTGGCCTGGGCGCCGCTGTGGGGCTGCACGTTGGCGTGCTCGGCCCCGAAGAGCTCCTTGGCGCGATCGCGGGCGAGGTTCTCCACCACGTCCACGTGCTCGCAGCCTCCGTAGTAGCGGCGGCCGGGGTAGCCTTCGGCGTACTTGTTGGTGAAGTGGCTGCCCATGGCCTGCATGACGGCGGGGGAGGCGTAGTTCTCCGAGGCGATCAGCTCCAGGTGATGCCGCTGCCGGCCCATCTCCGCCTGCAGGGCGTCAAAGATCGCGGCGTCGCCGGCTTTCAGCGCTTCGTACATGGGGGTCTCCGTGCCGCGATTCTCTCATGGGGACGGCGCCAACCGTCACGGCGGGTTATCGTTGAACCCCGCCCCTGATCCCGCATGCGACGTCTCGCCGCCCTCCTCCTGCCACTCACGATGCTGGCCTCGACACCCGCGCCGGCCCCCGGCCTCGCCAAGGGACTCTGGCCGGCCCTGAGGGCCTTCACGAGCCGGGACGGCCTCCCGCAGAACTCCGCGATGGGCTTGGCGCGGGACCGTGAGGGACGCCTCTGGGTGGCCACGCAGGATGGGGCCGCGGTCTACAACGGGCGCACCTGGCGATCCCTGAGCCTTCCTGATCGCCAGGTCTCCAACTTCCTCCGCTGCGTGGCGGTGGGGCCCGACGGGATCGTGTGGTTCGGCCGCCAGGAAGGTGGCCTCGCGGCCTGGGATGGCGGCCTCTGGCGCCTGTGGTCCCCGGCCCAACTGGAGGGCGCCTCCCGTGTGAACGCGGTGGCCATCCAGGGGGACATGGTGTGGGTGGGCACGGAGGGGCGGGGGCTCCTCGGCCTGCGGCAGGGCGCGGTGGTCCAGCGTCTCCTCCCGGGCGCGTCCATCCAGGCGCTCACCATGCTGGAGGGGGAGCTCTGGATCTCCACGGGGGCCTCGCTGCAGCGTCTCCAAGGTGGAACCCCCGTGACCGTTCCCCTTCCTCCGGGCGTCCGGGCGGGTTCCCTGGCGAGGGAAGGCAGGCAACGCCTCTGGATGGCAGGGCTCGGCCACCTGTGGGTGCGGGAGGCGGGGCGGTGGCGGGCGGAGCCCCTCCCACCGGGCTGGACGGAGGCGAGCGCCGTGGCCCTCACGCGAGGCCCCTCGGGCCGAGGCACCCTCTGGGTGGGAAGCCCGAGCCGGGGAATCGCCTTCCGCCAAGATGGGGGGACCTGGACGGAGCTGGACACCCGTGCGGGCTTGCCGGGCCAGTGTGTGAACGGCTTCCTGCCAGGCCTCGAGACGGACGGTACCCGCCGGCTTTGGATCGGCATGGACGAGGGCGTGGTCCGGGTGGAGCTGGGCCGCTGGTCCCGGCTGGCCACGGCGCACGGTCTGCCGGCGGCCTCCACTTACGGGCTGGCGGCCGGGGCGGATGGGTCCCTTTGGATGGGCACCCGCAACGGGCTCTGGGAGCGCCGTGGGGAGCGCATGACCCTGGCCCTGGCTGGAGAGACCGTGTACGCCGTGCTCCCCTGGGAAGGGGATGTCTGGGCGGCCACCCAACGCGGCTTGGCGCGGCGGGCGGGTGGCGCCTGGCGGCGCGAGTCGCTCCCCCCCGCGCTCGGCAGCCAGGGCTTCCGCCGCCTCTACGTCCTTGATGGCGACCTATGGACGCTTGGCGCCCAGGCTGGCATCGTGCGTCGGCACGCGGGGCGCTGGGAGACCTGGGGCTCGGACCACGGTTTCCCGATCAGGGCCCTGCACAGCCTCCTCCGCACGGAGGAGGGCCTCTGGGTGGGCACGGAGGGGGAGGGCCTCCACCTATGGAGGCAGGGGACCTGGAAGCGCTTCGACCGTGGCTCGGGGCTGCCCAACAACACCGTGATGGACCTGCGGGAGCTGCGGGGCCCGGACGGCCGGCGCTGGCTCCTGGCGGCCACCGAGAGCGGGGGCCTCGCCTACGCGGAGCTGGGGGCGGCGGACCTGCGGTTCCGCGTGCTGGCGGAGGACACGGTGCCCGCCCTGCCCAACAACACCGTCTACCAAGTCCAGATCGACCGGAGGGGGCGGCCTTACCTCTTCACCAACCGCGGGGTCGCGCGCCTCCACTGGGGCCCCGGCCCCGAGCCGGTGAACGCGGTGGAGACCTTCACCACGGAGGATGGCCTGCCCTCCCTGGAGTTCAACGGCGGCGCCTCCTGCCAGGACGGGGAAGGGCGGATCTGGGCGGGAAGCGTGGCGGGCCCGGTCCGCTTCGACCCGGCGGAGGAGGTGACCGCCGGACCCCCGCCGACCCTGGCCTTCGAATCCCTCCTGAGCGGGGTGCGCAGCCTCCGGCCGGGGGAGGTCCTCAGCCACCGCCAGGCCCGGCTCGAAGCGAGCTTTGCCGCCGTGGACCTGTTCCGCGGGGAGGAGGTGCGCTACCGCACCCAGCTGGATGGGGTGGAAGAGGAGCCTGGTCCCTGGGGTCCGGAGGCCCACCGCAGCTTCGGCTCCCTGCCGGCCGGGGCCCACACGCTCAAGGTCTGGGCCCGGGACAGCCTGGGCCGTGAGGTGGGGCCCCTCCCTTTCTCCTTCATCGTGAAGCCCGCGCCCTGGCGGACGCTCTGGGCCTACGCCCTCTACCTCCTGGCCGCGGCGGGAGCGGTGGTGGCCTTCGTGCGGGCCCGGCTGCGGGCCCTGGAGCGGCGCAACGCGGCCCTGGAGGCCAAGGTGGCCGAGCGCACGAAGGAGGTGGCGAGCCAGCGCGACCAGATCGCCCACCTCATGGCCAGCCTCGCGGGGGCCCAGCGGGACGTGAAAGCCTGGGCCCACGGCGCCGCGGATGACCTGGCCCGCTCCCTGGGCAGCGGGCCCATCGGTGTCTTCATCCTCGAGGGGGAGGACCTGTGGCCCCTGCGGGCCCTCGAGGCCGCCCCGAACCCCAGCCTCGCCACCCTCAGCCACCCCCCGCCCGGGCTCTCCGTGGTGCGGGTGCAGGGGCCCAGCGGCGTCCTCCAGGGGGCCCTGCTCCTGCCCTCGGCCCTGCACCTCAATGCCGTGGAGCAGGGGCTGCTGGATGGATTCGCCTCCCAGCTGGGTGCCGTGCTTGAACTGCAGCGCACCCAGGACGCCCTGCGGGCCGCCCGGGCCCGGGGCCCGCTGCCCACGGGGGAGGATGGCGAGCTGCGTCTCTGCCCCCTCTGCCGCCGGGCCTTCGCCGCTCCGGATCGCACCTGCCCCGTGGATGGCGAGACCTTGGACGCCTCCCACCACCTGCCCCACCGCATCCAGGGCCGCTACGAGCTCCGGGGGCTCCTGGGTGAGGGGGGCATGGGCCTGGTCTTCGAGGCGGAGGACCTGCGACTGAACCGGTCTGTCGCGCTGAAGGTGCTGCGCCCCGAGCTCTACACCGGGCAGACGCGGGCCCGCTTCCTCCAGGAGGCCCAGTCACTGGCGGCCATCCACCACCCTGGGGTCATCGCCGTCTTCGACTCAGGGGAGTGGGAGGGGGGGTCCGCCTTCCTCGTCATGGAGCGCCTCCGCGGCTGGCCCCTCGCCAGCCTCCTCAAGGCCCATGGACCGGGCCATCCACACCAGGTGGCGCGCCTGGTGAGGGAAGGGGCCGCCGCCCTGGGGGCCGCCCACGAGGCGGGGCTGCTCCACCGGGACCTCAAGCCTGCCAACCTCTTCCTCTCCGAGGCGGCCCAGCCCTTCCACACGGTGCTCCTGGACTTCGGCTTGGCGAAGAGCCAGGGGCAGCTCACCCAGATGACCCAGACGGGCATGGTGATCGGCACCCCGCAGTACATGAGCCCGGAGCAGACCCGCGGCCGGGACCTGGATGCGCGCAGCGACCTGTACAGCTTCGCCGCTGTGGTCTATGAAGCCCTCACGGGCCATCGCCTCATCGGGGCCGAAAACGTGGGCGAAGCCTTCGTGGCCATCTCAAAGGGGGCCCACCGC
This sequence comes from uncultured Solibacteraceae bacterium, assembly GCA_964627685.1. Taxonomy (GTDB): domain Bacteria; phylum Acidobacteriota; class Holophagae; order Holophagales; family Holophagaceae; genus JAFDVN01. Next base: position 988 of record CAZVKM010000233.1, on the reverse strand, counting down.
CCCCCCAGCACCCTCCGGCCGGGCCTGGGTGGGGCGGTGGACGCAGCCCTGCTCCAGGCCCTGGACCCGGATCCGGGGCGCCGGCCCCTGGACCTGGCCGCCTGGGCCGAGGCGCTGGCCGAGCTCCTGGAGGCCCTCCCCGTGGACGGGCGTCGCTGGCCCAGTCCCTCCGCGGCGGCCCTGGCCCTTTCCGGGGACCTGCCCACCCAGGTGGCCCGACCCCGGCCCGGTGGGGAGGGACCTGCGACCCAGGCGTGACGGGGACCTGCGAGAATGGCGGGATGCGAACGGACTTCCTGCCCCCCCACGACAGCCCGGAGCTGGAGCGCTTCGAGCATCCCCTGGCCACCCGCTACGCCTCCAAGGGCATGGTGCGCCTCCTGTCACCCCTCTACCGCCAGCGGGTGTGGCGCCGCCTCTGGATCGCCCTGGCGGAGAGCGAGATGGAGCTGGGCCTGCCCGTGACCCCGGCCCAGGTGGCCGAGATGAAGGCCACCCAGGACCAGGTGGACCTGGACGCCATCGCCAAGCACGAAGCGGCCCTGCGCCACGACGTCATGGCCGCCATCCACGCCTGGGGCGACCAGGCTCCGACCGCGCGGCCCATCGTGCACCTGGGCGCCACCAGCTGCTTCGTCACCGACAACGGGGACCTGCTCATCTGCCATGAGGCCCTGCGGCTGCTGCGCTCGCGGCTGCAGGACGTCATCGCGGCCCTGGCGAAGTTTGCGGGCGAATGGCAGGGCCAGCCCACCCTGGGCTTCACGCACTTCCAGTCCGCCCAGCCCACCACCGTGGGCAAGCGCGCCAGCCTCTGGCTCCAGGACCTCCTCCTGGATCTGGAGGACCTGGACCACCTCATCCGCACCACCCCCGTGCGCGGGGTGAAGGGCACCACGGGCACCCAGGCCTCCTTCCTGGAGCTCTTCGAAGGGGATGGGTCCAAGGTGGAAGCGTTGGAGCAGCGCTTCTGCGAGAAGGTGGGGGT
>CAZVKM010000232.1:0-5276 GCA_964627685.1 uncultured Solibacteraceae bacterium | reverse complement strand
ACGAGGAAGAGGGCGATGGCCACGCCGAAGTAGATCGCGGCCCAGCGCTGGCTGGAGGTGGCGGGCTGCGGGGCCAGCGGCTTCGGCTCGGGGAGTTCCTCCTCCTTCGCCGAGGCGTGGTGCCACACGAGCAGGCCCACGCCCGCCAGCAGGAGCACGATGGAGAGGATGCTCCAGAAGTGGCTGCGGGGCGTGATGGCGTTGCCCACCAGGGACTCCTGGGGCCAGTTCTGGGTCCAGCTCTCGGGCTGACCCGGGCGCCGCGCGGCGGCGGTCCAGGCGGTCCAGAGGTAGAAGTCGGCGACTCGGCGGCCTTCCTCCAGCGTGGGGATCCACTTGGCGGGGATGGCGGCGTCCTTGTCTCCGAGGGAGACGGTGCGGGCCAGGGCCTCCTGGGCCGCCAGGTAGCCCTTGGCGCGGGCCGCATCCAGGGTGAGGACCCCGCCCTCCACGCGGCTCTGCTGGAAGCGCTGCTTCAGCTGCTCCCGGGCTTCGGCCTCGGAGAGGCCCTCGGCCTTCAGGGCCGTCAGGGTGCCCTCCGCCCACTGGTGCAAGGCGGCGGCGGTCCAGTCCGGGGCCAGGTAGGCCCCATGGCCCCAGATGGAGCCCAGGTGCTGGCCCCCGTGGCCGAGGTAGAGCTTCTGACCTTCGAGCACCGCGCCTTCAGGCGCGAGCAACGCGGGGCCGGACACCACCCGCCCCGGGATGGGCGGGGCCTCCTGGGCAATGCGCAGTCCTCCATACCCCAGGATTCCAAAGCCTCCCAGGACGATCATCAACAGGGCAAACCAGCGGGCTCTCACGGGCACCTCCTGCCTCCGAGGGTGCGCGGACCCGGCAAGGTCGACCTTGATGCATGTCAGCGGCCGCCACCTTGAGATCCATCAAGGCCGCCCGGGCCACCCGGAGCCACCCTGGAGGCACTGAAGGAGGCCGCATGAGCCAGGCGTGGATTGCCAAGACCGTCGGGGAGCTGGTGCTGGAGAAGCCCAGCCGCTCGAAGGTGTTCGAGAAGGTGGGGCTGGACTACTGCTGCAAGGGCCACCAGGCCCTGGGCGTGGCCTGCGCCGAGAAGGGGATCGACCTGGCGGGGATCCTCACCGCCCTGGAAGCCCAGGATGCGGCGGGCCACCCCGAGGAGGACCAGAGCTGGCAGGCCAGCATCCCCGCCGCGGTGGCGCACATCGTCGACACCCACCACGTGTATCTCCGGGAGGCCCTCCCCCGCCTCGACGCCCTGACCTTGAAGGTGGCCCATGTCCACGGACATGAGGATCCCCGCCTCGTGGAGCTCCGGGGCCTCTACCTCCAGTTCCAGGAGGAGACCTACGCCCACCTCGAGAAGGAGGAGCGGGTGCTCTTCCCCATGTGCCTCGGGCTCGCGGAAGGGAAGTCCGGGGCCGCCCTCGGCGGGTGCCACATGTCCGTTCAGATGCCCGTGGCGGCCATGATGCATGAGCACGAGAACCATGGCGCCAACCTGGAGCGCTTCCGCGACCTCACCGACGGCTTCGTCCCCCCCGTGGGCGCCTGCAACAGCTGGCGGGCCATGCTGGATGGCCTCCAGGAGCTGGAGCGGGACCTGCACCGGCACATCCACAAGGAGAACAGCTGGCTGTTCCCGCAGGCCGTCCGCCTGGAGGGCCGGAGCTGAGGCCCAGGCCTCCCGCAGGAATTTCCTACCCCCGGGCCTCCCTCCCGCCACCGGAGGGGGAACCCGGGGGTTCCCCCTTCCGGGTACCGACAAAGTGCTGGCCCTGGGGCCTTGTGACCCGGTACCTTGAGCTTTCCACCAGCTCTTTCAGGAATCCCCATGGCCACACCGCTGTTGCCCGTGACGCTGACCTGCAATACGGACCTGCGCTTCATCGACCTGATCCAGGTGGTGGGCGCGGAGTTCCTGAAGCACCTCAGCTTCACCCAGGAGGATGGGGAGCAGCTCTGGCTGGCCATCCAGGAGGGCATCGCCAACGCCATGCGGCACGGGAACAAGCTGGACACCTCCAAGCCCGTGAAGGTGACCTTCATCCCCCAGGTGGACCGCTTCGAGATCCGCATCAGCGACGAAGGCAACGGCATCGACCTGGACTCGATCCCCAATCCCAACCTGCCGGAGAACCTCATGAAGCCCGGCGGACGGGGTGTCTTCTTCATGAAGGCGGTGATGGACGAGGTCCGCCTGGACCGCAGCCCCGAAGGCAGCACGCTGGTGCTGGTGAAGGCCCGGAAGGTCCGCGAAGCCGAGGCCTGATGGAACCCCAGGTCCGCGCCCGGGCTCTGACCCTCGCCTGGGTCACGGTGGGTTGGAACCTGGTTGAGGGGCTGGTCTCCGTGGGCTTCGGCGCCAAGGCGGAGAGCCTCTCCCTCTTCGGCTTCGGCCTCGACAGCTTCGTGGAGGTGGGCAGCGCCCTGATGGTCCTCTGGCGCTTGCGACACGAAGGAGGCAGCCCCCGGGAGCGCACGGCGGCCAAGGTCATCGGAGCCCTCTTCCTTCTCCTCGCGGTCACCGTGAGCTATGGGGCCGCCCATCGCCTCGTGACCCGGGAGGCTCCGGACACCGCCCTGCCCGGCCTGGTCATCAGCCTGGCCAGCCTCGCCTTCATGGCCTGGCTCTGGCGGGCCAAGAAAGCCGTGTCCGCCCAGGCCTGCAGCCCCACGTTGGCGGCCGACGCCGCCTGCAGTCTGGCCTGCATCCAGCTGAGCCTCGTGCTCCTGGCGGGGAGCCTCCTCACGGCCCTCGCACCGAAGCTCTGGTGGGCGGACGCCGTGGCCAGCCTGGTGCTCGCCGCCCTCATCGCCCGCGAGGGGTGGTCCATCCGCAAGGCCGCCGCCCGCGAGGACTTCGCAGGCGGCTGCGGCTGCCACTAGCGCGCGGCTACTCCTTCGTGAGGGTCATCTCGAAGAAGGCCACCCAGGTGGTGCCATCCGCGCTACGCTCGCCGATCTCCACCCACTTGCCTTCGGGGGTCAGGGTCATGGCGTACCGGATCTTTCCGGCCCGGGGATCCTCCCATCCCCACGTGTAGCCGGTGCCCTGGGCCTTGAGCGCCAGGGTGAAATCCTTGCTGAGGCCATTGGCCAACCAGCTGCGCATGCGGTAGGCCTGGGTGGCCGGGTCGAAGGCGATCACGGCGAAAGCTTGATGGACCGGGCGCCCCTGGTGGGTGCCATTCCCTTCCACGGCCACCACCGCCCCGCCGGCCTTGAAGGCCACCACCTCGGTCTGCTGGAAGGCCACCCGGGGACCAGGCCCCATGGCCATGGACCCTTCGCCCTTCCAACGGCCTTCCAGGAACGCGAGCCGCTTCATGGCTTCCGCGGGGGAAGTCCCCTGCGCCGGAGGCACCGGGGCCTGGGCGAGCAGGGGCAGGGTTCCCATCAGGATCAGCGTTTTCATGCTTCCTCCAGACCCCAGCCTCGGGAGGGATCCGCCGCCCCGCCAGCCCGAACCGACGAAAGGAGGTGAACCCCGGACCAAGGGTGGACGTCCTCAGGCGAAGGCCCAGGCCTTGGCCGCCTCCCGCAGGGCCTGCACGGCCGGGTGGCGCAGCCGCCGCTCCACGTTCACCGCGTAGATGCGCTCCTGCACCCCCTCCGCCCGGCCCAGGCGCTTCACGTGGTACTGGCGGATCACCTCGGAGCCGGTCGCCTCGGGCGCCGCAAAGAGTCCGGCTCCCGCCTGGCCGAAGGCCTTGAGCAGGGCGCTGTCGCTGAACTCGCCCACGATCCGGGGCCGGAGCCCGTGCGTGGCCATCCACTGGTCCAGGCCCCGGCGGAGGGCCGTCCCCGGGGTGGGCAGGAGCCAGGGGGCCTCCTGCAAGCACCCCGGGAAGGGCCCCTTGAAGCGACGGGCCAGGGCCGGCGGGGCGTAGATCGCCACCCCGGACTCGGCCAGCAGGTGGCTGAAGGCCTTGAGGCGCACCTGGGACTCCAGGGGCCGGTCCGTGAGGATCAGATCGAGGTCGTGGGTGGCCAGGGAGGCCAGGAGGCGGTCGGTCTCATCCTCCACGCAGCGGAGCCGGGGCGCCTCGGGCAGGGCCAGGGCCGGAGCCAGGAGCTTCTGCACGATCAGCTTCGGAAGGGCGTCGGAGATCCCCACGGCGAGCACCGGGCGGCGTCGGACGTCGCGCCCCGCCAGGGCGTCGCGGAGCTCCCGCCCCAGGCCGAAGATCTCATCGGCGTAGCGGAAGACGACCTTCCCCACTTCGGTGAGGGCCACGCCGCGGCCCGCCTTCTCAAAGAGCTTCTCCCCCAGGTCCGTCTCCAGGGCCCGGATCTGGGCGCTGAGCGTGGGCTGGGAGAGGCGCAGCACCTCGGAGGCCCGGGTGATGCCGCCCTCCCGGGCGGCGGTCCAGAAGTAGAGGAGGTGGTGGTAGTTGAGCCACTCCAGGGCTGGTGCATCCATAGTTTAATTCTATGCTTTTTTAAAATTTTTCGATTAGAACTCTCGGTACCCAAACGGGACCCTGAATGGGCCCCGATGGGCGCACCGAGGACCTCCATGCACATCGACCTCAAGGGTCATGGCGTCACCTTCACCGAAGCCCTGGGCGAGCATGCCCGCCGCCGCCTGGCCTTCGCCCTCTCCCGCTTCGAGCCCCGCCTCGCCCGGGTCCGCCTCCACCTGGAGGACGTGAACGGGCCCAAGGGGGGCGTGGACAAGCGCTGCCGGGTGGTCGTCCACCTGGCCCAGGGCGGCGAGGTGCTCGCGGAGGACGTGTCCGCCGATGCCTACGAGGCCATCGCCAGCGCCGTGGAGCGGGTGGCCCGGGGCCTGGGCCGCACCCTTGAGCGCCTCCGCGACGGGAAGGGCTGACCATGGAGATGACCCTCGGGTCCCCCTGGATGTGGGGCGCCTTCCTGGTCTTCGTGCTGGCCATGCTGGCCCTGGACCTGGGCGTGTTCCACCGCACCGCCCACCGTGTGTCCCTCAAAGAGGCGGCCATCTGGAGTGGGGTCTGGGTGGTGCTGGCCCTGACCTTCGGGGGGCTCATCGGCACCACCTACGGCCCGGAGCGGGGCGTGGAGTTCCTCACGGGCTACCTCATCGAAAAGGCCCTGAGCATCGACAACATCTTCGTCTTCGTGCTGATCTTCGGCGCCTTCGCCGTGCCTGAGGCCTACCAGCACCGGGTGCTCTTCTGGGGCATCCTGGGCGCCCTGGTCATGCGGGCCCTCTTCGTGGCCCTTGGGGCCGCCCTGCTGGCCAAGTTCCACTGGGTGCTCTACGTCTTCGGCGGCTTCCTGCTCCTCACCGGCGTGAAGATGCTGGTGCT
>CAZVKM010000231.1:0-5306 GCA_964627685.1 uncultured Solibacteraceae bacterium | reverse complement strand
GAGGACATCGTCGCGGGCACCACCTCCATCTGCTTCATCGACGGCAAGCTGGGCCGCCTGGTCTACCGCGGCTACGACGTGGCCGACCTCGTGAAGGGCAGCTTCGAGGAGACCGTCTACCTGCTGTGGCACGAGAAGCTGCCCACCAAGGCCGAGCTCGACGCCTTCGACGCCGAGCTGCGCTTCCACCGCCAGGTGCCCGTGGGCGTCCTCAACACGCTGAAGACCCTGCCCCGCCAGGGCCATCCCATGAACCACCTGCGCACCGCCGTGAGCATGATGGGCATCTTCGAGGTGGATGGAGATGACTGCAGCCGCGCCAGCGAAGTGGCCAAGGCCCTGCGCCTCACCGCCCAGTTCCCCACCCTCGTGGCCGCCATCTACCGCATCAGCATCGGCGCCGAACCCATCGCCCCCCGCCCGGACCTCAGCCACGCGGCCAACTTCCTCTACATGATGTTCGGAAAGGAACAGCCGGAGCTGTTCGTGAAGGCCATGGACATGGGCCTCATCCTCCACGCCGACCACGAGTTCAATGCGTCCACCTTCACGGCCCGGGAGATCGCCTCGACCCTCTCCGACATGCACTCGGCGGTGGTGGGTGCCATCGGCGCCTTGAAGGGCCCCCTGCACGGCGGCGCCAACGAGGGCGTGATGCGCACCCTCCTGGAGATCGGCAGCCTCGAGAAGGTCGAGCCCTGGCTCGCCGCCGCCCGGGCCTCCAAGCGCAAGGTGATGGGCTTCGGCCACCGGGTCTACAAGACCAAGGATCCCCGCGCCAAGAGCCTCCAGAACACCAGCGAGGAGGTGGGCGTCGCCACGGGCAACCGCAGCTGGTTCGACATGAGCGTGAAGCTGGAGGAACTGGTGCTCGCCGGCGAGAAGCCCCTCTACCCCAACGTGGACTTCTACAGCGCCTCCATGTACTACCAGATGAACATCCCCTTCGAGCTGTACACGCCCATCTTCGCGGTGTCCCGCATCGCCGGCTGGACGGCCCACATCCTCGAGCAGCACGGCCACAACCGCATCATCCGCCCCGCCGCGGAGTACACGGGGCCGGAGCAACTGGACTACGTGGCGGTGGAGAAGCGGTAAAGCTCACCACGAAGGCACGAAGAAAGAAGAAGGCCACGAAGGATTGCTTTTCTTCGTGGCCTTTGCGCTCATTCTGTCGGCTCTATTTCGTCACGATCACGCGGCCGTTCGATTCCACACGGAAGGTGAATCGCCGCAGCTGGGCCACGCTCGTGAAGTGCGGCGGCGCCCCATCCGGCGGATCCTCGCGCTTGAAGGACATTCGTGCGGGATCCAAATCCCACCAGAGCAGTTCCGGATACTTCTGCAGACTGTAGGCCGCAACGTTTTCCTTCTCCTGGTCCCGGTGGGCGGGCAGGCTCGGTGCGCGGGGATCGGCCACGCCAGGGAACTGGTGGGTGGCTTCAATCTCCCTCGCCTTGAACATCGCCGCTTCGGACCTGGAGGCGATCAACACATGGCCATCGGGCCGCGGCTGAACCGTCAGCAGGGGCGGTTGGATGAAATCCGACTTGTCTCCCAACCAGGGCCCCTTCATCGCCGGGTAGAGGGCTCCGAAACGGAGCTCCGGGACCTCCTTCGTCGTGTCCACGGACCAGAAGTACCCGGCCATGGGGTTGTATAGAACGAGGGCGGTGGGCGTGCGCACGAAGGAGAGGTTCTTCGCCTCGTTCCAGCCAAAGGCCAGCTGGACATTCTCCGGCGCGAAGGCCCATCCCTCCTTGTCCTTGTACCGCAACCGGCCTGGAAATCCGGGAGCGGGCAGGTCCAGGATCTCGAACTCATCCTCATGGCCCCGCTTCAGGATGGCGAACGGCGACTTCTTCTCGCCGCGCTCCAAGTGCCATGCGTAGACCGCAAGGAACCGGTCCTTCTGCAACGGCCAGATGCCCAAGGGCCGCTCATCCGCCCAGTACCGGAGGAAGCCTTCCGGATGCCAGGTCTGGCCATCCCCACTCGAATAGAGCGTGAGGCGCGAAATCACCTTGCCATCCTCGGGGCGCTGACTCGTCCAGAAGCGCCCTTCGAAGACATCATAGGGTTTCCCGTAGATCGGGTTCTTCTTGATGGTCTTCTGATCCCCGGGCCGTGGACCTTCAATCACGAGCTCGGAGCCCTGGTCGCGGACGAGGCTTCCGTCCTTCCAGAATTGGGGAATCGCCCGCGCCCCATAGACCTGTGCATGCAGGGGCCCAGTTCCAAGCAAGCCTATGGCAAGGAGACTCCAGAGCCGAGCCATGAACCCCATTTCAGGATTCCTTCTGAACATTCCGGCACCGCCAGATGTCTCCAGTCCGAATGCAGATCGTCACCGTGCCATCGGAATTGGTCCCACCGATGCAAACGTCGGTCGTGCAAGTGGCAAACGCCGGAATGGCGGTCGAGCCAAGAATCCAGACGACAGAGAGAAGGTAGAAGAGTCGCTTGAAGACCATTTCCACTCCTATTGGGTTGGGATTGCTCGACAATACCCCCCCCTTAACAATGGAAGCAACTCTTTTGTTTTCAGTTTTTTAAATCACAAGACGAGGCTCAAAACAACCGAACTTCAATCGAGTGGAAAATCGGGATACCCGAGAGCCCTCAGTATTCCTCGGACACTTCAGCGACCCTCGGCGAGTGCATTCCCTTAGCCCGCATTACGCGGTTGGGCGCGGCGGACCTCACAACGAGACAACGAACCACAAGAAGGCCAAGATAAGTCATCTCCCTGGCCTTCTTGGCTTTCGAAAGTGGATCCAAACACAAAGACCACGAAGGCAGTGCTTGGTGGTCTTCGTGGTGAGATCGCCTTAAAGAATCGCCTTCGCCTTCGCCACGACGTTGGCGACGCTAAAGCCGAACTTCTCGAAGAGGATTTCGGCGGGGGCGGAAGCGCCGAAGTGGTCGAGGCCTACGATGGCGCCGTGGTCGCCCACGAAGCGCTCCCAGCCGAAGCTGCGGCCGGCCTCGATGGCCACGCGGGCCTTCACGGCGGGAGGCAGGACGGCGTCGCGGACGTCCTTGGGCTGCGCGGCGAAGGTCTCCAGGCAGGGCATGGAGACCACGCGGGTGGGGATGCCCTCGGCTTCCAGGGTGGTCCGGGCCTGGGCGGCCAGGGCGACCTCGGACCCCGTGGCCATGAGGATCAGCTTGGGCTCGGCGGAGGCCTCCTGGAGGATGTAGGCGCCCTGGTGCAGGCCCTCGGCCTTGCCCACGCTCAGCGTGGGGAGCTTCTGACGGGTGAGGATGAGGGCTGTGGGGCCATCCGTCCGGCGCAGGGCGGCCTTCCAGGCCTCCACGGTCTCCTGGGCGTCGGCGGGGCGCAGCACCTGGAGGTTGGGGATGAGCCGGAGGCTCATGACGTGCTCCACGGGCTGGTGCGTGGGGCCGTCCTCACCGAGGCCGATGCTGTCGTGGGTGAACACGTAGACCACGGGCTGGTTCATGAGCGCGGCCAGGCGGATGCTGGAGCGCATGTAGTCCGCGAACTGGAGGAAGGTGGCGCCGTACACCCGCAGTCCGCCGTGGAGGCTCATGCCGTTGAGGCAGGCGCCCATGCCGTGCTCGCGCACGCCCCAGTGGAAGTTGCGGCCCACTTCGCGGGCGCTGAAGGAGGCCTCGCCCTTCAGGTGGGTGTTGTTGGAGGGCCCCAGATCGGCGCTGCCCCCCATGAGGAAGGGCAGGTGCGAGGCGATGGCGTTGAGCACCTTGCCGCTGGCCTCGCGGGTGGCCATCTTGTCGTCGGCGGTGAAGGCGGGCAGCGCGTTGAGCCAATCCAGGCCCAGGTCGCCCTTCATCCAGCGCTCCAGTTCAGCCGCTTCGGCGGGGTGCGCGGCGGCGTAGGAGGCGAACTCCGTGCGCCACTTGGTCTCGGCCTCGGCGCCCTTGGGCACGCAGGCCCCCCAGTTGGCGGCCGCCTCGGCGGGGATGTGGAACTGGGACTCGGGGTCCCAGCCCATGATCTGCTTCGTGGCCGCGGCCTCATCCTTGCCGAGGGGTTCGCCGTGGGCCTTGGCGGTGCCCTGCCGATTGGGGGAGGGGAAGCCGATGATGGTCCGGCAGGCGATGAGGGTGGGCTTTCCGCAGGGGCGCAGGGCCTCCTGGAAGGCGCGCTCCAGGGCGCCCAGGTCCTCGCCGTCGGTCACGGTGAGCACGCGCCAGCCCATGGCCGTGAAGCGGGCGGGCACGTCCTCCGTGAAGGCCAGGTGGGTATCGCCCTCGATGGTGATCTTGTTGTCGTCCCAGAGGCAGACGAGCTTCTCCAGACCCAGGTGGCCCGCGAGGGCGGCGCCCTCCATGCCCACGCCCTCCATCACGTCGCCATCGCTCACGAAGGCGAAGGTGCGGTGGTTGACGATGTCGTGGCCGGGCTTGTTGAACTTGGCCGCCAGCACGCGCTCGGCGATCGCCATCCCCGCGGCGTTGCCGATGCCCTGGCCCAGGGGGCCGGTGGTGGTCTCCACGCCGGGAGTGTGGCCCACCTCGGGGTGGCCCGGGGTCTTGGAGCCCCACTGGCGGAAGTTGACGAGCTCCTGCAGGGGCAGGTCGTAGCCCGTGAGGTGGAGCAGGCCGTAGATGAGCATGGAGGCGTGGCCGCAGCTCAGCACGAAGCGGTCCCGGTCCCACCACTGGGGGTTCTTCGGGTTGTGCTTCAGGAACTTGGTCCAAAGCACGTAGGCCGCGGGACTGAGGGCCATGGGGGTGCCCGGGTGGCCGCTGTTGGCCTTCTGCACGCCGTCGATGGCGAGCACGCGGAGGGTGTCGATGCTGAGCTTGTCGAGCTGGGTCGTCATGGGAGTACCTGAGAAAGGATCACCACCAAGGCACCAAGACACCAGGGGAAGCACCAATCGCTGTTGGTGTCTTGGTGTCTTGCTGGTTTTCAGTTCTTTACATTGCCGACACTGGCCTTCACGAAGGCCGTGAAGAGCGGGTGGGGCGCGAGCGGACGGCTCTTAAACTCGGGATGGAACTGGCACGCCAGGTAATAGGGGTGATCCTCCAGCTCCACGATCTCCACGAAGACCCCATCGGGGCTCATGCCCGTGAACTTCAGACCCCGATCCTCAAGCTGCTTCTTGTACTCGTGGTTGAACTCGTACCGATGCCGGTGGCGTTCGCTGATCTCGACCGCCCCGTAGGCCTTCTCCGCCTGGCTCCCGATGGCGAGCTTGCAGGGGTAGGCGCCCAACCGCATCGTCCCGCCGAGTTCCTCCACATCCACCAGCTCGCGGAGCTTGAAGATGACCCGGTGCTTGGGGGCCTCATCGAACTCGGTGCTGTCC
>CAZVKM010000230.1:0-5320 GCA_964627685.1 uncultured Solibacteraceae bacterium | reverse complement strand
CGTCGGAGTCGGCTTCGGCCTCAAGCAGTACTACCAGACCCCAGGCGGCAAGCTTCAGCTGGATGCGCTGATGCTGAAGATCCCCGTCATCGGGGACCTGCTCCTGAAGGTTGCCGTGGCGCGGTTCTGCCGCACCCTCGGCACGCTCACCAGCTCCGGTGTGCCCATTCTGGAGGGCATGGAGATTACTGCCCGCACGGCGGGCAACCAGGTGATCATGAACGCCATCCTCAAGGCCAAGGACGCTGTGGAGCAGGGTCGGAACATCAGCGCCCCGCTCATGGAGGCGAAGGTCTTCCCGCCCATGGTGGTGCAGATGGTGGGGGTGGGTGAGGCCACGGGCGCCCTGGACGCCATGCTGGGCAAGGTCGCCGACTTCTACGAGGACGAGGTGGACAACGCGGTGGCCTCCCTCACCAGCCTGCTGGAACCCATCATGATCGCCGTGCTCGGCGGCATCATCGGCTTCATTGTCATCGCGATGTACATGCCTATCTTTGGTCTGGCGGAAGCCTTCGACAAGGGTTGAGGAGGGAACGTGAACCAGGAATCGTCCAGAGCATCCGTCCGGGGGTTCTCCCTCATCGAGCTGCTGCTCGTGCTGGCCATCATCGCCATCCTCTCCGCGGTGGCCATCCCCTCCTTCCTCGGCCAGCGCCAGCGGGCCCGGCGGATCGGGGATGCCATGGCCAACGCCCGGATCCTCCAGATCCAGCTGGCAACCCGTCACGCCGAAGCCACCAACTACGGCGCGGATGGGACCTATACGTGGAACCCCGATGGGACGGGGAGCGGGCCGGCCTTCCTCTCTTCCTTCGTGGCCAACAAGAACACCAAGATGACCTATGTGCTGGAAGTGAAAAACACCGGGCAGTCCTGGACCCTGACCGTCAATGATCAGCCCGGGGGCGTGGGCAAGATCTTTCAGACCGACCAGACCGGGGCCCAGCTGTATCCCTGAAACGGATCGCCTCCCTGAGGAGGTTGGACAAGGAGAGGGCCGGGTGGATCCACCCGGCCCTTTCCTTGGTGCGAAGGATGCGCCTCAGGGCCGGAGAGGCGTGAGGGCGCGTGGGTGACCGCCCTGGAAGGTGGCCTTCTCCCGCTCCAGCGCCTCCCCATCCACCACCGTGGGCGACTGTCCCTCGTAGCCCTTCCAGAGGATGCGCTCCCACCGCCCATCGAACCGGGGGGTGTAGGTGACCATCTCGTCGCCCCTGAGGAAGGCGTGGCACATCCGGTGGGGTGGGGCGTTGGCGGGTGGATCGGCCAGGTACCAGGTGCCATCCGGCAACAGGTAGGTGGACTGGACGATGTCCCGGGCGGTCACGGCCTGGGGGATGCCTGCGGGCGCCTTGGGTTCCGGTCCGAAGGCGTGCTCGGGATAGAGGAATTGCCACTGGAAGGACCACCCGGTCTCCCCCGGCGGCACCTGGAGCTTCAGCGGGGCCTGGTCTTGGATCCAGGTGCGGATCCCATCCCTCAGGTGGAACCAGGAATACACCGCGCCCGTGGGGAGGTGGTTCTCGGTGCGGCCCAGGGGGATCAGGGGGACCCGCACGCTGGGGGCATCCAGGAAGAACCCGTGGACCCCGGTCAGGTGCGTCACGGCCCTGCCTTCAGCCCCCATCAGGGCGAAGTGGGTCTCGCCGTGATCGGAGGTGAGGGCTCCCGAGAGGGCGGGGAAGTCCCGGGACCACTGCGCGAGGTGGGGTTCAAGCTCCAGCAGCAGCTGGGCCGACCGGATGCGGTAGTGTTCCGCGGGGTCGGCCCGAAGGCCCTGGCGGGAGAGGCCATCGGTCTGGGCCTGCTCGGTGCTCTGGTAGGAGCTGTAGCTGCGGGCGCTCTGCCCAAGCCAGATCCAGGGCCTGAAGGCCTGGAGCTCCCGGGCGCGCAGGAAGAAGGGGGCGTGCAGCTGGCAGGTGTGGGCGGAAACCCACTGGTTCCGGGAGAGGGAGCGGGCCACGTCCCGGAAGTAGTAGCGGGGCTCCGACCAGGGATTCGTGGTCTCCACCGGGGAGAGGTAGTTCTCGATCCATGAGTAGACGGGCCAGGTGAAGCCCGCGCCGGCGCTGAAGAAGTGCTTCCAGCCGCCGAAGGGCTCGCGCACTTCCGCGAAGGGGGCGGTGGTGAGTCCGAAGGCCAGGGTGGTGGCGTCGTCGATGAGGAAGCTCGCGCGCAGCCCCTTGGCCTTGGCCTCTTCCAGGAGGGGGAGGGCGTGGGGGGTCCGCCATTCCCGACGGAAGGGGATGACAAAGCTGTGGGTGAGGGTCTCGGGGTCGCCGCCGAGCAGCATGTTCCAGGCGATGCGGGTGGCGGGCACGGCCACCACGGGCTGGATCCCCTCCGGGGTGCGGAAGGCGGGGGCCACCTCATCCGCCACATCCCGCCGGAGCCCATCCACCCCGAGGATCAACATCCTCGGGGCCGTGGCGGGCAGGGCAGGGGCTTCGGACATGTGCCGGCGGAAGAGGTCGTGGGGCAGCATGAGGACCAGGGTCATCCCCCCGAGGGCGGCGCCGACCCTCGCCCAGGGGCGCGTTCCACCCGGCTGGTGCATGGCCGCGAAGAGCGCCCAAGCGCCCAGACCCAGGAAGAGGAGGAGCACCAGGGCCATGGGGGCCCACCGCAACAGCGGCAGGTTGGCCAGGGTCCCGGGCACCATCGCGAAGAGGCAGCCGTGGATCCAGAGTCCCGAGCCCAGGCCCATCCACGCCCCCTTCCGGAAGGTCAGGAGGGTCCCCTCGTCCGCGGTTTCGTGGGATCCCGCCCGAAGGCAGAGGAAGCCCAGGAAGCCGAAGATGGTGCCCAGGATCAGGTAGGCGATCAGGGCGCCCAGGGCCCACTCACCCACGGCCCGGAGCATCACCCCGGTGTACTTCATGGTGGGGAGGAAGGGGTGGGGGTTTTCGCCGAGGAGCCAGAGGGATCGGAGCCCCTGGAGGAGCCACATCGTGGACCAGGCGGCCCAGAGGCCGAGCAGCCACCGGAGCCTTTGGAATCGGGTCATGGATCACCATGAAAAAGGTCCCCCTGGGGAGGGGGACCCGAGAAAGGGGGTGCCTTTCAGCTTAGTCGATGGCGATGACCTTGATGTAGGCGTTGCTGGCCGCGGTCACGGTCGCGTTGGTCACGGTGCTCTTGAAGATGGGGGTGACCTTCACGGCGGGGTAGGTGCGGCTGGTGGCGGGATCGGTGTAGGAGGGGACGGCCTCGAGGTACACGGCGCCCAGGGTGCTGCCGGCGGTGCCGTTCACGTAGGCGGCGGTGGCGGGAGCGTAGGAGTTCTTGGTCTTGGCGTAGTTGGAGAGGCTGATGACCGCGGCCACGACGGCGGCGGGGGTGGGCTGGGCACCGGACTGCTCGCGGATGTCATCGGCGACGCGGGCGATTTCAGCGGAGATGGAGGCGGCGTTGTCCTGGGTGGACTTGGCCTTGGCCTTTTCGCGCTGGCCCAGGAGGGCGGGGATGGCGATGGCGCTGATGATGCCGATGATGGCGAGCACGAGCAGCAACTCGATGAGGGTGAAGCCAGACTGCTTCTTCATGGGCGTCTCCTATGAAAAGGGCCGAGCCAAGATTATCAAGTCTCGTGCCAAGGGGGTTGGAAAGCCATTATTGGCCGAATTCCAAGATTTGCCAGTGCCCGTTCCAACTTTCCGGCCGGGACCGTGACAAGACCGTGGCCCGTTGCGGCAGGCGGGTGACGTTTCACGTCAGCTCTCCGGTCGGGGTGTTCAGCGGGGGGTCGGGGCGGGATGATGGGCACACGAGGATCCGAATGTCCCAGCGCATGCTCAAGTGGGGAGGGGTGTTGGCCCCCCTGGCCCTCCTGGTGGGGATGGCCATCCACCTGGCCTTCAACCGCCTCTATCAGGTGGATGAGGCCCAGAACCTCTTCATGGTCCGGGCCTTGGCTTTCCATCAGGGGCATCTGTATTTCACCAATGCCCTCCTGTGGATGATGGGGCCCCTGGGCTGGCTCGCACGCTCGGCCGAGCACGCGGTGGACCTGTTCGCAGGCGGCCGGGCGATCTTCCTCGGGGTCTTCTGGCTCAACCTGCTCCTCCTGGCGCTGAACACCGGGGAGAGGCTGCGTACGTTCCGGGGGGGGCTCGTGCTCCTGGCCGCCGCCACCCTGGCCCCGCTGTGGGACTTCGGCTTCGAGATCCGTCACGACAACTTGCTGCTCACGGGGTTGCTCCTCCTGTGGTGGCTCGGGCGGGCCCGCCCAGGTGGGAGCCGCTCCTACCTTCTACTCGGGGCGTTGGGGGCTTGGCTCCCCTTGCTGGCCTTCAAGGCGGTGGCCTATGTGGTCCCCCTGAGCCTGGCCTTCCTCGCCTTTCCCCCCCCCGGGCATGGGCTCACCCGGAAGAGGGCCGCCGGGGCCTGGGGCCTGGGGTTCCTCCTCGGGGCCCTGCTCGCCGGGATCGCGTACAAGGTCTCCGGAACTGGGGGCCTGTTCCTGGAGGGGCTCCGGGCTGGAGTCGCCACCGGGGAAGGGGGCTCGCGATTCGGCCCCATGGTGGCGCTGGAGCGACTGCCCCTCCAGATCCCGCTGATCCTGAGTCTGGCCGCGGCGGGTCTGGTGCAACTCGCCCTGGGGTGGCGCAGGGACCGGAGCGCCGTGCTCCGCTGGGAGGGCCCCCTCCCGGAAGCCCTGCTGAGCCTGGGATCCCTGGTGCTGCTCGCCCTGAATCCCACGCCCTTCCCGTACAACCTGGTGGTCGTCGTGCCCTTCCTCTTCCTCCTCGCCCATCGGACGGTGGAGCCCCATCTGGAGGGGGGATGGGCAAAGGAGGAGGTCCGTCCCCTGTTGGGAGGGGTGGTGCTGTTCACCCACCTCCTGCCCTTCGGCCTGGCCACCGCCCGGCACCTGCAGTGGCCCAACACCCGCCAGGAGGCGCTGATGCGCGCCGCGGAGGTGATGACGGATCCCGCGACCGACCCCGTCTACGACGCGGTGGGAATGGTGCCCACCCGCGCCTCCATCGGCTACCACTGGTACCTGCACTCCCTGAACATCCAGGCCTTCGCGGAGGGACGCATCCCCCCGGTGTCGAAGATGCTCACCGATCGGCCGGCCCCGGTGCTCATCCGCTCCTATCGGATGGACTGGCTGCCCGAGTCGGAGCAGCGCTTCCTCGCAGAACGCTATGTCCCCCTGGCCGATGACTTCTGGGTGCTGGGAGGGGTGCTGCCCGAGGGGGGCGGGACCTACGAGGTGGTCCATCCGGGCCGCTACCTGCTGCTGGGGATGGATGCCCAGGGGGCGCCCGCGCCGGAGCCGGGAGGGCAGGTGGACGGGAAGCCCGCAGGC
>CAZVKM010000229.1:0-5346 GCA_964627685.1 uncultured Solibacteraceae bacterium | reverse complement strand
CTTCCCGTTTGCAGGCGGTGACCAGGAGCAGCACGGAAGCTGCGGCGGCCGCGAGGGCAGTGCGGAAGGCGCGGGTCATGGGATTCCTCCGGACAGGGGGGTCGTGCGGGCCGAGGGGGTGGTCCCCTACCTTAGCGACCCCCCTGTGCCCTGGGCAAGGTCAGGCTGGTACCATGGGGGGTTCGGGCATCGCGTTCCCGCCCAGCTTCCACTGGAGTCCACATGGCCAAAACCGGCCGTCACCTCTTCACCTCCGAGAGTGTCACCGAAGGACACCCCGACAAGATCGCCGACCAGATCAGCGATGCGGTCCTGGACGCGGCCCTGACGGACGACCCCGCCAGCCGCGTGGCCTGCGAGACCCTGGTCACCACCGGGCTGGTCGTCGTGGCCGGCGAGATCACGACGAAGACCTACATCCCCGTGGCCCAGCTGGTCCGCAAGGTGGTGAACGGGATCGGGTACGACGACGGCCGCAAGGGCTTCGACGGCCACACCTGCGCCGTGATGGTGACCCTCGACCAGCAGAGCCCCGACATCGCCATGGGCGTGGACACCGGCGGGGCCGGCGACCAGGGCCTCATGTTCGGGTACGCCACGAAGGAGACGCCGGAGCTCATGCCCGCGCCCATCCAGTATGCCCACGCCCTCACCCGCCAGCTCTCCAAGGTCCGCAAGGACGGCTCCCTCGCCTGGCTGCGCCCCGACGGCAAGAGCCAGGTCAGCGTGGAGTACGACGGCGACCAGGTGCGCCGCATCGACACCGTCGTCATCTCCACCCAGCACGACGAGGCGGTCACCAACGAGACCATCCGCGCCGAGATCATGAAGCAGGTGATCCAGGCCGCCCTGCCCGCCCAGCTGCTGGACAAGGACACCACCTACCACATCAACCCCACCGGCCGCTTCGTCATCGGCGGCCCCATGGGCGATGCCGGCCTCACGGGCCGCAAGATCATCGTGGACACCTACGGCGGGGCCGGCCACCACGGCGGCGGCGCCTTCAGCGGCAAGGACCCCAGCAAGGTGGACCGCTCCGCGGCCTACTTCGGCCGCTACATCGCCAAGAACATCGTGGCGGCGGGCCTCGCCGACCGCTGCGAGATCCAGCTGGCCTACGCCATCGGCGTGGCGGAGCCGGTGTCCGTGAGCGTGGAGACCTTCGGCACCGGCCACGTCTCCGACGAGGCCATTGTCAAGGCCGTGCGCACCGTCTTCAGCGCCACCCCCAAGGCCATGATCGAGACCCTGGACCTGCGCCGCCCCATTTACCAGCCCACCGCGGCCTACGGCCACTTCGGCCGCCCCGAGTTCCCCTGGGAGCGCACCGACAAGGCCGAGGCCCTCAAGGCCGCCGCCAAGTAGGTTTCCTCTCCAAGCTCCATCCGATCGCGCCCTCCCCCCGGAGGGCGCGGTTGGCTCGGGGCCTCGACCGGAGAGGGGCCAGGGAGGCGAGCCGCCCCGACTCAGCCCTTCTTCCGTTCCGCCTTCCGCTTCTGCTCCGGAGGATGGGCCCCCGCATCGGCCCCAACCCCGTCCTCCCGCTCCACGCGGTTCCGACCGCCGTGCTTGGCGCGGTAGAGAGCCTCGTCCGCGGCCTTCAGGAGGGCCTCGGGCTCGCGGTCCATCTCCGACACCAGGGTGGCGGCCCCGAGGCTCATGGTCTTCTGGATGGTCTGCCCGCTGTGGGTGTGGGAGCTGGCCTGGAACTTCTGCCGCAGGCTCTCCGCCACCTGGACCGCGCCCTCAAGGTCGGTGTTGGGGAGCACCACGGTGAACTCCTCGCCCCCGTAGCGGGCCGCCAGGTCCGTGGCGCGGATGCCCTCCCGCAGCAGGGTCCCCATGTTGCGGAGCACCTCGTCGCCCATGGCGTGCCCGTAGGTGTCGTTCACCGACTTGAAGTGGTCGACATCCATCATCAGGACGGAGAGGGGCTGGTCGAAGCGCTTCACACGGGCCGCCTCCTCCTCCAGCCGCTTCATGAGGTGGCGGCGGTTGGGCAGCCCCGTGAGCGAGTCCGTCACGGCGAGGGCCTCCAGCTGGGCGTTCTTCTCCCGCAGCTCGTCCTGGAGCTTCTTGAGCTTGTGGTGGATGCGCACCCGGGCCAGCAGCTCCTTCTCGTGGAAGGGCTTGAGCACGTAGTCGGAGGCGCCCCGCTCCAGGATCTCGGCCTTGCGGTCGATGTCGTCCTCCGCCGTGAGCATGATGACGGGGATCTGGGCGAGCTCCGGGCGGCTGGCCTTCAGCCCGAGGAGCTTGAGGCCGTCGAAGCCCGGCATCACCAGGTCGCACAGCACCACGTCCGGAGCCTGCTCCATCATGAGCTTGAAGGCGCTGAGGCCGTCCCCAGCCTCCAGGAAGCTGCCGAAGGCCTCATCCTTCATGAGCACGGCCTTGATCTCCTGCCGGATCATGACGTTGTCGTCCACGATGAGCACCCGGCTGCCGGCCATCAGACCTCCACGCCAGGTGCGGCGGCGGCCCTAAGCCTCCGGATCCAGTCCGCCCAGGCGGCCCGGTCGAAGGGACCGGAGGCCGGGGTCGGCAGGTGGCGGCGGAAGCCCTCCGTGCGGTGCAGGGCCGGCTCCCAGGCGGAGGAGGGCAGGCGCTCCAGGGACTCCGCGCAGGCGGTGACGCCCGCGTCGCTCTGGCAGACCAGCAGCCACTCGTGACCCGCCGCCAGGGAGAGCCGCACGCGGTGGTCCCAGTCCCAATCCGCACAGCCCCCCATCTCCAGGTCGTCGGGAAGGAAGCGGCCCCGGACACCCCAGGGATTGTCGGCCACGAAGCCGCGGTGGAGGCTGGTGGGGAGGCCTTCGGAGGCGGGGAGCTTGAGGTGGGCCACCATCACGAGGCGGTCTTCGTGGCTGAGGCTCACGAAGGGCCGGGCGTTCTCCCCGATGCGGTGCCCATCCGTGAGCTCCGGAAGCCCCTTGTGGCTGTCCAGGAGGGTCCCCCCGAGCCCCGGGAAGTGCTTGAGGCAACCCCGCACCCCCATGGCCTCCAGGCCATGGAGGAAGGCGCCCACCGCGGCGGCCACCTGCTCCGGGTCGCGGCTCGCGCAGCGATCGCCCATGCCCGTGCCCTCGTGCCCATCCCAGAGGT
Organism: uncultured Solibacteraceae bacterium; assembly: GCA_964627685.1. Classification (GTDB taxonomy): domain Bacteria; phylum Acidobacteriota; class Holophagae; order Holophagales; family Holophagaceae; genus JAFDVN01. Next base: position 2,241 of record CAZVKM010000229.1, on the reverse strand, counting down.
CGGCGACCGGGGCGAAATCCACGTTGAAGCCCAGGAGCCGAAGGCCTTCCCCCCAGAGGCGGCCCCAGGCCTCGCAGGCCGCGGGCCCGCCCGATTCCCAGATGCGGCGGAAGGCCGGGGTCTCCCCGACCCAGGGGCGCAGGCGGCTCACGGCCCCACCCTCCTGATCGATGGCGACGGCCAGGCCGTCCGGCTGTGCCCAGCGGGCCTGCAGGCCCCGGATCAGGGCGTGGCAGGCCTCCGGACCGACCTCCGGGTCGGGATCCAGGTTCCGGCTGAAGAGGATGAGGCCCCCCGGACGCAGGTCGGACCGCACCGCGTCCACCTCCCGTCCTTGGAACCCCATCCAGAGGAGGCCCTGGGCCCGGCTCATCGGAGGCCTCCCGCACCCCGCTCCGGAGGCGCGAGGGGATGGGTTGGGGCAACCGCTGAAAGATGGCTCATGAGGCCACTTTATCCGGGACGGGCCCCCCCGCCGCACCCATGGCCAGCTCCAGGTGCCGCAGGAAGAGGATGAAGTCGGGATCCATGGTGCTGAAGGCGCTCCGCCCCTCGAAGGCCACGAGGAGCACCCCGAAGGGACGGGGACCCGCCCCGGTGAGCACGATGCCATGGGCCTCGGGGTAGCCGAACTGGCCCTCCCAGCCGAGCTCGAGGGTGGCGAGCCGCGCGGGCAGCGTCCGGGGGCCATGGGCGTAGGCCTGGCGCCACCCCTCCTGGGTGGCCAGGTAGCAGGCCAGGCCATCCGGACGCCAGCGGGCCTGGAGGTGCTCCATGAACAGGGCGAGGCTCCCCTGCCCGGGCATGCGCTGGCTGGCGGCGGTGAGGTCGCAGAGGGCGAGCGCCTCCTGATAGAGGCTCTTGAGATCCTGCGTACGGCCCATGACCTTCCGCTCCAGCTCCGTCTGGTACTCCCGCACCTGGCGCCGCAGCCGGGCGTGCTCCAGGGCACGGTTCACCACCGCCTCGATCTGGGCCAGGGTGAAGGGCTTCTGGATGAAGTCGTAGGCCCCGTGCCGGAGGCTCTTCACAGCCCCTTCGAGCGTCGCGTAGCCCGTGAGCACCACGCATACCGCCTGCGCGTCGAGCCCCTGGATGGCGCTCAGGAGCTCCAGGCCGGAGGGGCCCCCGGGCATGTTGAGGTCGGTGATCACCAGGGGGAAGTGGCGGGTGCGGATCCGCTCCAGGGCGGCCCGGGCCCCGTCCACCGCCTCCGCATGGAAGCTCCGCTCCGTCAGCGCCTCCACGAGGCTGCTCCGCACCTCGGGATCGTCGTCGACGATGAGGATGGGTTCCTGCAGCACGGTCATGAGGCCGCCCGCCCGGAGGTGGTGAGCTCGAAGATGCGCGCCTCCATGAAGATCTTCAGCAGGTCCCCATCCAGCAGCCCGGCCTTCGCCTCCTCCTCTAGGATCTGGAGACTCCGCTCCACGCTCACGGCCACCTTGTAGGGCCGGTCATGGGCGGCCAGGGCGTCGAAGACGTCGGAGATGGCCATCATCTTGCTCGGCAGGGGGATCTGCTCCGCCGCCAGGCCCCGCGGGTACCCCTTCCCGTTCAGCCGCTCGTGGTGGGCGTAGGCGATCTCGGGCACGCCCCGCAGCTCTTCCGTCCAGGGGATCTGGGCCAGGAACTTGTAGCTGTGGGTGACATGGCTCTCCACCGCCCGGCGCTCCTCCTGGCTGAGGCTCCCCTTCCGGATCTGGAGCATGTCGAAGTCGTCCTGGGTGATGAGCGTCCGGGCCTCCCCGCTCCAGTGGGTGAAGGTGAGGGGCTGGATCTCCACCAGGCCCTCACTCACATCCTGGGGGAGCACCGAGGGCTCATTGGCCCGCATGAGCAGGGCCACCAGCCGCTGGGTCTCCAGCACCACCTGTTCCCGGAGGTAGGCGCTGCGCCCCTCCGAGAAGGTCTCGCCGTTCCGCCAGGCCCGCTCCATGTCGGCCATCACCCGCTCCACGGCGCGGTGATGCAGGCGCTGGAAGATGAGCTCCAGGCGCTCCCCGTCGATCTTCTTGGCCTTCACCAGCAGGTGCTCCCGCACCCCCACCTTCCCGAAGTCGTGCAGGAGGCTGGCATAGCGGATCTCCCGGAGCTGCCGGTCGTCGTAGAAGATGTCCCCGAAGCGGCCGTTCGGGAGGCGGTTCACGGCCTCCGCGATCCCCACGGTGAGGGTGGCCACCCGGCTGCTGTGGCCGGAGGTGCTGGGATCCCGCGACTCGATGGCCGTGATGGAGGCGT
>CAZVKM010000228.1:0-5488 GCA_964627685.1 uncultured Solibacteraceae bacterium | reverse complement strand
GCCCCAGACCACCTCCTGTTGCACGAGCTTGATTAGCTGCACGAATTTCGGCACGGTGTCCATGCGCAGCAGGGGCAGGAACCAGGCGTAGAGGGGGAAGGCCTCCGCCAACTTCCCGGCGCGGGCGAGGTCGAAGAGGGCCACGCTCTCCTTGGGGAAGGCGTTCACGAGGCCCGCGATCCAGAAGGAGGCGCCCATGGCCACGCCCTCCACCAGGCAGTCGTCCACGCCCACGCCCAGGGCGAGGCGGTCGCCGATGAGGGCGCGGATGCCGGCGATGCGGCGGGCGTCGGTGCTGCTCTCCTTCACGCCCTGCAGGTTCGGGTGGGCCGCGGCCAGCTCCGCGATCTGCTCGGGCACGAAGTCCACCTTGTAGGCCACGGGGTTGTTGTAGAGGAGGCAGGGCAGGGGCGTGGCGGCGATGACGGCGCTCATGTGCGCCTTCATCTCCGCCCAGTCGCCCACGTACACGTAGGGCGGCAGGACCATGAGGCCCTGGGCCCCGGCGGCTTGGGCAGCCTGGGCCAGGCGGACCGCTTCCGAGGTGGCGAGGGCCGCGATGCCGGGGACCACGGGCCTGCCTTCCGCGGCCTTCACGCAGGTGCGGATGACCTCGACCTTCTCCTCGAAGCTGAGTGTCGCACCCTCGCCCAGGGAGCCGCAGGGCACGAGCCCCGTGCAGCCCTGGCTGAGCATCCAGCGGGCGTGGGCTTCGAGGGCCGCGTGGTCCACGCTGCCATCGGGCTGGAAGGGGGTGGTGATGGCGGGGAGGACCCCCTGGAAGATGGTCATGGCTGCTCCGATCCGGAAAGGCCGCCGAGGAGATCGGCGAAGGTCGTGGGGACGAGGGGCTGGCGGGGGCCACCCGGGGCCCAGCCGTAGAGGAAGTCGGTGGCGGGTCCGCAGGTGCGGCCCTGGCAGCGGCCCATGCCGCAGCGGGCGTGCAGGCGCGCATCGCGGCCCCGTACGTAGCCCTGCAACTCGGCGGCCCTCACGCCCTCGCAGCGGCAGACCACCGTGTCGGGTCGGGGCAGGTCCCGCAGCTCGGGGCGCAGGGCGGTGGCCCGGGTCAGCGCCTCGGCCCAGGTGCGGCCCCGGTGGGCTTCGGGCTGATGGCGGGCCGCCTCCACGGGGCGATCCGCAGCCATGAAACCCGCCACGCGCCCTTCGGCCTCCGCCTTCTCCACGCCGCCCACCCCCGTGGGCTCACCGGCGGCGAAGCAGGTCGGCACGGAGGTCCGCTGGTGCTCATCCACGACCACGGCCCCGTCGAGTTCCGCGCAGCCCAGGAGGCGCGCCCCTTCCAGGTTGGGCACCAGGCCGTAGCCCGTGGCGAGGAGGTCCGCGTCGAGGGTTCGGGGGCCCCGCGGCGTGTGGAGACGCACGCGGCGCAGGCGGTCATCCCCCTCGGCGGCGGTGACCCAGCTCCCGAAGGCGAGGGGCAGCCCCAGGTAGCCCAGGCCCTGGGCCAGCAGCCCCGGGCGCTGCAGGAGGCCCGGCCCGAGGGTGCGCAGCAGCTGGCCGCGCGGGGCCTGCTCCAGCACCATGAGGACCTGGGCGCCCCGGTGGCGCAGGTGGGCGGCCACGGCCAGCAGCAGGGGGCCCGTGCCCGCCACCACCACGCGGAGGCCGCGCACGTCGAGGCCATCCTTCACCATCACCTGCAGCCCGCCGGCGCCCGTCACGCCGGGCAGGGTCCAGCCCGGGAAGGGCAGCAGGCGCTCCCGGGCGCCGGTGGCGAGGATGAGGCGGTCGTAGCCCAGGCGCAGCGGTCCCTCGGGGCCGAGGAGGCCCAGTTCCCCGGGGACCGGGGCCGTGATCAGGGTGTGCTCCAGTCGAAGGGTCACGGCGCTGCGGCGGAGGGCGGCGAAGGCCCTGGCGGCGCGGGGATCCGTGGGCCGGTCCCACTGCCCCCGCCACAGCTGGCCGCCGGGTGCGGGCTGGGCCTCGACGAGGGTCACGGCCGCGCCGGAGTCGGACGCGGCCACGGCCGCCGCCAGCCCCGCGGGCCCCGCGCCGAGCACCACCGCGCGCTCAGCCACGGCGGACCTCCATTCCTTCGCGGACCAGGGTCATGCAGGCGAGGACTTCGCGTCCCTCCACCTGCACGCGGCACTCGAAGCACTGGCCCATGCCGCACAGGGGACCCCGGGGGCTCCCGGCGAGGTCGCGGCCCGCCACGGGGGGCCGCCCCAGGGCCGCGGTGAGCCGGGCGCCTTCGTGCACCTCCACGGGGTTCCCGTCCACGAAGACCTTAAGCATGGGCCAGCTCCGCAAAGCGGGAAGGCAGGAAGGGCGCGGGGTCCAGGGGCGCCGTGCGGCCGAGCATCTGCGCGGTGAGGAGCGTCGCTGTGGCGGGGGCCGTGGTGATGCCGAGGCCCTCGTGGCCGCAGGCGAGGAAGAGACCGGGGCGGCCGGGCAGGGGGCCGATGAGGGGACGGTGGTCCGGGGTGGTGGGGCGGAAGCCGGTCCAGGTGCGGATCACGGGCAGGGCCGCGAGGTCCGGCACGTAGCGGAGGGCCCGCTGGATCATGCGCCGCAGGAGGGCGGGGCGGAGGTCCGGGGCCTCGTCGCCGAACTGGCGGCTGGAGCCCAGCAGCAGCTGGCCGTTGGGGCGGGGCTGCAGGTTGAAGGCCACGCTGTCGGCGTCGCTTCCGTGGGCGCTCTTGAGGTAGCCCAGCTCCACCAGCTGGTGCCGGAGGAAGCCGGGATGGCGTCCGGTGATGGCCAGGTGCCCTTTCCGCTTTACCAGGGGCCGGTGGCGGATGAATTCGCGGGAGGCGCTGCCCGCGGCCAGCACCACGGCCCCGGCCGTGAGGCGGCTGCCATCCATCAGGCGCACGCCGCCGGGCTCCAACGTGGCCACGGCCGTGCCCGCGAGGATCCGCGCCCCGGCCCGGTGCGCCGCCTCCGCGAGAAGGCGCGCCCCGGCGGGGGGGTAGATCACCGCGTCGCCGGGCACCCGCATGCCCCCGGCGAGGGTCGGTGCGAGGCAGGGCTCCACCTCGCGCAGGTGGCGGGCCTCCACCATCTCCGCCGCGAGGCCCGCCGCGCGGTAGGCCTCGCAGCGGGGACGCACGAGGTCCAGCTCCTCCTCGTCCTCCGCCACCCAGAGGGTGCCGCAGGGGTCGAATTCAAGCGCGGCGCCCAGGCGCGGCGCCAGGTCCCGCCAGCGGTCCAGGCCCAGGCGGCAGAGGGCCAGCTCCGCGGGGGAGCCGTCGAGGGCCACCAGGTGCCCCATGGCTGCCGCCGTGGCCTCACCCCCGAGGCCCCGGGCTTCCAGCAGGGTCACGGCGCAGCCGGCCTCCGCCAGGGACAGGGCACAGGCGGCGCCCACCACCCCGCCGCCGAGGATGAGGACGTCGGGACTCATCGCGGGATCCCGAAGCGGAAGGGATCCTCGGGATCCAGGAGCAGCGTGGCCTCGGCGGTGATGTGGGCGCGGCCCTGGATGTGGGGCAGCAGGGCGCCCTCACGGCGGGCCAGCCAGCCCTGGAACACGGAGCCGATGAGGCTCTCTTGCCGCCACACCTCCCCCTCGGCGAGCTTGCCCTCGGCGTGGAGGCAGGCCAGCTTCGCGGAGGTTCCCGTGCCGCAGGGGCTGCGGTCCCACTCCAGGCCTGGGCAGAGCACGAAGTTGCGCCCGTGGTTCGTCGGATCCAGGGCGGGGCCCGTGAGCTCGATGTGGTCGATGTCGAAGCCCGCGCGGGCGGAGAGGCCTTCGCGCGCCACGGCTTCGCGGATGGCCACGGAGGCCTGCAGCAGGCGGGGCAGGTGGGCAGGCCCCAGGTCGAGGCCGTGGTCCGCCACGAGGGCGAAGCCGTTTCCGCCCCAGGCCACGTCGGCGTGCACGGTGCCGAGGCCCGGGACCTCCAGGGGCACCGCCGCGAGGGCCCGGTGGGAGGGCACGTTCACCACCACGGCGTCGCCATCCTCCCGCAGCTCCGCCGTCACCACCCCCACGGGGGTGTCGAGGCGCAGGGGGCCGGGCTTCAGGCGACCCAGGTGGCGCAGGGTCTCCATCAGGCCCAGGGTGCCGTGTCCGCACATGCCCAGGGCGCCGACGTTGTTGAAGAAGATCACGCCGAGGTCGCAGTCCCGCTCGTGGGGCTCCACCAGCACGGCGCCCACGAGCACCTCCGAGGCCCGGGGCTCGCAGGCCACGGCGCGGCGCCAGGCGTCGTGCCCGGTGAGGAGCCGCTGGCGGCGCTCGGCCAGGGGACCCGTGCCCAGATCCGGGGCACCCTCGATCACCACGCGGGTGGGCTCGCCGCCGGTGTGGCTGTCGATGACGCGGATCGGTGCGGCCTGGGCCATGGCTTCCCCCGCCTCCCATGCTGGGCGCCTCGGGCCGTCCGGGGCTTGTGGGATTCCCCCCCGGAGGGCGGGAGGTTCCGCCTAGGAGGGGGCCCTACAATGCGGGCATGACCCTCCGTCCCCTTCCGAGCCGACTGGATGCCCTCCTGCCCACCCTCGGCTCGCTGAGCTTCGTGGAGGAGCTCTTCGACCGGGTGCATGATGCGGTGTTCACGGTGAAGGACCCCCAGGGGCGCTACCTGGCCATGAGCCGGAGCGGGGTGGATCGCTGTGGCCTCGCCTCCCGGGAGGCGGCCCTGGGGCGCACGGTGTTCGACCTCTGGCCGCGGGCCATGGCCCAGCGCTATGCGGAGCAGGATGCCCGGCTCTTCCGGACGGGGCGCCCCATCGTGGATGCCCTGGACCTCACCCTCTACCCGGATCGGCGACCGGGCTGGTGCCTCACCCAGAAGGTGGCGCTGAAGGACCGCGAAGGGCGGGTGGTGGCCCTCGCCTGCCTCAGCACCGACCTTCCCGAGCCCAGCCGGGCGGGGCTCATCGACGCCTCCTTCGCCGCGGCGGTGGATCACATCCATGCCCACTACGCGGAAGGGCTCCGTCTGGAGACCCTCGCCGCCCTGGCGGGGCTCTCCCTGGGGCAGTTCGAGCGACGCATGAAGAAGGTCTTCCACCTGAGCCCCGGTCAGTACGTCATGAAGGTGCGCATCCAGGCCGCGGCGCGCCTCCTCGCCGAGACGGAGCAGCCCATCGCGGGCCTCGCAGATGAGCTGGGTTTCTGCGACCAGGCCGCCCTCAGCCGGGCCTTCAAGCAGGTCACGGGCCTGAGTCCCGCGGCCTACCGGCGCTGGGCGCGGGAGGGGGGTTAGGAGAAGGAAGGAACTGCCAATATTGATGAGCCTCGTTAGATTATAAAAAATACCGTATAAATAATTATACGATGATTGACCCTTGAGGCTATTTTTTAACCCTCACTTGAAGATGAGGGGGTGGCATGAAATCGAATCGGATATTTGTCTTGCTATTGCTAGGAGCGGCTTTTGGGCATGCGGCTCCAAGGGTTCATAAACGAATCAAGGGATCAGGCATTCAGCAGAAGTCGTCAGATGAATGCTACGACATATTTAATTGCGGGTCGGGTGGTGGAGGATGCTCGCTTCGCTTATGCCCTCCA
>CAZVKM010000227.1:0-5520 GCA_964627685.1 uncultured Solibacteraceae bacterium | reverse complement strand
AGGAGAACCCCGACCTCCTGCACCAGGCCCCCGTCACGGCGCCCCTGCGCCGGCTCGACGAGACCACCGCCGCCCGCAAGCCCGTGCTGCGCTGGACGAAGCAGGCCTGAGGTCCCCCCGCCGTTCCGAAGGGCCCCACCCGGGGCCCTTCGCCTTTCAGCGCCGGTCGAAGCGCGGCGCCATGACGAGCAGCGTCTGGGTCGAGGCGACCCCCGGGAGGCGGGCCACCTCGTCCCGCACGCGGTTCAGGTCCTCAAGACGCTCCGCCTCCAGCTGGAGCACGAGGTCGATGTCCCCGCTGACACTGTCCGCCACACGCACCTCCGGGAAGGCCTCCAGGGCCCGCACCGCGCGGTCGTGACTGGGGCCGTTGCCCTTCACGAGCAGGTAGGCGCGCACGCCTCGGGGCCTGGCCTGCCCCCTGCGCAGGGTGTAGCCGAGGATGACGCCGTCCCGCTCCAGCCGCTTGAGACGCTCCTGCACGGCGCTGCGGGAGAGGCCCACCCGGGCCGCGAGGGCCACCTGGGTGAGCCGCGCGTCGGCTTCCAGCTCCGCGAGGAGGCGGCGATCGAGGTCGTCGAGGTCGGGGGTGGCCATGCCCCGCATTCTGGCAGTCCGCCGCCGCTCCGGCATCCTGCCGGCCCACCTCCGGCCCCGCCTTCACGCATCCTGGTCTGATCCCAGGAGCTCCCATGCGCTTCGCCCTCCCCTTCCTGATCCCGGCCCTGGCCGCTGCGTTGGCCGCCCAGGCGGCGGGCCGCCCGGCCCCCACCCCGGCCGAGCGCCGGGCCGTCGTGGAGGCCCTGGCCAAGGAGCTGAAGGCCCGTTACGTCTTCCCGGAGGTGGCCGAGAAGACGGGTGCGGCCCTCCTGGAGCGGGCCCGGAAGGGGGCCTATGACGGGGCGGCCACGGCGGAGGCCTTCGCGGAGGCGCTCTCCCGGGATCTGCGGGACCTGGGGAAGGATGGCCACTTCCGGGTCGGCTTCGACCCCGAGTTCAGGCCCGTGGGGGAGGACGATGACAAGCCGCCCACGAAGGAGGAGGTGGAGCAGCTGCGCCGCGCCTCCCAGCGCCGGGCCTTCGGGATCGCCAAGGTGGAGGCCCTCCCCGGGAACGTGGGCTACCTGGACCTGTGGGGCTTCGGCCCCACGGAGTTCGTGGGCGCGGCCTACTCCGCCGCCCTCCAGATCCTCTCCGGCACCGAGGCGCTCATCCTGGACCTCCGGCAGAACGGCGGCGGGGATCCCGAGAGCGTGGCCTACCTGGTGAGCCACTTCTTCGAGGAAGGGGACAGCCGCCACCTGAACTCCATCTACAACCGGCCGCGGAACACCACGCGCCAGTTCTGGACGACCCCCACGGCGAGCCCGCGCTACACCCGGCCCGTGTACGTCCTCACCTCCGCCCGCACCTTCTCGGGGGGCGAGGAGTGCGCCTACGACTTCCAGACGCAGAAGCGGGCCACCCTGGTGGGGGAGACCACGGGCGGCGGCGCCAATCCCGGAGGGGCCCGGGTCCTCGCCCACGGCTTCAACGCCTTCATCCCCACGGGACGGGCCATCAATCCGGTGACGAACACCAACTGGGAGCACGTGGGGGTGAAGCCGGACCTCGCGGTCCCCGCAGCCGAGGCGCTGAAGACCGCCCACGTGGCCATCCTCAAGGGGATCCTCGAGAAGGAGAAGGACGCCGCCTACCGGAAGCGGCTGGAGGGGATCCTGGCCCGGGTTGAGAAGGGGGAGCCCGAGACTCCGGTGTACGCCCGCCGCTGAGGGGGCTTGCGGGGCCCTGTCCCGTGCACATCCTGCCACCATGCGTTCCCTGATCCTGCTGACCCTCCCCGCCCTGCTCCGGGCCCAGGCCCCCTCGCCCGGGAGCCCCGAGGCCGTGGTGGCGGCGGAGCGGGCCTTCGCCTCGGATGCGGCACGCCTGGGGACGCCCGCGGCCTTCCTCGCCCACTTGGCGGAGGAGGCGATCGTCTTCACCCCGAAGCCGGCCAAGGGCTGGGCGGTCCAACGGGCCCAGGCCGAGGATGGCAGCCGCCTGAGCTGGGGGCCCGAGCACGTGGAGGTGGCCCAGAGCGGGGACTTCGCCCTGAGCACGGGGCCCTGGTCCTGGACCCCCCCGGGGGCGGGTGCGCCGGCGGTGTGGGGGCACTTCCTGAGCCTCTGGCGCCATCAGTCGGGCCGTTGGAAGGTCTGGCTGGATGTGGGCACCCCGCACCCGGAGCAGCCGGGACGGCCCCTGGCGACCCGGAGGCTGGGCCCTGAGCCTGGACCCTCCCCAGCGGTGCTGGAGGGGGCCTGGGCGGCCTTCGATGGGGAGGCGGCCCGGGACCTGGGCGCGGCGTTGAGGCGCTGGGCGTCCGGCGACCATCGCCGCTACCGGAAGGGGGAACCCCTGGTCCCCGGGCGATCGGCTGAGGGGACGGAAGGGCCGACGACCTGGCGGGAGCTGGGGCGGCAGGTGGCCTCGTCCCGGGACCTCGCGGTCCGCTGGGGCCTCCGCGAGGCGGGCGGTGGGTCCGCGAGTGCCGTCCAGGTCTGGCGCTGGGAGGGCGGAGCCTGGAGGCTCGCCATGGACGTGGCGCTTTCGCACCCGCCCCAGGCGCCCTGAGTCGGATTCAGGCCAGGACGTCCAGGTGGCGGCCGAGGCTCTCGTGGGTCGGCTGGGCAGGTTCCGCCTGCGGGGTGGGGAGCTTCCGAGCGGCCTGGCCGTAAGGACGGGCCTCGGCGCGGGCCGGGGACTGGCCGCTGGGGCGCACGGGGCTGAGGGCTTCCACGGGGTTCGGCATCACCTCCCAGCATGGCCGGGCTCGAGGGAGTGGCGCCAGCGGATCCTCGCAGGACGTGGGTCACAGGGGCGCGTCGGGACTTGATCCCCACTCCGGCGGACCCGATGAACGGATCGTCATGTCCTCTTCCGGCCCCTCGGCTTCCCGCAGCCTGGCCGCCCGTCTGCGACGGGCCCTGGGCTTCATGGCCGTGTTCATGGCCATGGCGAGCCTGGGCCTGCTCTTCATGGCCCAGCGCGGAGCCGAGGAGGCCCGGGCCCTCTACACCCAGCGCGTGGTGCCCCTCATGCGGGTGGAGCAGGTGGCCGAGGCCTACGCGGTGCGGATGACCGTGGTGCTCCGGGAGGTGCGCTCCGGTCGCACCTCTCCGGCGGAGGGCCAGGGTCGGCTGCGCCGGGCGCGGGACCTCGGGGATCGGGCCTGGGTGGAGCCTCCGGGAGAGGATGCGGCCGCTGTGGAGGTGGCCCACCGCCTGGCGCAGCTCCGGGCCCGGTCCTTCGAGCTGGAGCAGATGCTCGGCCTGGGCATGTCCGGCGAGCTGGGGACCTATGGGGACGCGCAGTGGCTGCCGGAGGTAGCCGCCTTCATGGAGGCGCTGGAGCCCCTGCGGGCCCTCCAGCGCAATGCCGCGGACCTCGCCACCCGGGACCTCGAAGCCCAGAGCCGCCGGTTCACCTGGATCGGGGCGGGGCTGCTGGTGCTGGCCCTGCTCACGGCCTGGACCTCGGCCCACGTGTTGGCCCGGCGGCTCACGGAAGGCGCGGAGGGGCTCATGACCCGCCTGGAGCAGATGGCCGGTGGGGACCTGGATCCGAGACCCCTTCCCGTGGGGGCGGACGAGTGGGCCCTGGCCGCCCGCAGCCTGGAGCTCCTGGCGGCCCGGATGAAGGCCCTGCTGGCGGCGCAGGAGGCGGAGCAGGCCCTCCAGGCCGCCCTCCTGGATGGCGCCCAGGCGGCGGTGATCGGGCTGGATGAGCAGGGCGTGGTGAACCGCTTCAACCGCCAGGCGGAGGCCCTGCTGGGCTACCGGGCGGAGGAGGTGGTGGGCAAGGCGACCCCCCTCCTCTGGCGGGTGCCCGAGGAGCTGGAGGCCCAGAAGCCCTTCGAAGGGGACCAGGGGTCCCTGGATGAGGTCACCTACCGGCATCGGGATGGCAGCCTCATCCCGGTGGCCCTGGGGCGCAGCCGGGTGCGGACCGCGGAGGGTCGCGCCCTGGGCACCATGGGCGTGGCCATGGACCTGCGGCCCCTGAAGGGGCTGGAGTCGGAGCTGCGGGCCAGTGAGGCCAAGTACCGCCAGCTGGTGGCCCGCATTCCGGGCGTGGTGGTGCAGTTCCGGAGCACCCCGGAGGGGCGTCTCGAGATCCCCTTCGCGGGGGCCGGCTTCGAGGCGCTGCTCGGGCTCTCCCCAGTGGCCCTGGTGCAGGACCCGCAGGCCTTCCTCGCCCGCATGCCCGAAGAGGACCGGGCCCTCTTCCTGCACCTCGCCCAGGAGGCGCGGCGGACCGCCACCCCCTTCCAGTGGGATGGCCGCATCGGCGAGGTGGCGCGGGGGATGAGGTGGGTGCGCTGCCGGGCCACCGCGGAAGTGCTCCCCGAGGGCGACACCCTGTGGGACGCCCTGCTCGAGGATCAGACGGAGCTGCTCCAGGCGGAGCGGGCGCTGGCGCACAGCGAGGAGCGCTGGCAGCTGGCCATGGAGGCCAACCGCGATGGCATCTGGGACCTGGATCCAGTGATCGGCCAGGTGTGGTACAGCCCCCGCTGGAAGGAGATCCTGGGCTACGCGGACCACGAGCTCCCGAACACCCCCGCCGCCTTCGACGAGCGCCTCCATCCCGAGGATGCGCCGATGGTGCGCGAGCGCCTCCGGGCCTTCCTCAAGGGGGCCACGGAGACCTACACCGCCACCTTCCGGCTCCGGCACCGGGAGGGCGCCTGGCGGTGGATCCTCAGCCGGGGTTTCGCCGTGCGGGATGTGAAGGGGCAGGTGATCCGGGCGGTGGGTTCCCACGCCGACATCACCGAGCAGCGGCACGCGGAGCAGACGCTGAGGGAGAGCGAGGCCCGCGCCCAGGCCGCCTCCCGGGCCAAGGGCAGCTTCCTCGCGAACATGAGCCATGAGCTCCGCACGCCCCTGAGCGCCATCCTGGGGTATGCGCGGCTCCTGGCCCGGGAGGAGCACCATTCCCACGAGGAGCGGGCGCAGCTCCACCACATCCTCGAAGCGGGAGAGCACCTCCTCGCCCTCATCAACGACGTGCTGAGCCTGTCCAAGATCGAAGCGGGCCGCCTTGAGCTGAAGGCGGCGGCCTTCGCCCCCGGGAGCCTCTTCACCCTGCTGGAGGGCCTGTTCACCCTGTCCATGGTCTCGAAGGGCCTGCGCTTCCAGGTGGAGGCCACGGGCTTCCCCGAGCAGGTGAGGGCCGATGAGCCGAAGCTGAGGCAGGTGCTCGTGAACCTCCTGGGCAACGCCCTCAAGTTCACGGAATCCGGGGAGGTGACGCTGACCGCCCGCTGGAGCCTCGGCCGGGCCTGGTTCACCGTGCGCGACACGGGACCGGGCATCGCCCCGGAAGAGCAGGCCCTGATCTTCCAGGCCTTCAGCCAGACGGAGCGCGGCGCCGCCGCGGGGGGGACCGGCCTCGGCCTGCACCTGAGCCAGGCCCTCGTCCGCTTGATGGGGGGGGAGATCCAGATGCTCAGCACCCTGGGGGAGGGGAGCC
>CAZVKM010000226.1:0-5538 GCA_964627685.1 uncultured Solibacteraceae bacterium | reverse complement strand
CTGAATGCGGGGCTCATCCCCTAGGAATTCCCGATCCCAGGCCTTCTGCATGGTCCCCTGGCGCCCCAGCGCCACATTTGGGCGTGGGCCAGGTGCTGCGATGTGGAAATGGAAGCGGCCATCCTGCTCATGCATCGCCAGAACGTAGGGCCCCCCTTTGGCATAGGCCTGCGCCACACGGTGGCCGGCCTTAAGGGCCTCGTCTCGGGGGGCGACTGGATTCCGACCACGGATCGTGTCGCATTCGGCCTGGCTCGGGGCCACGATGATCTCGTGGTACTCCGCCTCGGGTCCGCCCAGCAGGGCCACGGACTGAGCGGCTGTGAGGTCCCTGCCATGCGGACCCTGGAGCGCGACGCCGTCCCGACCGTGCTCGGCCCGGAGGTACTCTGTTCGCCGCACCCAAGTGGCGGGCAGCTTGCGACCTCGGAAGCCTGGCGTATGACCTGGCGTGATGATCGGCATCTCAGGCCTCGCCCCGCAGGGTGCGCATCTTGGCCTGAGCTGAAGCCGAAACCTCTGGGGCCCTCGGACTCGTCTCGACGAGGGCCAGCATGTGGGCGTAGACCAGCTGGGAGAGGCCCACAAGCCCGGAGAGGGTCTGGAGGATCTGCCCCTCACGTTCCTGCTGGCCAGCTTCTACATTTCGAAGGATGGCGACCAGCGCTTCGATGCGGGTGGACTGACGGGCCTCCTGCTCTACGATGCCGAGCAGCGTACGAGAGAGCGATTCCAGCCGAGAGGCTGAGGATTCCTCCAGCTCCCGTTGCTTGAGCTCCTGGAGCAACTCACGCAGGGCTTGGGTAAGACTGCACCCGCGGCGGTCCGCAAAGCCTTCCAAAGCCTCATAGGCCTCGGGGCCCACACGGGCATGCAACACGGTTTTGTGGTGGTCAATCGTTCGGTGGTTCATGGGATTCCTCATGGGGTGGTTGCAGATTGAGTGGCAGAGCCTACGCGATGCACCACGGGCTGGCACGCGCGAGCCCGCCTGCTGACTGCATTTCCCGCGCAGCGGCCACAGTCATGCGCCACGCACAACTTGCCACCCATAGGGTTCCGTCCCTTCGGGCCTCCAACCTCTGCTTCAAGCGGCACGGTCCGGCCGGTTTTAAGTTCCCAGGGAAGGGGGCGAGAGAAGGAACTCGGATCTGTAGCAGTGAAGAGCGCGTGCTACAGAGGTAGGTGGGCCCGACCGCCGGGACTTGGTCCACCGCACCAGGCCGCACCCATGCGCACAACGTACAGCTCCACGCTGTAGCAAGCCTGTAGCACCACGAAAAAGCGCCACCCTCTCGGATGGCGCTAAGTGCTGCATTTATTGGTGGCTGGAGGCGGACTCGAACCGCCGACCTAGGGATTATGAGACCCTCGCTCTAACCACCTGAGCTACCCAGCCGGAATCAGCAGTCTACCGCGGAAGGGGTCATCTTTCCAGCCTCCATCGCGGGGCTGACCCTCGGAATCGCGGTGATGGAGGTCATGTTCAGGGTGGGAAGTCGGGATTCCCTGCTGTCCGGACTTGTGGCGGCCGATGAATGGCCAGACCCTGGGGTCCAGATCCGCAGGTCCTTTTTTGCCTCCCATGAGCGCCGCCACCCACTTCCCCGCCAATGAGAGCGCCCTGCGCCTGGTGGATGCCCTGCCCACGGGGATCCTCGTGCTCGGCTCGGAGGGGATGATCGGCTACGCCAACGAGCGGGCCCATGACCTGCTCGGGGCCACGCTGGTCGGGGTGGGCATCGCCGATGTGTTCGCCCCCATCGACGACCTCTGGTGCAGCCTGGAGGGGGGTCGGCAGGAGATGGCCCTCGTGGCCCCCCACACCCGGCGGGCCATGGAGGTGGGCTTCCAGCTATCGGTTTTGGAACAGGGGCTCCGGGGGCCCGAGCGCTTCCTGATGGTGTTCCAGGACATCACCGAGACGAACCGGCTGCGGGCCGAGCGGGACCGCCTGCTCCAGATCGCGGCCGTCGGAGAGGTCCTCCCCTCCATCCTCCACGAGATCAAGAACCCCCTGGCCTCGATCCGCTCCTCCGTGGAGCTGTTGGTGGAGGAGGCCACCGAGGAGGGGCTCCGGCAGGACCTCTACGCGGTGCTGAACGAAATCCGGCGGATCACCCTGACCCTGGAGGGCGTGGGCCGCATCCGCCATGACCTGCGCTCCGACCGCTTCCACCCCATCGATCAGGCCTGCCTCGAGGCCTTTGCCGTGCTCACCGCCCAGGGACGGGACAAAGGCCTCCAGATGACGGCCGAGGTGCCCACCCTCCCCCTCCTCCCCTTCGATCCGGCCGGCTTCCGGGCCCTGGTCTTCAACCTTCTGACCAACGCGATCCAGGCCTGCCGCAGCGGCTGCTCGATCCACCTCCGCGTGCAGTTGGAAGGGAATCACCTCCAGCTGTCCGTGGTCGATACGGGCAAGGGCATGCCTCCAGACGTGCTCGCCCGTTGTCGGGAGCTCTTCTTCACCACCAAGGCCAAGGGCACCGGGATAGGGCTGGCCCTCTGCACCTCCCTGGCGGAGTCCGCCGGCGGCTCCCTGGAAGTGGCCTCCACCCCCGATCAGGGAACCTGCATCACCGTCAGCATCCCCACGAACCCCACCCCCACCGAAGGAGGACGCCATGTCCCGAGCGGAAGATCTCAACCGAACCCTGAGGCAGCTACAGTCTGGCACCCCTGAGGTCGAGGCCAGCGCGCTGATCTCCGATGACGGGCTCATCATCGCGAGCGCCCTGCCCCAGCACGTCGATGAGATGCGGGTGGCGGGCATGAGCTCCACACTGCTGAACCTGGGCATGCGGGCCTCCGCCGAGCTCCAGCGCGGGCGCATCGAGCAGGTGCTGATCCGGGGGGAGCACGGCTATGCCGTCCTCTCCTCCGCGGTGGACGGGGTGAACCTGCTGGTGTTGGCCACCCACGAGGCCAAGCTCGGCCTCATCTTCCTGGACATGAACAAGACCATCAAGGAAATCGCCAAGATCCTCTAGCCCAAGGAGGCGGACATGCCCGTCACGACGCTGTTCTCTCAAGGCGACCATCGGAACCTGCTCCTCCCCGAATTCGGCGAAGGCGCGGCCGTGCAGGCCAACCAGCACCTCATTGTGGAGGGGGGGGAGGGGATCCTCCTGGACCCCGGAGGCCACAAGGTCTACAGCAAGGTGCTCTCCGAGACCCTGGCCCAGCTCGGGCAGGGGAAGCTGAAGTACATCCTCCTCTCCCACCAGGACCCCGACATCGTGGCCGCGATCAACGGGTGGCTGATGACCACCAACGCCACCGCCTACGCGCCGGCCCTCTGGACCCGCTTCATCCCCCACTTCGGGCTGGACCGCCTGGTGGCCGACCGCCTGGTGGGCCTCCCGGATCACGGCGGCACGCTGACCCTCGGGGCCACCCAGCTCCGCATCCTGCCCGGGCACTACCTCCACTCCCCGGGGAACTTCCAGCTCTACGATCCCACCGCGAAGATCCTCTACTCGGGCGACCTGGGCGCCTCCCTCGGCCAGACCTACATCGAGGTGCCGGACTTCGACGCCCACCTCCCCTTCATGGAAGGCTTCCACCGCCGCTACATGGCCTCCCGCAAGGCCATGCAGGCCTGGGCCGCCATGGCCCGCACCCTCGAGATCGAGACCATCGCACCCCAGCACGGGGCCATCTTCAAGGGCCGCGACATGGTGGCGCGCTTCATCGCCTGGTGCGAAAGCCTCGAATGCGGGGTGGATCTCATCGATTCCCTCTACCGGCTGGATCCATGACCCCCACCCCCGTCGATCATCGCCGGGTCCTCCTCATCGAGGATGAGGCCGTGCTCCGCGCCAATCTGGTGCGTGGCCTCGGCAAGCTCGAGGGGGTGGCGGTGATCGGCGTGGGCACGATGGAGGAAGCCGTGGCCAGCCTCGAGCAGGCCGCGCCCGACCTGGTCATCTCCGACATCGACCTGCCGGATCGGCTGGGCCTGGAGATCATCGGCGAGCTGCACCGGCGGGGCTGGGCGCCGCCCATCCTGTTCGTCTCCGCCTACCTCAAGGCCTACCAGGCGCAGATCCCCCCCCACGCCGGAGTGGACGTCCTGGAGAAGCCGATCAGCATCGACCAGCTCCGCCTCGTGGTCCAGGAGAAGCTCTCCCTCGGCCCCTCCCCCCACCACCCCTTCGGCGTGGCGGAGTACCTCCAGCTGGCGGGCCTGGGCCGCCACTCCGTGGTGGTGGAAGTGCAGTGCCGGGACCTGCGGGGCCACATCATCGTGCTCGGGGGGGAACCCTGGTCCGCGGAGGATGGTCAGGGGCATGGGGAAGCGGCCTTCTGGCGCCTGGCCATGGCCCGGGGATGCCAGGTGGGCTGCACGACCTTGAAGGGTGAACCCGGGTCCCGCAATCTCACGGGGACCATGGAGTCCCTCCTCCTCGAGGCGGCCTGCCGCACCGATGAATCCCAGGCCTCCCAGGCCGCACCGCCCCAGGGCGCTTCCAAGCCCGAGGCCGAGTTCAACGCCCTGGTCGACCACGCCATCGGACTCTCCCTGGAGAAGCGGTACGCCGAAGCGCTGGAGTCCTTCCAGTGCGCCCTCCTGCTCCGCCCGGACGACCGCCGGGTGGAGGCCAACATCCGGCGGCTCACCGAGCTGCTCCAACCACCCCCTGCCTGAGGCACGACCATGGCCCATCTGCTTGCCATCACCAGCCAGAAGGGCGGCGTCGGGAAGACCACCGTCGCCCTCAACCTCGCCGTGGCCCTGGCCGAGAAGGGCCGTCCAACCCTGCTTGTGGACCTGGACCCCCAGGGCGGCATCGGGCTCAGCCTCGCCCAAGGCGAGACGGCCTTCGCAGGCCTCACGGAATGGCTGGCGGGCACGGCCACGCCGGAGCAGGCCGTGGTCCCCACGAAGCTCGACACCCTCCACCTCCTCCCAAGGGGCCGCCTTGATCCGGTGGATGTGCCCGCCTTCGAATCGGCCCTCTTCGCCCCCGGGACCCTGGGGCGCCTCCTGGAGCCCCTCCGGTCGCGCTACGCCTACGTGGTGCTCGACACGCCGGCCGGCCTGGGCCTCACCACCCGGGCGGCCCTGACCGTGACCGACTACGCCCTCGTGGTGGCCCAGACGGAACCCCTGGCCATGCGCTCCCTCGGCCAGGTGCTGAGGGTGCTCGACCACGTGCGGCAGGCCGAGCATCCCGGCCTCACGTTCCTCGGCCTCCTGCCCACCATGGTGGACCTGAAGGCGACCCCCTCCCGCACGGCCATCGAGGCCCTCTGGATGGGGTTCGAGGGGGTCTTCGAGACGCTGATCACCCGCTCCGCCGCTTACCCCGAGGCCAGTCAGAAGGGCCTCCCCATGAGCTTCCTCGCCGGTCCCCGCTCGCCCGAGGCCCGCCAGTTCGAGGCCTTCGCCTCGGAAGTGGAAGCCACCATCCAACGCCTGAGGGAGCTCCATGAGCCCGGCCAGCCCCAACCCGAACGCCAGCTGCTCTGACGACGAACGCCTCGCCCAGCAGCTCTCCCGCACCCTGCGGGCCCCCGCGCCGGCCGCGC
>CAZVKM010000225.1:0-5588 GCA_964627685.1 uncultured Solibacteraceae bacterium | reverse complement strand
CCAGGTTGTCGAGGGAGCCCACGGTGCTGAAGGTGCCGGTGTGGTAGGCCACCACCTGGGCCGTGGTGATGCAGGCGTCCCGGTTGACGTAGATGAGGGAGTAGGTGAAGGTCCCGTTGGCGTTGAAGGTGTAGAAGCTGCCCCAGGTCCCGGTGATGTCGGTGAAGTTCCAGCGGCCCACCAGGCGGGAGTCGAAGCTCGGCGCGGCGGTCACGGTGATCGCGCAGGTCGCGGAGCGCCCGCCCCCGGAGGCCGTGATGGTGGCGCCGCCCCCCGCCACGGCGGTGACCACCCCCGAGCCGTTCACGGTGGCCACGGACGGGTTGCTGGAGGTCCAGGTGCAGCTGGCGTCATAGGGCACCGTGGAGGTGCCGTTGCTCCAGTTGGCGGTGGCGGTGATGTCGAGGGTCTGGCCGGGGGTCAGGTTGCCCGAGGTGGGGTTCAGGGTGATGGAGGTCAGGGAGGCCGCCGCGCCGGACACGGTGGCCGAGCAGGTGGCGGACCGGCCTGAGGCGGAGGCGGTGATGGTGGTGCTCCCGGCGGCCAGGGCGCTCACCACGCCCCCGGCGTTCACCGTGGCCACGGCGGGGTTGCTGGAGGTCCAGCTGCAACTGGAGTCGTAGGGCACGGTGGAGGTGCCGTTGCTCCAGTTGGCGGTGGCCGTGATGTCCAGGGTCTGGCCCACGGTGAGGGACCCGCTGGTGGGGCTGAGGCTCAGGGAGCTGAGCGTCACGGACACCTGCACGGTGACATTGCAGGTGGCCGTGTGGCCGCTGGCGGAGGCCGAGATCACGGCGGTGCCACCCGACACGGGGGTCACCACGCCGCCGGCGTTCACCGTGGCCACGGCCGGGTTGCTGGAGGTCCAGGCCACGTTGCTGTCGTAGGGCACCGTGGAGGTGCCGTTGGACCAGTTGGCGGTGGCGGTGACATCGAGGGTCTGGCCCACGGTGAGGGAGCCCGAGGTCGGGTTGAGGCTCAGGCTGCTCAGGGTCGCGGCCGGGGCGTTCACCGTGAGGGCGGCGGTGGCGCTGTGCCCTTGCGCGGTGGCGGTGAGGACCGCCGAGCCCGCGGAGACGGCGGTCACCAGGCCCGCCCCGTTCACCGTGGCGATGGCCGGCGCGCTGGTCGTCCAGGTCACGCTCGCATCATAGGGGGTGGTGGTGCTGCCGTCGGACCAGTGCGCCGTGGCGGTGAAGTCCGCCGTCTGCCCCGTCGTGAGGGTGGCGCCCCCCGCCGGGCTGAGGCTCAGCGAGGTGAGCGTCACCGTGGCTGCGGTGACGGTGACCGCGGCCGTGGCCTGAACCCCGGACTTGGCCACCGTGATGGTGGTGCTCCCGGCGCTGAGCCCGGTGACGAGCCCGGTGTTGGACACCGTGGCCACGGCGGGGCTGCTGCTGGTCCAGGTGCAGGTGGCATCGTCGGCTGGGGCGGAGCTCCCATCCGAGAAGTGGCTGGTGGCCTGGAGGTCCGCGGTCATCCCCAGGTTGAGCGTGGGGGCGCTGGGCGTGAGGGTGAGGGAGGTGAGGGTCGCCGCCGGCGTGGGAGCCGGCGCCGGCCCGGGGGCGGCGCTGCCTCCGCCGCCGCCACCGCCACAGGCGGCCGCCACGAGGGCCAGGACCAGGGTGAGAAGGGGACGGGCGAGGCGGGCGGCGGACATGGGGCGCTCCTGGGATGCAGCACCAGCCTCGGGGTCCCCGGGGCCCCCTCCCAGGCCCGCTTTCGAGAAAGCCGTTGGGCCACCCCCCGCCCTCAGGCCCGGGCCGGCTCCCCGGGCCCCCGGCGGACCAGGGGGGCCAGCAGCCCCCACCCGAGCATCAACAGCCCCAGCAGGCCCCCACTGAAGGCCAGGCGGTAGTCCCAGTTGCCCTGGAAGCGGGCGACGAGGAAGCCCAGCCGCTGATGGGCCAGGTTGATGTTCAGCGTCGTCGGGGTGAAGTAGTGGCTCGGGGGCACCAGAAGGATGAACATCCCCAGCGCCAGGAAGGCCGAGGCCAGGGGCAGGCCCCGGCCCCGCAGGGCCAGGTAGGCGCAGGTGGGGGGGAGGGTGTGCACCGCCACGGAGGTCCATCCCGGGAAGGCCC
The DNA here is from genome assembly GCA_964627685.1 of uncultured Solibacteraceae bacterium. Lineage (GTDB taxonomy): Bacteria > Acidobacteriota > Holophagae > Holophagales > Holophagaceae > JAFDVN01. The sequence continues at coordinate 3,504 of CAZVKM010000225.1, read as the reverse complement.
AGCCCCGGGCGGCGATGCCGGCGATCCAGCCGGGCTCGCCCACGCAGAGGTGCCAGACCAGGGCCAGGCCCATCCCCGGCGCCCAGTCGAACCAGAGGGCCCCCACGAGGAGGAGGCTGCTCACGTTGCAGGCCCAGAGCAGCTCCGGCAGGGTGCCCAGCCGCACCTTCACGGCCGTGTGGAGGAGCATGACGACGAGGAGCAGGAGGGCGGCGGGGCGGCGCATGGGGGTCCTTAGGCTCCCCATAAACATACGCTAGCGGATGTTTTTCGCAACCCCGCGGTGGATCCTCACTCCGCCTGGGGTTCGGCGGCTTCCCCCAGATGCCGGGCCAGGGCCCGCTGGTAGAGCTCCAGGGTGGTGGCGTGCCCGATCACGGCCTTCGCCAGGAGGCGGAAGGGCACGCCCACCCAGCCCGTCTCCGTGATGCGGAGCCGCGTGCCGGTCCCCTCTGCCTGCAGCGCATAGGTCCAGGTGCCCCCGAAGCGCTCCTGATCCACGATGGTCCGCACCAGCCGGACCGGCGGCTCCGCGGCCTCGGTGAGGTAGGCGATGCGCTGGCCGTTCCGGAAGCGGTCCTCCCACACGGGTCGCCCGCCCCGGTCGGGCCGGCGGACGCAGGCCTCGAGCTCCGGGCGCCAGGTGGGATCCTTCGCCGGGTCGCCGATGAGCCCCCAGACCACCTCAGGGGCCGCCTTCAGGTGCAGCACCCGGGTGACCTGGTGCTCCCTCGGGAGGAAGAGGCCCGCCGTCACCCCCAGGAGGGCCAAGACCAGCGGGGCCGCCAGCAGGCCGACGACGAGCTTCAGGAGGGTTCGCATGGGGGCTCCGATCGCCCGAAGCCTATCAGCCCGGGAGTTCGATCCAGAAGCAGGCCCCCTGGCCGGGGTAGTTCTCCAGGCCCACGCGGCCCCCCATGGCCTCCGCCAGCCGACGGGTGATGGACAGCCCCAGGCCCGTGCCCGGGCGATCCCCGCCCTGCTGGAATTTCTGGAAGATCCTCGCCTCGAAGTCCGGGGGGAGCCCGGGTCCCTGATCGCGCACCTCGGCCCGGCAGCGCCCGAGCCCCCGGCGGAGGACCAGCGTGACGGTGCCCCCCTCGGGGCTGAACTTGAGGGCGTTGCCCAGGAGATTGGTGAAGCACTGGGCGAGGCGATCCCCATCCGCCGGGACGATCCAGGGGGCCTCATCCTGCTTCTCCAGCGCCAGCCGGACCTGCCGGCCCTGGGCGAGGCCCTCCATCAGGTGGAGGCACTGCCGGCCCACCGCCTCCAGATCCACGGGCTGCTTCTGCAGGGGCGCGCCTCCGGCCTCGAGCTTCTCCAGGTCCAGCACCACGTCGAGGAGGCGACGCTGGCGATCCAGGGCCTCCCCGGCGTGACCCAGGGCCCGGGTCGTCTTCGGGGGGAGGTTGGCCTCCAGCTGGGCCACCTCCACGTGACCCATGGCCGCCGTGAGGGGGTTCCGGATCTCGTGGCAGAGGGTCTGGACGTATTCGGTCTTCACCTGATCGGCCCGCTCCAGCCGGAGCACCGCATCCTTCAGGAGGTCCAGGGCCACAGCCCCCTGGAGCACCTTGGCGAGCTCATCATGGGCCACTTCCAGCAGGCGCGCGCAGCTGTCCGGATAGGCCGGCTCGGCCAGGTAGCCCCAGGCGCCCCGGGCCTGCCCGCCAGCCAGCACCAACTCCCGGACCCGGGGGACCAGGGAGGGGGGCAGTGGATCGGAGGCGGGGAAGTCCCGCCAGGTCCACTGGAGCGCGCGGATCCAGGGGAAGTCGGGCAGGCTCGCCTGGAGGGCGCCGGGATCCAGCCCCCGGCTGTGCAGGCCGTAGGCCCGATGGCCGTCCGGGGTAGGCAGGAGGCAGAACAAGGCGCCCGGGGCCACCAGGTCGTAGGCCACGTCCATGAAGCCCCAGGCCACCTGCTCGGGGTCCTCCCAGCGGGTGCCCAAGGTCCCCACCGTGTGGCGGAGGCTGAGCTCCAGCACCCGGCGCTCGAGGATCGCGGAGAGCCGGTGCTGGATGTCGTCCAGGGTGATGGTCGGGGCCACCAGCTCCCGGGGCGCCACCACCTGGGCCTCACCCACCAGGTCGCGCACCACGCCGACCAGATGCTCCAGGTTGTCCCGCTTGATCCAGAACCGATCGGCCCCGCAGGTGCGGGCCCACACCCGGCCCATGCGGTGGTGGGAGCCCGTCATGAGGACCACCGGCAGGTGCCGCGTCTCCGCCTCGTCCTTGAGCAGGCGGCACAGCTGGAAGCCCGTCATGATCGGCATCTCGCAGTCGGAGACCACCGCCGAGAAGGGCTCCTCCAGGGCGCGGACCAGGGCCTCCACCCCCGTGCGCGCCGTGGCCGTGGCGTAGCCCGCGCCCTGGAAGACCCCTTCGAGGGCCCTGAGGAAGGCCGTGCTGTCGTCCACCAGGAGGACGGGCGGGGGTGCCGGGTTCGGCATGCGTTCCCCATCGGTTCCGCCGGGGACGACATTGAAAACGGCGTAAGCGCTGTCAGGTTCGCCGGTCAGCCTTCCACGGCCAGGCGGTAGACCTCGGAGGCGTTCATGCCCAGGTGCTTCGCCAGGGGCTTCACGGACTCCCGGAGGGTCATGCCCCCTTCCCGGGCCGCGGCCAGGTAGGTGCGGGCCCAGGAGGGCAGCTCCCCCTCGAAGTCCGCCGTGCCTTCGGTGACCGTGCGCTTGGCATCGGCGCCCGCCACCACGAGGACCATCTCGCCTCGGTGCTCCCCGCGGAGCTGGGCCTTCACCTCGGCGGGGGTGCCGCGGTACCAGGTCTCATGCAATTTGGTCAGCTCCCGGCCCAGGGCGATCTCGCGATCGGGCAGCAGCGCCTCCAGCTCATCCAGGGTCTCGTGGATCCGGTGCGGGGTCTCGAAGACCACGGTGGTCTCCTCCCGTCCTCCGAGACGCTTCAGGAAGGTCCGCCTGGGCTCCGAGCGGGAGGGGAGGTAGCCGAGGAAGCTGAAGGCGTGGCAGGGCAGGCCCGAGGCCACCACGGCGAGCAGCACCGCAGAGGCGCCCGGAAGCACCGTGACCTTCGCACCTCCCTCGCGGGCGATGCGGGCGATCTCGAAGCCCGGGTCGTTGATGCCCGGCATGCCGGCGTCGCTGCAGTAGGCCACGGTCTGCCCGTTCACCAGCGCCGAGGCCACGCGATCGAAGGCCCCCTCCCCCGCGTGGTCATCGAAGCGCTGCAGGGGCTTGTCCAGCTGGAGGTGCTTGAGCAGGCCCCCGGTGCGGCGGGTGTCCTCGCAGGCCACGAGATCCGCCGAAGCCAGCGCCTCCTTCGCGCGCTCCGTGAGGTCACCGAGGTTGCCGATGGGCGTGGGGACGAGGATGAGGTGACCGGCCATGGTGGATCCAGTTGGGCGCCGCGCGCCTGGATGGGACATCACGCCCCGGGGGCGCTGGACGAGTGGAAGCCGTGTGGCAGGAGACTAGGTCACCCGCTCCAGCTGCCTCCGGGAGCCGATGAGGCGGCTGTA
>CAZVKM010000224.1:0-5596 GCA_964627685.1 uncultured Solibacteraceae bacterium | reverse complement strand
CTGGCTCATGACCATGGAGTCCACCCAGGTGCCCACGTGCTGGCCCTTGGCGGGGTCGTAGCCGAAGAGGCCGCTGCCCTCGAAGGGCACGCCGCCCAGGTCGGAGATGAAGGAGCTCTGCATCCACAGCCCGCCCATGAGCAGGCGGTTCACCTCCACGCCCTTGGACTCCATGGGGGGCTTGCCGGGGCCGACGTGCATCTTCACTGCGGCATCCCAGGTGCCCACGGCGGCCTTCATGGCTTCGTGGTGGGGGGTGGGCTTGGGGGTCTCCTGGGCCTGGAGGGGGCCGAGGACCAGGGTCAGTGCGAGGGGAAGGCCGGGTCGGGACATGGGGGCTCCTTGGAGGTGGGCTCCAACCTACGTCCGGGTGGGCCCTCAGGCCAGGGGTTCCGGGATCGGGAAGGTGATGGTGAAGGTGCTGCCCTTGCCCTCCACGCTCGTCACGGTCACCTCGGCCCCGTGGCCTTGGGCGATGCTCTGGACCATGGCCAGGCCCAGCCCGGATCCCCGTCCCGCCTCCTTGGTGGTGAAGAACGGGATGAACAGGCGATCGAGGATGGCTTCCGGGATCCCCTGGCCCTCATCCCTCACGGCGAGGAAAGGCTGGCCCGAGGGGCCCCGTCCGGCGGAGAGGGTGAGGAGGCCGCCCCGCCCCATGGCATCCCGGCCGTTCAGGGCCAGGTTGAGGATCAGCTGCTCGACCTGGAGGGGGTCCGCCACCACCTGGAGAGGGCCTTCGGAGACCTCCAAGGCGACCTTCACCTGAGCCCCGAGCAGCGGGCCGAGGGTCTCGAGCGAGGTCTTGAGGGCGAGGGCGAGGTCCATGGGGATCCGCTCCGGCTGGGCGGGTTCCTGGCGGCCCACGGCCAGGAGGGCCCGCAGGAAGGTCTGGCTCCGCCGGAGGGCCAGGCCCGCCTGGGAGAGGGCCCGGGCGCGCCCCTCGGGCCCGAGGTCCGGTTCCTCTGCGAGGTCGAGGTTGGCGCTGACGGCGGAGAGGAGGTTGCCCAGGTCATGGGCCACGCCGGCGGCCATGGTGCCCACGAGCTCGCGCCGCTGCGCCTGCCGGAGGTGGCCTTCGAGCTGGGCGCGCTCCTGCAGGGCGAGGGAGGCCATCCGAAGCGCCTGGCCGAGCTTCCGGATCTCCTCGATGGGCGTCTCCGGGGAGGTGAGGTCGCGCCCCTCCGCCAGGCCCTCCGCCTCCAGGGCCAGGCGCTCAAGGGGTTCCGCCACGCGCCGGCTGTCCAGGGCCAGCCGCCAGCCCAGGATGGAGATGGCCAGGAGGCTCACCAGGAAGGTGCCCAGGGCCACCCTCCGGGGCTCATCCAGCAGGTCCCCCTCGGGGATGGCGGCCAGCAGCTCCCAGGTGGGGCCATCGGGGATGGCGAGGGTCCTCCGCTGGGCGAAGTAGGCCGCCCCGTCCACCGTCAGCCGGGTCCAGGCGCCGGTGCCATCGGACAGGGGCAGGGCGTGCACGGCCGCGGGAACGGGGTGGGAGGCCGGGGTGAGGACCTCCGGCACCAGGGCCCGGCGCGAGGCCTCCGAGGGCTGCTCCTGGTCCGGTGGGATGAGGAGGCGGGCCTGCTCATCGGCGATGGCGAGGCGCGTCCGGGGGGTGGGTCGGGCCTCCCGGAGCCAGGAGAGCAGGTCCCCCAGCACGAGGTCGACACCCAGCACCCCTCCGGGATGGGCGGGATCGGACACGGGCAGGGCGTAGGTCATACCGAAGCCCACGCGGCCCAGGAAAGGATAGGGGCCGATCCACAGGGGCCCCTTCCGGACCCGGGTCTCGACCACCCAGGGACGCTGGTTCCAGTCCGGCGGAGCGGCCGGATCGGGCCCTTCGGAGTCTAGGCGCCCCTCGGGGGTCCAGAGGCGCAGTCGCCGCTCGGGCCCCTGGGGACCCAGGGTCGTTCCTCGGGTGATCCAGCGGTCGGGGCGGTCCGATTCGGGGGCGTTCGCGGCGGAGGCCCGTCCATCGGCTAGGACGAAGGTGAGGTTCGAGAGGCTGGGTCGGCTCCTCAGCTCCGTGAGCAGGGCGCGCTCCCCGACGAGGGTCCCCATGGGCGGGAAGAGGCCCTGACGGCCGAGGTCGGCCAGGGCTTCCCCGGTGCGTCGGGCCTCGGAGAGGCTCTCCACCAGGCGCCGCTCCGCCTCCCGGAGCCCCGCCTGGGCCCGCGCCTTGGCTTGGCCGACCATGATCGCCCGGGCGCCGAACCACCCGGCCACGGAGAGCAGCAGGCCCGTGAGGCCCACCACGAGGAGGCCATCCCGGATGAGCTGGTGGCGGAGGGGACGAGGGGACATCGGAAGGAGACCTATCGTCCTCCCGGGGCGCCCCCTTGGGTTTCCGTCAGCTTCCGAGCTGTTCCCGGCGTGGGGCGGGGAGCAGGAGGGCGGAGGCCAGGGTGAAGGCCGCCACCACCAGGAGGATCGCGGTCATCCGGAGCCAGGGCAGCCCGAGGTCCACCCGGAGGGCCCGGAGGGCCACCAGGGCGCGCAGCCACTCGAGGGTGGCCAGGACCAGGACGACCTGGAGGGTGCGGCGGGCCCAGGGGCGGGTCACGAAGGCCAGGGGCATCAGGGCGAGGCAGAGCAGGACCGGTGCGAGGTCCCCCAGGCGGAGGAGGTGGGCGCCGAGCAGGAGCAGGGCCAGGCAGGCGGGAAGGGCGCGCAGGCGCATGGGGACCTCCGGGCCCCAGGATCCTGGATCCACGGCCGGCCCCGGGTCACAGGTGGCTCAGCGGAAGGGCTCCGGGGGCTCGCCTTCCCACCGTCCCCCGAGGAGGGTGGTGGTCACAGGCACATCGGGGGTCTTCACCCCGCGGTGGGCCATGCAGGTGTGGACCGCGGTCACCTTCACGGCCCAGGCCTCGGGACGCAGGTGGATCCGGAGGGCGTCGAAGAGGTCCTGGGTCATGCGCTCCTGGACCTGCAGGCGGTGGGCATGGGCCTGGACCACACGGGCCAGCTTGGAGAGCCCCACGGTCCCGCCCTCGCCGGGCAGGTACCCGAGGGTCACCTGGCCTTCAAAGGGGGCGAGGTGGTGCTCGCAGGTGGAGACGAAGGGGATGCGCTCGAGGATCACCGGGACCGGTGCCAGGTGGCCGGGCAGGGGCCTCAGCTCGGCGGCCACATCCACCCCGTAGCCCTCCAGTCGCTCGGTCCAGAAGGCGGCGACCCGAGTCGGGGTGTCCCGCAGCTCGGGCGTGTCCGGATCCCGTCCCAGCCCCGCCAGCAACTCGCGGACGGCCCGGGCGGTGCGATCAAGGTCGAAGCTCATGCCTCCAGGGTGCCAGGAACAGGTAGGCTACGCAGGACCCATCCCTCTCCCCGGAGCCCCCATGACCCTCCGCCGTCTGTCCGCGGGCCTCCTGGCCCTGGCCCTGCCCCTGGCCGCCCAGGTGAAGCGACCCATCACGCCCCAGGACCTCTGGGCCATGAAGCGCCTCGGGGCCCCGGCCCTCTCCCCGGAGGGGACCCGGGCGGTGTTCTCCGTGCAGGAGTGGTCCGTGGAGAAGAGCAAGGCCACGGCCAACCTCTGGATGGTCGACCTCGGGGGCGGGGCGCCCCGGCGGCTGACCACGGCCCAGGCCTCGGAGAGCGCGCCGGCCTGGAGCCCGGACGGCACCCAGATCGCCTTCCTCTCCAAGCGGGGGGAGGATGAGTCGGCCAGCCTGTATGTGCTGCCGCTCGCCGGCGGGGAGGCGCGCAAAGTGCTCGACTGGCCCTTCCCCGTCTCGGCGCCGCGGTGGCTGCCCGATGGGAAGGGGCTGGTGGTGGGTACCGTGGTGATGCCGGAGCTGGCGGGCACCCTCTCCAAGGCGGACCTGGCTGCCATGGGTAAGGAGGCCAAGCGCCGCAGGGATTCCAAGATGACCGCGAAGGTCACGGAACACCGCCAGTACCGCTACTTCGACCACTGGCTTCCGGAGGACCAGGCGAGCCGGCTCCTCAAAGTGGACCTCGCCACCCAGGCCGTCACGGACCTCACACCGGGCTGGAAGGGCTTCTTCTCCGTCACTGGAGAGGCGGCCTTCGACGTGAGCCCCGACGGCCGCTCCGTGGTGCTCGCCGCGAACACCACGCCCGCCCCCTACCGCGACTTCCTGAACACGGACCTCCTGCTCATCCCGACCGATGGTTCCGGCGGCATGAAGAACCTCACCCCCGAGAACCCCGCCCACGACGGCTCACCGCGCTTCACGCCGGATGGGAAGGGGATCCTCTACACGCGCCTGGCCATCCGCTACTACTGCGGGGAATTCGCCAAGCTCTGGCGCCACGACCTGGCCACGGGCCGGAACACCCCCCTCACCCAGGGGCTGGACCGAGGGATCGAGTCCTTCGAGCCCCTGGCGGATGGGACGCTGTGGGTCACGGCCGAGGACCAGGGCCACGTCCCCCTCTTCCGGGTGAACGCCGGGGGCCAGGCGCTCCCCGCCGTGGTGACGCGTGGGACGGTCACCGGCGTGGACGCGAAGGCGGGTCGGGTGGTCTTCCTCCACGACACGACGGATCGGCCCTCGGAGCTGTTCACCCTGGACCCCGCCACCGGGGAGGCCCGGCCGCTCACCCACTTCAATGACGCGAAGGTGGCCGAGCTGGCCCTGGGGAAGGTGGAGTCCTACACGTTCACCGGGGCCAAGGGGGCCCGGGTCCAGGGGTGGCTCATCTTCCCCCCCGCCTATGACCCGGCGAAGCCCTATCCGCTGGTGCAGGCGATGCATGGCGGTCCCCACACCATGGTGCGGGACTCCTGGAGCTACCGCTGGAACAGCCACGTCTTCGCGGCCCCCGGCTACGTCGTCACCTGGGTGAACCGCCATGGGTCCACGGGCTTCGGGGAGGCCTACAGCCGCAGCATCCAGAACCAGTGGGGCGACATGCCCTTCGAGGACATCATGCGGGGGACCGATCACCTCCTGAAGCTGCACCCCAACCTCGACCGCAGCCGCATGGCGGCCATCGGCGCCAGCTATGGCGGCTACATGGCGGCCTGGGTGCTGGGCCACACGGACCGCTTCAAGGCCCTCGTGGATCACGCCGGGGTGAACAGCTCCTACGCCCAGTACGCCACGGATGTGCCCCACGGCTTCCCGGAGGTGATGGGGGGCAAGCCCTGGGAGAACGTCGAGGGCCTGCACCGGGAGAACCCCATGACCTACGCCCGGAACTTCAAGACGCCCACCCTGATCACCCACGGCGAGATCGACTACCGGGTGCCCTACGGGAACGGGCTGGAGCTCTACGGGGTGCTGCAGGCCATGGGCGTGCCCTCCCGCCTCGTGCTCTTCCCCAACGAGAACCACTGGATCCTCTCCCCGCAGAATTCCATCTACTGGAACTGGGAGGTGCAGGCCTGGCTGGCCCGCTACCTGGGGGGGAAGCCCACCCTGGAGAAGCCCCGCTTCGAGGGGGAATCCAAGTAGGCGGCCCCTCTGCAACGAAGGCTGGGAAAGCCCTGATTTTCATGGGAAAATGGCCCCTTCGGGGGTTCCCATGTCTCAGGGCAAGACCAGTTACGCCGCGTCCGGGGTCGACATCAACCGGCAGGACGAGGCCCTGCGCCGCATCAAGCCCCACGTGAAGGCCA
>CAZVKM010000223.1:0-5660 GCA_964627685.1 uncultured Solibacteraceae bacterium | reverse complement strand
CCGCAGGCGGCGGCCACGGCGCACACGTAGGTGCCGGCCTCGATGCGGTCGGGGATCACGGCGTGGCTGCAGCCGTGCAGTTCCTTCACGCCGGTGATGGTGAGGGTGCTGGAGTCGATGCCCTCGATCTGGGCGCCCATCTTCACGAGGAGGCGGGCCAGGTCGCCGATCTCGGGCTCGATGGCGCAGTTGCGCAGGATGGTGGTGCCCTCCGCGAGGCAGGCGGCGGTGAGGATGTTCTCCGTGGCGCCCACGCTCACCTTGTCGAAGGTGTGGTCCATGGCCTGGAGCTTCCCCTTCACGGAGGCCTCGATGTAGCCGTGGCTGATCTCGATGCTCGCGCCCATGCGCTCCAGGGCCTCCAGGTGGAGGTTCACGGGGCGCGCGCCGATGGCGCAGCCGCCGGGCAGGCTCACGATGGCGCGCCCCCAACGGGCGAGGAGGGGGCCCAGCACCAGGATGCTGGCCCGCATGGTCTTCACCAGCTCGTAGGGGGCCTTCAGCTCGGCGTTGCCCAGGGCCTTGAGCCCGGCGGTGAGCTCGAACCCGCTGGCTTCCGTGGTGAGCTCGGCCTCGGTGCCCAGGGCCTGCAGCACCTTGATCATGGTGCGGATGTCGGCCACGGCGGGCAGGTTCGAGAGGCGCACCTCCTCGGCCGTGAGCAGCGTGGCCGCCAGGCAGGGGAGGGCCGCGTTCTTCGCGCCGGAGACGCGGATGCGTCCCTTGAGGGGGGTGCCACCCTGAATGACCAGCCGATCCATGCAGACTCCTAGCCCTTCAGGGTACTGGAAGGGGCCTTGCGAGCCGAGGGCGAACCCTGAGAAGATTCCGACCGGAATTCCAACAGGTTACAACCCATGCCCCGGCTCTCCCTGGCCATGATCGTGAAGAACGAGGCCCCCAGCCTGGGCCAGGCCCTGGCGAGCGTGCGGGACCTCTGCGACGAGCTGGTGGTGGTGGACACCGGCTCCACGGACGGCACCCCCGAGCTGGCGGCCCGCCTGGGGGCCACGGTCTCCACCTTCCCCTGGACGGGCTCCTTCGCCGAGGCCCGGCACGCCAGCCTGGCCCGCTGCACGGGGGACTGGATCCTCCTGCTGGATGCGGACGAGGCGGTGGAAGGCTCGGATCACGGCCTCATCCGGGCCGCCCTGGAAGGGCCCGAGGCGGCCCACCGGCTCGTGCACCGCCACTACTTCCGCAGCGGCACCTTCCTGGGGCTGGAAGGGCCCGCCCAGCGCAACGACACGCCCTACACCTTGGGCCGGGAATTCCCCCACTACAGCGATGCGCGGAGCCTCCGCCTCTTCCGCCGGCTGCCGGGGCTGACCTTCGAAGGGCGGATGCACGCCCTGCCCGATCCCTGGCTGGAGCGCCACGGGCACGCCATCGGCGACCTGGGCGCGGTGGTGCACCACTTCGGGAAGACGGACCTCCTGCGGGAGCAGGCCAAGGCCCGGCCCTACTTCGAGATGGCCGTGGCCGACGCGGCGGAGCACCCCGACAACAGCCAGTACCAGTACGACCTGGTGCAGCAGGCCCTGCTGGCGGAGGAATGGGAAGTGGCCCTGGCCGCGGCGGAGGCCCACCAGCGCCTCCGGCCCCGCAGCCCCTTCGTGGTGATCTTCGGGGCGGGGCTCGCCCTCCAGCGGCTTGGCCGCCACGAGGAGGCCCTCCCCTACTTCGACAGCATCCTGGCCTCCGAGCCGGCCCATCCCGCCGCCCTGGCCGCCAGTGCCGAGAGCCTCTGGCGCCTGGGCCGAATGGACGTGGCCCAGGCCCGCTTCTCCCAGGCCCTGGGCGCGGATCCCGGCTACAGCCGCACCTACCTGAAGCTGGCGGAGCTCCTGGAGGCGGATGGGCTCTGGGAGGACGCGCGGCTGGCCCTGGAGGCGGGGCTGGACCAGAACCCCCGCGACCTCTCCCTCTGGGAGGTGCTGGTGGGCCGCGGGGCGGCCCGCAAGGACGCCCGCGTGGTGCGCGATGCGTGGAACGCCCTGCAGCAGGTGCCGGATGGCGGGCAGGGCATCTGGCACCAGATGGTGATCCACACCCTCATCGGGCGGAACGAGATCCAGAGCGCCCGGGAGGTGCTGCGCCGGGGCCTGGAGGCCTTCCCCCGCCACCCGGAGCTGCTGGCCCTCCAGGTGCGCATGGGCGCGGGCTCGGGGCCCCACCGCATCGTGCGGGGCTGAGGGCGGCTCAGGGCGCCTTCGCCACCCGGGCCAGGAAGGCGGCGCGGGGCAGGGGCCCCCAGGTGCGGCCGTCCCGGCTGCGGGGGCGGTTGTCGCCGAGCACCAGGTAACCGTCGCCGCAGGCCCAGGGGCCCTGGTCCTCCCGCTCGGGCCAGCGCACCCACGGCTCCTCGATCCATCGGGCATCCACGTAGAGGCGGGGTCCCTTCAGGTCCACCACCTCCCCCGGGAGGCCCAGCACCCGCTTCACGCTGGGGCCCTCGGGGCCCGCCACGATCCAGACCTCCCCGCGGGCGGGCGCGGGGGCCGCCCAGGCCCGCAGGCCGACCACCAGCTCCCCCTCCCGCAGGGTGGGCGCCATGCTCTCCCCGTGGATGGGGGAGGGGCGGAGCACCGCCAGCGGGCTCAGGGCCAGGGCCAGCGCCCCCAGGGGGACCCAGGGCTTCACGGCTCCGGTCGCCAGAGGGGCAGGGCCAGGGCGGCGAAGAGGAGGTCCCGGAGCACCTCCCAGCGCATGGCGGTGAGCTTCTCCGCCGCCGTGCGGGCCGGGCCGGCGCCGAAGCACCCGCAGTCGATGGCGTGCCCGCGCAGGAGGTTGATCCCGATGGCCGTGGCGAAGGCGAGCATGAGGCCCAGGGCCAGGCGGGCGGCGCCGGTGCGGCCCCGGCCCGTGATCAGGGCGAGGCCCATCCACAGCTCCAGCCAGGGCACCCCGAGGGCGAGGGCGTGACGCACCGCCTCGGGGAAGAGCTGGTAGTGGAAGAGGACCTGGGCGAAGCCCGGAGGGTCCAGGAGCTTGGGGATCGCGGCGGCGAGCAGCACGGCGCCGAGGGTCAGGGCGCAGAGGTTCCGGAGGGTCATCGGGCGGCCCCCTCGGGGCCCTTGGCCGAGGGCCAGCCCCGGCCGCTCCAGGCGGGCCAGCCGCCGCGATAGATGCGGATGTTCCGGAAGCCCAGGGGCCAGAGGCGATCCGCCAGGAGGTGGGAGTCCCGGCAGTCCCCGCCCGAGCAGTAGATCACCAGCGGATCCTTGGGATCGAAGGTGGCGTCGGCGTAGGCCTGCACCTTCGAGGCCACGCCGTCCTCCCAGGGGCTGATGACCTTGGCCCCGGCGATGTGGCCTTCCTCGTAGAGGGCCGTGCGGCGGGCATCCAGGAAGGCCGCACCGGCCCGGTGGAGGGCGTGGGCTTCGTCGTCGCCGATCTCCACCGGGGCGCCGTCCCCAGGGGGTGGGAAGGCCTCCCGGAGGCTCGGAGCGGCGGCCGGGGCCTTGGGGGGAAGCGGCTGGGGCGGGCGAGGGGAAGGGGGCTTCGTTGGGGCGCCGGGAGCGGTCGGGGGGAGGGGCGGGGTGGCCGGCGGAGGTGGCGGGATCGGCCTCGGAGGAGGCGCGGGTGCGGGGGCGGCCTCGGGGCGCCAGGCCAGGCGCCGGGTGGGGCCCGCCAGGGCATTGGACACCCAGGCGCTGGCCAGCGCGAGGAGACCCAGCAGGAGGATCTGCCGGCCGGGACGCACCTCGGGCGTGCGCAGGCCGGGGCCGAGGCTCACGGGCGGACCGCCAGACGACGGCCCCGTCCATCCGTGAGGGCCACTTCCTCCAGGCGGGCCGGCGCGGCCACCGTGGGGGCGAGGTCCTTCGCCAGCTTGGCCGCCAGCGCCAGCGGACCCTCCAAGTCGAGGTCCGAGAGCAGGCGACCTTGGAGCGGCGCCAGGAACGCATCCATGGCCGCCTCCAGGTCCCGGAAGTCCACCACCACGTCGAAGCCGTCCAGGCCCTGGCGGGAGGTGATCACCTCCACCCGGTAGTCGTGGCCCTCCCAGCGACCATCCGCGGTCCGGAACACCACGGAGAGGGGCCGCTCGACGGCGGCCTGGAAGGTGTGGGCGGAGGTGGGGTGGGTCATGGCGCTTCAGGTTCCCCTGGCATTGTTCGATCCGAGGTCATGCCCCGTCCATCCCTTTCATCCCCTTCATCCAGGCCCAGTCCCTCCAGGACTCCGTTCGAAGCGCCGGACCTCCAGCTTGGCCTTCCCGAAATTGAACAGAAGGCAGATGGGCATTCCCGTGGCCTTGAGGTAGTTGAGGCATTGGGCTGTGTGGAATTCGCTGGATTCCCGGGTCGCCTTCAGCTCCAGGATGACGCGGCCCTCCACCACCAGGTCGGCCATGAATTGACCTACGATCACCCCTTCGTATTGGACTTCAATGCCCTGCTGCTGCCGGTAGGCCAGTCCGCATTTGCCGAGCTCGTACGCCATCGCGTTCTCATAGACCTTCTCCAGGAACCCGGGGCCGAGTCGATTGGCTACGGAAAAGGCGCAGGCGATGATGCGTTCGGTCAGCGGGTCGTTCATGGTGGCCGCTCCAGGCCGGAGGGAGGGAATGGAAGGAGATTGAGCCTGGATAAAGGGGATGAAGGGGAGAGAAGATGGGGGAGGCCTGGAACGGTACACTGGTTCCCTGATTGATGGAGTAACCCATGCGCGATTTTTCCACCCAGTCGGCGCGGCCCGACGTGGAACGCGAGGACCTGGACTTCGATGTCCTCTTTGTGGGCGCCGGCCCCAGCAACCTGGCGGGCCTGTGGCGCCTGCTGGATCAGATCGAGGCCCACAACAAGAAGCCCGGCGTGAAGAAGCTCGAGGGCCTCACCATCGGCCTCATCGAGAAGGGCGATGAGATCGGCGACCACGCCTTCAGCGGCGCGGTGCTGGATCCCACGGCCCTCAAGGAGCTGTGCCCCGACTTCATGGACCGCGACTTCCCCAGCGAGGGTGAGGTTCAGGAGGAGGAGGTGTGGCTCTTCACCTCCGACCGCAGCGGCTTCAAGTTCCCCGTGCTGCCGCCCTTCTTCCAGAACCACGGCAACCACATCGTCTCCCTGTCCAAGATGGTCCGCTGGATGGCGGCCCAGATCGAGGCTCGCGAGGTGCCCGGTGTGGACGTGATGCTCCTGCCCGGCTTCGCCGGCATCAAGGTGCTCTGGGAAGACCAGCCCGACGGCACGAAGAAGGTGGTGGGCGTGCAGACCGCCGACAAGGGCGTGAACGCCGATGGCACCCCGAAGAGCAACTTCGAGCCCGGCAACAACCTCCGCGCCAAGGTCACGGTCTTCGGTGAAGGCCCCCGTGGCCACCTGGCCCGGGAGCTGGAGGCCGTGCTGGGCCTGCAGGCCTCCAGCCCCAACCCCCAGACCTACGAGATGGGCGTGAAGGAGATCTGGGAGGTGCCGGAGGGCCAGGTGCCCGAGGGCTTCGTGCTGCACTCCACGGGCTTCCCCCTGGCCGACGGCGAGAGCGGCGGCTCCTTCGTCTACAAGATGGGCGGGACCAAGCTGGCCGTGGGCTTCGTGCTCTCCATGGACACGAAGGATCCCTTCGCCGACGCCCACCTGATCCTGCAGAAGTTCAAGAAGCACCCCCGCATCGCCGCCCTGATCGAGGGCGGGAAGATGATCCAGTACGGCGGC
>CAZVKM010000222.1:0-5686 GCA_964627685.1 uncultured Solibacteraceae bacterium | reverse complement strand
GGGGAAGGCCAGGCGCACCAGCTCCATGGGGTGGTAGTGCTCGGTGCCATCGTCATCGCGCCGGCCGAACATCACCGAGCCGATCTCCACCCCGCGGAGGCCCCCTTCCAGGTACAGGGCGTTGGCCAGGGACCAGGCGGGGTAGTCCTCGGACGCCAAGTGGGGCAGGAAGGTCTTGGCGTCCAGGTACACCGCGTGGCCGCCCGTGGGCTCCACGATCTGCACGCCCCCCGCCTTCAGCTTCTCGCCCATGTACTCGGCGGTCCGCAGGCGGTAGCGGAGGTAGTCCTCCTGCAGAACCTCCTCCAGCCCCACGGCCAGGGCCTCGAGGTCACGGCCGGCCAGGCCGCCGTAGGTGGGGAAGCCCTCCGTGAGGATGAGCAGGTTGCGGGCGGCCTCCAGCCAGCGCTCGTCGCGCAGGGCGATGAAGCCGCCGATGTTCACCATGCCGTCCTTCTTGGCGCTCATGGTGCAGCCATCCCCGTAGCTGAACATCTCCTGCACGATGCTCTCGATGCTGCGGTCGGCGTAGCCCTCCTCCCGCAGCTTCACGAACATGGCGTTCTCCGCGAAGCGGCAGACGTCCAGCACCAGGGGCTTGCCGTACTGCTTCAGCAGCGCCGAATAGGCCTTCAGGTTGGCCATGGAGACGGGCTGACCGCCGCCGCTGTTGTTGGTGACGGTGAGCATGCCGAAGGGCACCTTGTCCCCGTCCCGCTTGAGCAGGTCCTCCACCCGGCCCAGGTCGATGTTGCCCTTGAAGGGATGGATCGTCTGGGGCTGCAGGCCCTCGGGGATCACCAGGTCCAGGGCCACGACGCCGCTGGCCTCCAGGTTGGCCCGGGTGGTGTCGAAGTGGGTGTTGCTGGGCACGATGTCGCCCGGCTTCCCGGCCACGGTGAAGAGGATGCGCTCCGCGGCACGGCCCTGGTGGGTGGGGATGAGGTGGGCGTAGCCCGTGAGCCGCTTGATCACCGCCTCGAGGCGGAAGAAGCTGCGGGCGCCGGCATAGCTCTCGTCGCCCTCCATGATGGCGCCCCACTGCTTGGCGCTCATGGCCCCGGTGCCGGAGTCCGTGAGGAAGTCGATGAGCACGTCGTCGGCGTGCAGGAGGAAGGGGTTCAGGTGGGCCTTGGCCAGCAGGCCTTCCCGCTCGGCGCGGGTGGTCATGCGGATGGGCTCCACGGACTTGATGCGGAAGGGTTCGATGAGGGTCTTGGGCATGGCGGACCTCGGAGGGGCGCGGTGCGGCGCCCCGATGGGATCTGGGGAGAGGGGATGCGGCGTGGACGTCGGGATTCAGGCCCGCAGGCTCTCGCCACAGCTCGAGCGCGGCTCGTGCTCCGCCCGCCGGCTCTTCCGCCGGCCCTCGGGGGACATCGCCGCCTCGCTCGCCATGGGTCCAGTGTGCCTGAAATCCAACGGCCACGCGGATCGGGGGCTTGAATGGTGTGACCTCCATCATTGTCAGGTCCCCCCGGGAAGCGCCCAGGATGGAGGAGGTCCGGCACCGCCCTGCACCCGCTCCCGTGCCCCTCGTAACGCGATTCTCCATCCCCGCGGATGGGGCCTTCGGCTTGGAGTCACCATGATGCGCTTCCTCCTCACCCACCTGCGCGCCAAGCTCATGGTGCTCGTGATGCTGCCCCTCGCGGCGGGCGCCGCGCTCACCGCCCTCTACATGTACCGGCAGAACCAAGTGGTGCTGAGCCTGGCTCCCCTCACGGCCACGTCCCGGCTCGGCGCCAGCCTGGGCGACCTCATCCATGCCGTCCAGGCCGAGCGCGGCGCCACGGCCCTTTACCAGGGCGCCCGGGGTCAGGGTTCGGGCGAGGACCTGCGGAGCCGCCGGCAGGCCACCGATCAGGCCCTCCAGGCCTTCACGGCCGTGCTGCCCTCCGCCCCGGCCGAAGCCCTGGCCTCCGAGGCCACCCAGGCCCTGGGGCACCTCCCGACGATCCGCCAGGGGGTGGCCACCGGCCGTTCCGCCCCGGCGCTCCTGGATGACTACTCGGGGCTCCTCGGCGCCCTCCTGGCCCTCCAGGACCGGCTCGTGCTGCCCGCGGCCACCACCGTGCTGGAGTCCCGTTTCCACGCCCTCTCGGCCCTCATGCACCAGAAGGAGCAGGTGGAACTGGAGCGGGCGGTGCTCGCCAACGCGTTCTCCAACCAGGCCTTCGCCCCCGGCATGCGGGAGCGGTTCATCGGGCTGGTGGCGGTGCAGGAGGCCCACGGACAGACCTTCCTGCGCACCGCCCCCACCGCGTGGCGGGAGGCCTACGGCCTGACCCTCCATGATGCGCGGGAGGCGGGCTACCTGCGGCTGCGCGAACAGGCCCTCCTGGCCACCGCCCGGCTGCCGGAGGTGGACCCCTTCCAGTGGTTCAAGGTGGCCAGCGAGCGGCTCGAGGCGCTCAAGGGGCTGGGCGATCGCTTCAACCGCCAGCTGGTGCAGGAGGCGGAAGCCATGGAATCCGCCGCCCTCCGCATGCGCCTCGCCCTGCTGGCCGGCGCCCTGCTCTTCGGGGCCCTGGTCCTCGCCTGGACCCACGTCACGGGCGAAGCGGTGCTGCGCCCCATCCAGACCCTGGAGGAGGGGTTCACCCGCCTCCGGTCCGGCGACCTCAGCGTGCGCCTGCCCATCGTGGGCCAGGACGAGACCGCCCGGATGACCCAGGCCTTCAACACCACCTGCGAGCAGCTGGGCCTCATGGCCCGCCGCCTCAAGGATGCCGCCCACCGGGTGGCCGGCGGGGCCGAAGGCCTCTCTCAGAGCGCGAACCGCGTGAGCGGCTCCACCCAGCAGCTGGCCAAGAGCGCCTACGGCCAGCGCCAGTCCACGGAACAGGTGGCCTCGGCCATGCTCCAGCTCAGCGCCTCCGTGGAGCAGGTGGAGGACACCCTCCAAGCGGTGCGCGGCGAGGGCCGGAAGGCCGTGGACCTGGCCCGGGGCGCCCACACCCTGGGTCAGGAGGCCAAGGCCCTGGTGGAAGGCATCCGGGCCCGCTCCGAGCAGGCCGTCCAGGCTTCCGCGGTCATCAGCGAGCTGGGCCGCCGGCTCACCCAGGCCCTCGCCAACCTCCCGCACGACGGCGTCCGCCAGGCCCTGGAGCGGAGCATTCAGGCCTCCGAGGAAGCCGCCGCCCTGGCCCGCCAGAACGGGAAGGCGGTGGAGGAGGGCCGGGAACATCTCGAGGACCTGGCCACGACCCTCGAGGGCACCCTCCAGGCCCTCACCGTGGTGGATCGCCTCACCGAGGAGATCGGTCAGGTGGCCCGGGAGCAGGCCGTGGCCAGCCGCGAGGTCTCCAAGCGGATGCAGGACACCTCCCGCGGCACCGGGGAGGTTCAGCTCGCCGCCGCCCAGCTGGCCAACACCGTGCCCGAGGTGCACCTCACGGCCCAGGAGCTGGCCGGCGTCGCCCAGGGGCTCGCCACCACCGCCGACGCCTTCACCTACGCCTGAGGGGCGTCCGGCGCCCAGCTCACCCAGCCGGCCCGACCGGGGATCTCCCGGCGGGTCATGGCCCGGGCGGGCGGGTTCGCCGCCTTCAGCTCCGGCACCCAGTCCGCATGGGTACGGGCGATCACGCCCCGCGCGTTGAGCCCGCCGAGGAAGGCATCGAAGGTGTCGTGCAGGGCCCCGCCCTCCACCTCCGTGTGGAGCGCATACACGTTGAGCGCGTCCTCCCGGATGAGGTCCAGGACCTCCCGGTTCACGTCCTCGCCTGTGCGGCCGTCGAGGCCCCACAGCTCATCCAGGGTCGGAAGGGTGGTGGGCACCTGGAGGGTGGCCAGCGTGCGGCCGTTCACGATGGGGTAGAAGGGCTCGAAGCCCCGACAGTCCCCGGCGTAATCCATGGCGTAGGGTTCCTGGAGTTCCAGCGTGGCGTCGTTGCTCCGCCAGGCGGGGCTCACGGCGCCCTTGGCGGGCGTGCCGAAGATGTCCGCGAAGGCCTTGTGGGCGTCGCGATACCAGGCCTCCAGCCACGTCCGGGACTTGCGGTCCAGCAGGTCGTGATACTGCACATGATCCCAGGCGTGGATGCCCACCTCGTGCCCCGCCGCCGCCGCCAGCTTCATCTCCGCGGCCGCCCGCTTCCAGATGATGGGCGCCGGCAGCAGGGTGCCGTACATCATCGTCTTGAAGCCGTAGAGCTTCCCCGGGTTCGTCCGCTTCATCTTCTCCAGGAAGCCCTTGCGGAACACCCGCCGGATCGCCTTCCCGCTGTTGTCCGGACCGAAGCTGAAGTAGAAGCTCGCCCGCATGCGGTGCTTCTCCAGCATCCGCAGCAGCGTCGGGATGCCGGCGAGGGACCCCTCGAGGGTGTCCACGTCCACGCGGAGGGAGATGGCCTTCGTCATCCTCCCAGTCTGCCACCTCAGGACCGGTACAGGCTCCGGGAGCCCCGGAGGGCGTGGGCCAGGGTCCCCACGAGGAGGACCGGCGCAGCCAGGCCCGCTCCGAACAGCTCCACGCCGAGCAGGAGGGCCGTGAGGGGCGTCTGGGAGCAGGCGCCGAAGAGGCTCACGAAGCCCACCGCAGCAAGGTAGGGGCCGGGCAGACCCAGGGCCGGGGCGGCGGCGGCCCCCAGCAGGGCGCCGGAGACGAAGAGGGGCGTCACCTCCCCACCCTTGAAGCCCCAGCCGAGGCACCAGGCCGTGAGGGCCAGCTTCACCGCAAAGGCCCAGGGTGGGACCGGGCCGGAGAAGGCCTGGGGCAGCCACTCGGTGCCCAGGTTCAGATAGGCCGCATCGAGGGGAAGGGCCATGAGGGTGAACGCGAGCCCCCCCAGCAGGGGCCGCGCCCACCAGGGGAACCGGTCTCGGGTCCAGGTGGCGAGGGCATGGCTGGCCCGCACGTAGGCCCAGGCCACCCCGGCCACGCCGAGGGCGAACAGCAGGAGGGCGGGCCAGAGGTGCGGGGTTAGGGGGACGGAGGGCACCGTCCACGTCGCGTGATGCGCGCCCAGGATCCTTCCGGTGGCCTCACCCGTGAGGCTGGAAGCGAGGCAGAGGAGGAGCGCCTCAGGCCGGAGCCCCCCCTTCCCCAGCACCTCCACCCCGAACAGGGCTCCAGCCAGGGGGGTGCCGAACACGGCCCCGAAGCCGCCCGCAAGGCCCGCCTGCAGGAGGAGCCGCTGCCGGGCCCGGGTGAGGCGAAGGAGCGCCCCCAGCCTTCCCCGGGCCTTGGCCAGGGTGCGGCCCAAGGCCGCGCCCATCTGCACCGCCGTGCCCTCCCGGCCCACGGAGGCACCGCCAAGATGGGAGAGCAAGGTCCCCAGGAGCACCAGGGGCGCCATCCGCGTGGGGACTTTCCCCCGCCACTCCGTCACCTCATCCAGGACCAGGGCCGTCCCCCCCTCCGCCGCCCCTCCCCAGCGCCGGTAGATCCAGGCGCTGAGCCAGGCGAACAGGGGCAGGGCGAAGCGGAGACCGGGGTGCGCCGCGCGGAGGTGGAGGGTGCCTTCCAGCAGGGCGAGGAAGCCCGCCGCGGCCGCGCCGCACAGGAGCCCCACGAGGGCGCCGAGGAGGAGGTCCCAGATGATCCGTTGGGCCCGATGGGAGAGGGGGGACATGCCTACGGCTCCTTGAGGTCGCAGGCGCCATCAGCTCGGGGAGCGGTTATGGGGCGGACACCATCGCCAGGCTCGATTTCACCCGATCCGCGCCCGGGATGCAAAGG
>CAZVKM010000221.1:0-5760 GCA_964627685.1 uncultured Solibacteraceae bacterium | reverse complement strand
GTGAACCTCTGCGGCTCGTACATGAGCGTCAAGGACCTGAGGGGCGCGAACCTCTGTGGTGCGGACCTCCGCAAGACCTTGCTCGATGGGGCGAGCCTCGAGGGCGCCAACCTCAGCCAGGCCAACCTCCAGGGTGCAACCCTCGACCGCGCCAACCTGCTCGCGGCGAACCTCCAGGGGGCGAACCTCGGGAACGCCAGCCTGAACAAGGCGAACCTCGGCAACGCGAACCTCTCCACCTCCGACCTGCACTGGGCCAACCTGGAGGGCGCCAACCTCGAGGGCGCCAACCTGGGCCGGGCCAACCTGAAGGGCACCAACCTCGGGGGCGCGAACCTCATCGCCGCGGATCTCCGCTACATGGACATCCTGCAGTACGACAAGAACGGCATTCCCAACCTCGCGGGCGCGAACCTCAGCGGCACGAACCTCAGCGGGAACATCCTCCGCGGCATGGACCTCAGCCAGTCCAACCTCAGCAAGTCCGATCTCAGCAATGCCGTGCTGGCCCAGGCCATCCTCGAAGGCGCGAACCTCGCCGACGCCAACCTCAAGGGCGCCGACCTCTCCGGCTCGAACCTGAGCGGGGCGAACCTCTCCGGCACCAACATGAGCGGCGCGAAGCTCAACACCGCCATCCTCCACCAGGCGGACCTGCGCGGCGCCGACCTCACGGGCGCCGACCTCCGCGAGATCAACCTCTCCAGTGCCAACCTCTCCCGGGCCAACCTCACCGGCGCGGGCCTCACCGGGGCCCTGCTGGATGGGGCCGTGATGGTGGAGACGGTGCTGGTCGGCGCCAACCTCCACCAGGTGGACCTCACCGAGAAGAACCTGCGGGGCGCCAACCTCGGCGCGGCGGACCTCTCTGGCGCCGTGCTCAATGGGGCGGACCTCGCCCTGGCCACCTTCACGGAGGCCAACCTCGCGGACACCCAGCTCAGCGGCGCGAACCTCGAAGGCGCCCGCCTCAATGGCGATGACCTCCGCAGCGCGAACCTGAACGGCGCCAACCTCTCCCGGGCCGACCTCACCGGCGCCAACCTGGAGGGCGTGATCCTCAGCGCCAACCTCTCGCACGCCAACCTCAGCACCGCGAAGCTGCGCGGGGCCAGCCTCGACCGCGCCATCCTCGGGGGCGTCAACCTCAGCAGCGTGGACCTCAGCGGCTTCTCCCTCGAGAACATGGACCTGAACCACGCCACCCTCAGCGGAGCGAACCTCGACGGGGCCCGCCTTAAGGGCGCGAACTTCCGGGCCGCCACCGCCATCGGTGCGAACCTGAGCCACGCGGATCTCACCAGCTCCGACCTCACCGACGGTGACTTCAGCGGGGCCAACCTCTACAGCGCGAACCTCGACGGGGCCAACCTCCAGAACACCCGGCTGGCCTCGCTCCCCCGCGAGAGCTGGGGGGAATACCGCACCAACCTCAGCAAGGCCAACCTGCGAGGCGCGAACCTCACCGGCGCGAACCTCTACCAGGCCAACCTCAACGAGGCCAACCTCGTCAACGCCGACCTCACGGGCGCCAGCCTCATCTGGGCCGACCTCCGCAGCGTGGACCTCCGTCAGACCAACCTGAAGGAGACCAACCTGAAGGATGCGAACCTGGACGGCGCCAACCTCTGCGGGGCGAACCTGCGCGAGACGATCCTCCGGGACGCCTACCTCGATGGCGCCAACCTCTCCGGGGCGAACCTCAGCGGCACCAACCTCGCCGGCGCCGATCTCCGCCACACCAACCTCATCGATGCCCGACTGGAAGGCGCCAACCTCACCAGCGCGAACCTCACCAGCGCCAACATGGTGTGGACGAACCTGAGCGGGGCCAACCTCTCCAAGGCGAACCTCACCAAGGCCAAGCTCTCCGGCGCCAACCTGGGCGGGGCGGACCTGCGGGAGGCGGTCCTCACCGAGGCCAACCTCGACAACACCAACCTGGCCGCCGCCAAGCGCTAAGGCCCTCACCTCCACGAAGAAGCCCCGGGACGAACCCGGGGCTTCTTCGTGAGGCCCGGCGCTCAGCGGGCCTGGAACCCGCGGCTTCCCGTGAAGTCCACCGTGGGCAGGGTCGGCGCCAGGGTCGGGCGCTCCGGGGCCGGTGGCTTGGCCGCCCGGGGCGGCTCGGGCTGTTCCTTCTGCCCGTGGCGGGTGCAGCTCCCCTGGAAGGTGCCGCCCTCATCCACGACCATGGTCCCCACCTCCACCTCGCCCTCCACCCACCCGGACTCCCGGATCTCCAGGCAGCCATCCACCTTGAACACCCCGTCCACCCGGCCGGAGACGAGGAGGTCCCGGGCGTAGATGGTGCCGTTGACCTGGCCGGGGGCCACCACCTGCACCTGACCGTCGCAGCGGATGGTCCCTTCGAAGGTGCCTTCGATCCTGAGGTTGGTGCGGCCGCAATCGACCTCGCCCCGGAAGCTGGAGCCGGGACCGAGGAGGGTCGTCGCCGTCAGGAGGGGAGCCGGCTTGCGATGCCCATTGGCGGAGGTGTTGAACATGGAGCCTTTCAGGGGGGCCTGGGAAGGAACCACGGAACGGGGACCTAGGGGCCGCCTTCCTCTTCGTCCGATCGGGCCCGCTGGATGAGCCCTTGCACAAGTCGGGCGAAGAACCGGGTCCGGCCCCCATCCCACTGGAGGGCCCCGGCGGCCTTCAGCTCCCCGCTGAGGGCCTGGGCGCAGCCGGGTTCCCCGGTGCCCAGCAACACCAATGGACAACTGAGGTTCAGGGCCTGCCAGAGGTTCCGGAGCCGGTGGCGGTCTTCCGTGCCGCCGCGGGTCACCTGGAGCAGGGTGAGCTGGGGGGGCCGGTCCAGCTGGGCCTTCACCGCCGCCAGGCCCGGAGGGGCGAGACGCACGGAGAGGAGCCCCTCCAGGGCTTCGCTCACCTCGGCTCCGAAGAGCGGGCTCCCGATGGCGAGCACCCCCTCGGGCTGGGCCGCGGCGGCCCTCGCACGGGCCGCCGCCTCCGCCTGGGCCCGGATCTCCCGGTAGTTCTCCCAGCGCCGCAGCGCCTCGGCGTGGCGGGGCCGGATCCACTCCTCCAGCCGCCCCAGCGCCTCCGCGGGCGGGGCCAGGAAGGTGAGCCCGATGCGTTGGAAGTCCCCGTGCACCGCGCGCACCCGGAGACGGACCTCGGGGCCGTCCTCCAGCCGCAGGCCCAGCTCGTAGGTCCGCCCCAGCTGGAAGAGCCCCGCCGGGGGGGCTTCCCGAAGATAGACGAGGGCCCCGCCGAGGGACACGTTCTCCAGACCGCCTTTCATCTGGGAGAGGTCGTCGGCCGTGAGCGTGAAGGTGCTCCGGCCCACGAGATCCGCCCGGGGGTGGGCGCGCAGCTCATCCGGCATCAGCCAGGGGGGGGCCTCCAACTGGATCCACCGGGCCGACTCATCCTGCCCTGCCGCAAGCCAGCCCACGGGGCCCGCGAGCATGGACAGCTTCCAGGGCAGCCTCAGGCGGAGGGCCTGCTCCGCCAGGGTGCGGGTCGCCGTGCGGGGAGGCAAGGTGGAGCGGATCTTGAGGGTCTCCGTGTTCCATTCCAGGACGCGGGCCTCCAGGCTGAGGTAGGGCGTCGCCAGGATGCCCACGTCGTGCCGACCGGCCAGCTCGCTGAGCACCCCCTGCACCGCGCTCCCCTGCAAAGCCCCCGGGGGAGGGTCCTCCTTGAAGGGCCAGAGGCTCATCCCGGCTCCTCGGCCACCCCTGCTTCCACGCCGTGCCGTCGGAGGATGCCGTGGACCAGCCGCTGGAAGAACATGCCCCGCTGGGCGTTGAACTGGTAGACGCAGGCCGCCTTCACGTCGGTCCCGAACTCCATGAGCACCGAGGGCTCGACCCCGGTGCCGAGGAGGATGAAGGGCACCTTCGTGGTCACGCCCTCCAGCACGGTCTTGATGCGCCGGCGGTCGTCCAGCCCCAGGGTGGGCACGTGAAGGATGGCCAGAGCCGGATTGAGCGCCAGCATCTCCCGCACGCCCTGGCTGCCCGGGCTCGACACCCGCACCACGGGCTGGAGCACCTCCAGCACCTCCTTCAGATCCGACTCGAGCCGGGCATCGCCGCTCAGCAGGACGATGCCCCGCTTGGGGGTCGCCTGGGCCGCCAGGGACCGCTGCGCCTCCCCGGCCGTCTCGACCCCCCGGCGGGCCTCCCGCTCCCGATCCTCTTCGCGCTTTTGGAAGATCCAGCGGCTGAGGTTCTCCAGCAGCACCCCGCCCAGGGGCGGGCTGAACTCCACGCCGAAGCTCCGGAGGTGGACGTGGCGCACCTTGGCCGGGCTGTTGATCCTCAGCGTCTCCAGCAACGGGATCGTGACCGACACATCGTCCCCCGCCCTCAGCTCCTCCTCCGTGATGTCCCGGAAGGCCAGGAGCCGGGCCCCCGTGGTGCTCAGGTTCACCAGGTTCCCCGTCTGAAGGTCGAACTTGCGGGTGCTGAAGGTGCAGGACACCTTGCCCACCCGGTCCACCCGGTAGGCGCCCCGGAGCTCATCGTCCTCCAGGAGGGCCGGGATCTTGAGGCGGAGCGTGCGCCGCCCCTCCGCCAGGCCGAAGCCCTTGAGCTCCGTCTTCCCATCCAGGAAGGCCGTCAGATGGGGGAAGCGGAAGTGGAGCTCGGAGCTCTTGAGCCCGTACATGGCGTCGTCGTGGCTCATGGTGGCGGCCACGTGCACCTCGTCCCCCTCGAGGCGGACGAAGTGGCTCTCCACCTTGAGGTAGGGCGTGACGAGGATGAGCAGCTCCCGGCGGTTGCAGGCCGACTGCAGGGCCTCATACACCCCCGCAGCGTTTCGGATCACATGACCTGTCAAGCCTGCCTCATGAAAAAATCGGGACCTTCTTTGGAATCTTTCCTATACTGATCTGCTGGCCGGACCCCATGATGAGCCCCAGAACCCTGCTTGTATACAGCGCCCCGAAGAGCGGCTTCGGGGATGAGTGGATGACCTTTCTGCCCATTGGTCTCGGCTTCCTGCAGGCGATGCTCAAGTCCCGGCAGCATCCGTGCCGGGTGGCGAACCTCTCGGGGAAGTCCAGGAAGGAAATCCTCGCCTACTTCAGGGCCCAGGCCCCCGCCGTGGTCGGCGTGAGCATGTTCACCTTCAACCGGAAGCGCTCCTACGAGCTCCTCCGGTTGGCCAAGGAGGCCTGCCCGGGGGTGATCACCCTGGCGGGGGGCCCCCACCCCACCCACCTGGCCCGGGAGGTCTTCGAGGACTGCCCGGAGCTGGATGCAATCGTCAGCGGCGAGGGGGAGCCCATCCTCCTCGGCGTGGTGGAGCGCCTGAAGACGGCCCCCGGCAGCGACCTCTGGAAGCGCACCCCCGGCCTCATCCTCCGCACGGGCCCCACGGAGCCCCAGCCCGTGATCGAGGACCTCGACACCATCGGCCTGCCCGTGGCGCACCTGGAGACGGACTTCCTCGACGACGTGGGCCAGCTCAGCTACATCAGCAGCAGCCGCGGCTGCCCCGCCACCTGCAACTTCTGCAACACGCCCGACTTCTGGGGCACCGCCATCCGCGTTCGCTCGGCCCAAGGCGTGCTGGAGGAGATGAAGCTGCTGCGCGAGCAGCACGGCCTCACCTACTACTCCTTCCGCGATGACACCTTCACCTCCAACCGGGGCCGCATCCTCACGCTGATGGAGGAGATCCAGAAGTCGGGGCTGCACCCCCTCTGGAACTGCCAGAGCCGCGTGAACCTGGTGGACGAGGATCGCCTCGTGGCCATGAAGCGGGCCGGCTGCGAGT
>CAZVKM010000220.1:0-5790 GCA_964627685.1 uncultured Solibacteraceae bacterium | reverse complement strand
ACTTCATCCGCATGAGCTCGGCGAGCATCTCGCCCCTGGGGATCACGGGGACCTTCAGCTGGTGCGCGGCCACCACTTCGGGGTTGTCCCCCTTCACGGCGCTGCTGATCACCACGACCTGTGCATCGGCGATGTGGTTTGCATCGTGGCCGAGGTTCACCACGATCCCCAGGCTCCGGAGCCGCTCGGTGACCGCGCTTTCCTTCTGATCCGAGCCGGAGACGCGGTAGCCCAGGTTGGCGAGCACCTCGGCGATGCCGCTCATGCCGATCCCGCCGATGCCCACGAAGTGGATGCGCTGGATCTTGCCGAACACGCGCCGCTCCTGGTTTCTCCCCTTCAGCATACCCTCCGGGATGGGCACTGCATGGGAATTGGCCTACCTTTGGCATTGCCCTTCGAAACACCCCAACCGGAGGCCCCATGCGACCCGCACCCTTCCTGCTCATCCCCTTGCTGGCCCTGGGCTTGTGCGCCCAGGATCGGGAGCGGGCCCCGAGGCCCGGCCGGGAAGGTGGGCCCGCCCTCCGCCCCCGCTTCAACGATGCGATCCCCGAGCCCCGTCCCATGACGCCGCGGACGGAAGCCCCCACCGGCCGGCCCGCCCGGACGGGAACCGCGCTGAAGCCGACGGATCAAGTCACCCTGCCCGCGCCGACGCCCCGCAGGCCCGGTCCCCTGCCGACCTATCCCGGCACCCGCACCATCGTGCCCCCGGCTTGGGAGCGCTGCACGGTGGAGCCCACGGAGCGGTACTGGCATTCCCGGGATCTGTTCAATGAGATCCAGTGGATGGCCCGCTCGGGCTTCATCCCCGTCACACCCGTTCCCGCCGGCACCGATGAACTCAGCGACTTCGCCCTCTTCCCCGCCGGATGGCGCTGCTACGGCGTGGCCATTCCCGCGGGCGGCCACCTCACGGTGGAACTCTCGCACCCCAACCTCGGCTGGTTCCGCCTGATCGCCGTGCGCAAGGATGGGACCCCGGGGCCCGGGATGCTGCACACCCTCGCCACCTTCCGTCCCGTGGCCTTCACCCTCGCGAACAAGACGGAGCAGGCGGGCGCGGTGTACATCATCGTGGATGATCCGGGCTGGATGTCCGGCCAGGCGAATCCCTACAAGCTGACCTTCAAGCGCGACTGGGATCCCGCCAAGGTGGACCTGGCCAGCGTGAAGATGGTGGAAGGCCTCTGGGGCGCTTCCCCGAGCGTCTCCGCGGAGTTCCGCGGCCCCAGCCTGACGGGGCCCGCGGTCTACCCCCACTGATCACCAGGGGCAGTCGCCCGTCACCTGCAGCCTGAACGCGCGGGGCTCCACCCGGAGCTCCGCGCGATCCCGTTCCGGCTGGGGCTCGCCATCCAGGTGCCAGGGCTGGGGACGGGAGAGGTGGACCTCCCCGCGGAGGAGCCGCCCCTGCTGGCGCAGGGCGCTGCGGCCCGACTCGCTGAAGAGCGGCAGGCCCTGGGTGGGCATCTCGAGCACGCCGGGACGCCGGAGGGTGGACCAAGTGAGGAAGCCATCCGTGGGATTGGCCTGGGGGGTGAGCCAGAGGCCCATGCCATGGGTGGGGAGGTTGGCGAGGCAGAGGCTCCAGGCCGAGGCAGGGAGCTCCGGCTCGGGACCGTCCCAGGCGGCGCGGAGGCGCTCGCGGGGGGTCACCGGGGTCTCCGGTGGAGGCACCTCCGCCTTCCAGTCGAGGGCGATGGGATCAGCGTCCTTCCAGAGGTGGCCGATGCTCCGCAGGTAGCCCGGGAGCCCCCGGCCCTTGCCATGGTGGAAGGCCAAGGCGACCCGGCCCTCGAAGCCGGTGCCGCACAGGTTCACGAAGGGCTCGCCATCCAGCAGGCCGAGGTCGATGACCAGCTCCCGTCCCTCCAGGAGGCGCAGCACGGCCCCGGCGGGATTCAGCGGGGTGCGCAGGCCCCGGGGCAGGCCGTTGCCGCTGCCGCCCGGGATCGCGGCCAGGGGCACGGGGTTCCCCGCGGCCCGGAGCGCCCGCATCGCATGGTGCAGGGAGCCATCCCCGCCCCACATGAAGAGCGGCCCTTCGGCGGCCACCGCGGCGGCGATGTGGGGGGCGAAGTCCCAGGGAGTGCCGAAGGGGATGGGCTGCACCCGGGCGCGCGCGTCGGGGGGCAGGCGCCGCATCAGGGCGTCGGGATCCTTGGTGCCACGTCCCGCGGCGGGGTTGAACAGGATGGGGAGCTTGTTCACAGTTCGTAGGCCTTGAAGTGGGACCCTGCGGTCTCGAGGCGGAAGCGACGCCCACCGAGGGCCGCCTGGGGATCAGGAGCGAGGTACCAGGCTGCGCCCTCCCGGAGCACCTGATGCTTCTGCATGAGCAGGAAGGCCTGCCGCTGGCGGAGGCGGAGGATGAGGGCCGAGGGCCGGAAGGGGTTGAAGGAGAAGGGCACCCGATGGGGATCCGGGAAGGCCGCGCAGGCGCCGGGCTCCAGCGACCACACCTCCAGGTACTTCCCGAGCTCCGTGAGCACCCGGGGATCCCGGACCAGCGTCCCGCCTCCGGGAACCGGGCCCGCGGGCACGCGGCGGGTCTTCGTCCAGGGGGTGAGGGTGGTGTCGTAGCTGTGCTGGGCCACGGCCCGGGCCACGACGCAGGCGCCGAGCCACCCCATGGGCGTGAGCACCAGGGCCGTGCCCCAGGTGCCCAGCTGACGGAAGAGTCTCACCCGTCCTCCCGGAAGCGCAGGGGCGGGGCCTCCAGGCGGAGGGGGGCGGCGGTGACGGGGTGCCGGAGCTCCAGGCGCCAGGCGTGCAGCCACAGGGCCTCCGCCTCAGGTCCTCCGTAGAGGCCATCGCCGAGGATGGGATGGCCCAGGAGGGCCAGGTGGACCCGGATCTGGTGGGTGCGGCCGGTGTGGGGCCGGGCCACCACGTAGGCCCCGGGGGCGAGCCCCGCGGTCTCCTCCTCGGTGGCGGGACGGAAGTCCGTGCGGGCCTCACGGGGGTCCATCAGGTCCCCCACGCTGGCGAAGCGGCCGGGCACCGCGTGGCGAAGGCGACCGATGGGCGCCTCCAGCGCCACGGCCCCCACGAGCGGGGAAGCGATCCGGGCCAGGTAGGTCTTCTGGAGGTCCCGGCCCTCGAACTGGGCCGTGAGGCCGGCATTGGCCTCCTTGGCCTTGCCCAGGACCAGGAGGCCCGAGGTGCCGAGGTCCAGCCGGTGGTGCAGGAAGAGGGGCTGGCCGGGGCGCTGCCGCCGGAGGAGCGCCAGGAGATCGTGCTGGTCGGAAGCCCAGGTGCCCTGGGTGGCGAGGCCCGCCGGCTTGTCCACAGCCAGGAGCCAGGGATCCTCGAACACCACGGGGATCGCCATCTCCGGCGGCGGCGGGAGGGCCGGGTCGAAGGCCACCCGCACCTCGTGGCCCTCCCGGATGACCTTGGACGCCACCCGCACCCGCTGGCGCTGGACCTGGACCCCGCCGAGCTTGAGGGCCTCCCGGGCCTGCCGGCGGCTGAGCCCGGTGCGGGCCGCGATCAGCTGGTCGAGCCGCAGGCCGCCATCGGAGGCATCCACCGTGAACTGCCATTTCATCAGGGCCATCCGACCAGTCTCCCATGGCCCACGGTCCCGGGCACGGGCTGTTGGGGCCGGGATGGGGGAGGAATTTACATCTTAATGACGACTTTTTTTGTCAACATTCCATGCTCTGAGCAATCATCATGGTTCACAGGAGGCCACCATGGCAAAAACCGACACCGTCATCGATCCCGCCCTGGCCCGCCCGGACCGCGTGGAGCATGCCTGGCAGCTCATCGGCTACACCCCCGTGGTGAAGCTCAACCGCATCGTGCCGAAGGGCGCCGCGACCGTGTACGTGAAGCTGGAGAGCGCCAACCCCGGTGGCTCCGTGAAGGACCGCATCGCCCTGAGCATGATCGAGGATGCGGAGGCCCGGGGCGCCCTGAAGCCGGGGATGCACCTCCTGGAGGCCACCAGTGGGAACACCGGAATCGGGCTGGCCTTCGTGGCCGCCGCCAAGGGCTACCCCATCACGCTCGTCATGCCCGACACCATGACCCTGGAGCGCCGGGCGCTCCTCAAGGCCTACGGCGCCCACATCGTGCTCACCGCCGGGGCCGGTGGCATGAAGGCCGCGGTGGAGAAGGCCCAGGAGATCGCCGCCACGGATGGGAAGTACTTCCTCGTGCGCCAGTTCGAGAACCCCGCCAACCCCGCCGTCCACCGGCGCACCACCGCGCGGGAGATCCTCGCCCAGGTGCCCGAGCTGGATGCCTTCGTGGCCGGCGTCGGCACCGGGGGCACCATCACCGGCGTGGGCGAGATCCTGGCCCAGGAAAAGCCGAGCGTGCTTCGCGTGGCCGTGGAGCCCGAGAGCTCGCCGCTGCTCACCAAGGGCACTCCCGGCCCCAACAAGATCCAGGGCATCGGCCCCAACTTCGTGCCCGCCATCCTCAACCGCGAGGCCTTCCAGCGCGTGGAGGACGTGAGCTTCGAGGATGCCGTGGCCACCGCCCGGCGCCTGGCCCGGGAGGAGGCGCTGCTCAGCGGGATCAGCACCGGGGCCATCGTGTTCGCCGCCCTCAAGGTCGCCGCCGAGCTGGGAGAAGGGAAGACCGTGGTGGCGGTGCTCTGCGACACGGGCGAGCGCTACCTGAGCCACCCGCTCTACGCCGAAATGGAGGAACCTTCCCTCTAATCCCCGGGGATTCCTGCGACGATGGGGCCTCCAGGTGAGGCCCCATGCGCTCCATCCCCTTCGGTCTGGCTTCCGTCGTCCTCTTCGCCCAGGTGCCGGAGGCGCCCCGGCCCAGCGCCCTGGAACGGGCGGTGGTGCAGGAGCTCAGCGACCTCCGCTGGCGCCCCAAGGTCTATGTGAAGTACCTCCGGGAGCTGCGGCCCTACTACGAGGGGAGGATCCTCCGCCTCCCGGACCAGGTGCCCATCAAGACGGAGGAGGGGGTGAAGGCCCTGGACGAGGCCATCGCCTTCCTGGAGTCCGCGGAGTCCGCGGGTCCCCTGCGCTGGAACGAGGGGCTCTGGCGGGCCGCCCGTGAGCGGGCCCCCGAGCAGGCCGTGAGCGGGGGGGTCGGCCATGTGGGATCCCGGGGAAGCCGCATGCGGGATCGCCTCGGCCGCTATGGGACCCTCGCCTCCACGGCCGGGGAGTGCATCACCTACGGCACGGAGGAGGCCCGGATGATCGCCATCCAGCTGGTGGTGGACGACGGTGTTCCGGACCGGGGCCACCGCAGGACGCTGTTCTCCTTCGACCTCCACCAGGCCGGGGCCGCCCTGGCGCCCCATCCCCAATACGGCCAGGTCTGCGTCGTGGATTTCGCGGACGGCTTCATCCCCACACCCCCCGGGAGGTCGCCCCGGTGAGGAGGGGGCTGTCCACCCCTGCGACTTGAGGCAAGCTGGAGGGCAGATCCCCATGGCCTCCACCCTCCACGCCCTGGCGAGCCACACCGGCCGCTCCCTCCGACGCTTCCTCGAGGTGCGGGGGGACCTCGCCCACCTGGTGGCCCGCACGATCCGCGGATGGCTGTTCATGGACTTCCGCCGCTTCCAGGTGGTGAACGAGCAGGTGCGGATGCAGATCCGCTTCACGGGGCTGGATGCCCTGGGGCTCGTGGTCGCCGTGGGCGTGGGCCTGGGTGCCGTGACCGTGATCCAGGCCTTCACCCAGCTCTCCGCCCTGGGGGGGGAGTCCTACATCGGGACCATCCTCGTGCTCATCGTGATCCGTGAGCTGGGCCCCCTCCTCGCGGCCATCCTCGTCATCGGCCGCAGCGCGACCG
>CAZVKM010000219.1:0-5804 GCA_964627685.1 uncultured Solibacteraceae bacterium | reverse complement strand
ACGGGGCGCTCTCCCCCCACAGCATCTGGGTGAGCTTCGAGGGCGCGACCCAGCTCATCGACGCCCCCTACGCCGCCTCGCTGGCGGCCCTCGGGCCCAAGTCGGTCACCATCCAGACCATCCTCAGCCCCTACTTCCAGGGCGGCGAGCATGCGCTGGCCCGGGACTTCTTCGGTGTGGGCGCCATCCTCTACGAGCTCCTCACCTTCGAGAAGCTGCCCATGGGCCTGGACATCGTCAGCGCCGCCCTGAACCGGGCCACCCTGAAGGCCGCCCAGGAGGATGCGCCCCTTCCGCCCGAGATCAAGGCCTTCCTGGGCCGTCTCCTGCTGGGAACCTCGCCCTTCACCTCCGTGGAGGCCTTCAACCAGGAGCTGGAGCGCGTCCTCTACGACGGGGACTTCAGCCCCACGACCTTCAGCCTCGCCTTCTTCATGCACACCCTCTTCCGGGAGGAGAACGACCGGGATCAGGCCGCCACCAAGGCCGAGCAGGCGGACAACTACACCGGCTACACCGCCGTGGGTGAAGCGATGCGCAGCGGGGCCGGCCGGGCCGAGCACATCGACACGCTCCAGGAGGAGCAGGAGAAGAGCAAGAAGAACATGGTGCTCGGCGGCATCGCCGCGGGCGCCATCATCCTGCTCGGCGGCATGTACTTCCTGGGCCGTACCCGCGAGAACCCCGAGCTGGCCGCCCTCCGCCAGCAGTTGGCCGAGCTGCAGAAGCAGAAGGCCCTGCAGGATCAGGCCAGCATGGACCTCGAGCTGAAGCAGAAGGCCGAGAGCGCCAAGGAGCAGAAGCTCCAGGAACAGCTCGCCGCCACCAAGAGTGCAGCGGAGAAGGAAGCCATCCAGCAGCAGCTGGACGAGAGCAAGAAGCAGAAGCAGGAACTCGAGAAGCAGGCCAAGGAGCTGGCGGATCGCCAGCGCCAGCTGCAGCAGGCCCAGGCCGCCGCGGCCGCCAAGGCCCAGGCGGCCACCTCCACCGAGCCCGTGAAGCCCCCCACGGTCCAGCCGCCCGCGCCGCAGCCCGTGCCCGTCACGCCGCCGCCGGTGGTGGTGCAGAACCCCACGCCCGCCCCGCAGCAGGCGGCGCCTCCGGCCGCGGCGCCCACCACCCCGGCCGCCGCGGTGGAAGTGCCCCCCCAGCTCATCAACCAGGTCGCCCCGGTGTTCCCGATGCGGGCCGTGCAGCTCCGCTACGAGCTCAACAAGGACCACCAGGTGCGCCTGAAGGTCTTCGTGGATGAGTCGGGCAAGCCCCTCTCCGTGAAAGTGGTGGAGGGCATCTCCGGCAGCTACGGCTTCGATGAGGCGGCCATGGAGGCGGCGAAGCAGAGCCAGTTCGCCCCGGGCACCAAGGATGGCCGGCCCAACAAGCAGTGGATCGAGATGAACTTCCGCTTCCCCAAGCGGAATCGCTGATCAGCTCCTAAGGGTGCGGGCCGCTTCGCTGGCGAGGCGGTCCACCCGCTCGTTCTCAGGATGTCCCGCGTGCCCCTTCACCCAGCGCGGACGGAGGTCGTGGAGGCGGGCCAGCTCATCGAGGCGCTGCCAAAGCTCGGCGTTCAGGACGGGCTGGCCGTCGGCCTTGCGCCAGCCCTTGCGCTTCCAGCCCGGCAGCCACTCCCCGAGGCCCTTCACCACGTACTGGCTGTCGCTCACGAGCAGGACCTTGCAGGGGCGGGAGAGCGCCTCCAGGCCCTGGATGACGGCCATGAGCTCCATCCGGTTGTTCGTCGTGTCGGGCTCGGCGCCGCTGGCCTCCTTCTCCTTTGCCCCTTCGGGGGTGTGCACCCGCAGGAGGTAGCCCCAGCCGCCGGGCCCGGGGTTGCCCTGGCAGGCGCCATCGGCGTAGAGCTCGACCTCTGTTTTAAACGCGCTCACAGTTCCTCCGGGAGCTAACAGGCTACCCTGATCGCGGAGGCCGCCTTGATTCCCTGGATCCGCGTGCAGGAAGACCCCCTCGATGCCATGGGCCTCCGGGCCGCCATGGAGGACCCCCACGCCGGCGCCCTGGTGCTCTTCGAAGGGCGGGCCCGGGATCACCACGAGGGGCGCCCGGTGCTCCAGCTGGCCTACGAGGCCTACGTGCCCATGGCGGAGAAGGAGCTCGCCCTCCTGCGGGAGAAGGCCCTGGAGCGGTTCGGGCTCACGCGCTGCGCCATCCACCACCGCATCGGGGTGGTCCCGCTGACGGAGGCCGCCGTCGTGGTGGCCACCAGCAGCGCCCACCGGGCCGAGAGCTTCCAGGCGGCGGCCTGGATCATGGATGAGATCAAGCAGAAGGTCCCCATCTGGAAGCGGGAGTCCTACAAGGACGGGTCCGAGGCCTGGGTGGAGTGCACCCACCGGTTCTCCATGACCGACTGAATCTGGCACGGGCTCTGCGCTGATCCTCCCGGACCGGGATGTCACCCGGCCGGAGATGCCCAGATGGACCCCGCATACTACGTCGCCGCCGGCAGCCTCAAGGCGCGCAGCTTCCAGATGGAAGTGGTGGCGAACAACCTGGCCAACAGCGCCACCGTGGGCTACAAGGCGGACCGCTCGTTCTTCTCCGTCTTCAACAAGGCCGCCGGATCCAGCCGGGGCCTGCCCCTCTCCGGCCCGCTGAACGACGGTGTGGTGTTCGGGGAGACCGGGGTGATCCTGGAGCAGGGGACCCTGCGTCCCACGGCCCGGAACCTGGACTTCGCCCTGCAGGGGGAGGGGTTCTTCATGGTCCGGACCCCCCAGGGGGACCGTGCCACCCGGGACGGCCGGTTCCAGATCGGGGCCAACGGCCAGCTGCAGGCCCAGGACGGGAACCCGGTGCTGGGCAAGAACGGCCAGCCCATCACCCTCGACCCCAAGCTCGGGGACTTGAGCCTCACCCCCGACGGCAGCCTCTCCCAAGCCGGGAACGCCGTGGGGGACCTGATGCTCAAGGGCTTCGAGAAGGCCGACGCCATGCCCCGGGTGGGGGCCCTCCGGTTCGATCCCACCCAGGCCAAGGAAGTCCCATTCAAGGGCACCGCCCATGCGGGCTTCCTGGAACAGAGCGCGGTGGACCTCCCCAGCACCATGGTGGAGATGATCCGCCTGAACCGGCTCTTCGAAATGAGCATGAAGGTCGCTTCGACGCTGTCGAACGACCTGGATGCCCGCTCCATCACCGACGTCGCCCGTACCTGAGGAGGTCCAAAATGATGCGCGCCATGTGGTCCGCCGCCGCCGGCATGACTGTCCAGGCCTTCAACATGGACACCATCTCCAACAACTTGGCCAACGTGAACACCATGGGCTTCAAGAAGGCCCGTGCGGAGTTCCAGGACCTGCTCTACCAGACCGTGAACCTCGCCGGCTCCAACAGCAGCACCAGCACCTCCCTGCCCACGGGCATCCAGCTGGGCCATGGCGCCAAGCTCTCCTCCCTGGTGCACAGCTACGCCACGGGGAACTTCAAGCAGACCGGCAATAGCTTCGACATGGCCATCGAGGGCAACGGCTTCTTCCGCGTCACCCTGCCGGATGGCACCTTCGGGTACACCCGGGACGGCGCCTTCACCAAGGATCAGAACGGGACCCTGGTGAACGCCCAGGGCTATCCCCTGGATCCGCAGATCACCATCCCCCAGGATGCCCTCAGCGTGACCGTGGCCCAGGATGGGACCGTCACCGTCACCCAGCCGGGCCAGTCCGCCCCCCAGCAGATCGGCCAGATCACCCTCTCCAACTGCATTAACCCCGCGGGCCTGAACCAGCTGGGCCGGAACCTGGTGCAGCCCACCCTGGCCAGCGGCGATCCCATCGACGGCAACCCGGGCGTGGACGGCCTCGGGGGCATCAACCAGGGCTTCCTCGAAGTCTCCAATGTCGACATCGCGGAGGAGATGGTGAACATGATCGTCGGCCAGCGCGCCTACGAGGCCAACAGCAAGACCATCCGCACCGTGGACGACATGCTCACCCTGGTGAACAACCTCAAGCGGTGATCCCCATGCGGCTCCTGGGTTGGCTCCTCCTCCTCAGCTTCGGCCTCCGGGCCGAGGATCCCCGGGTGGTGCAGGTCGCCGAAGCGGCCCTGGCCCAGGCGGAGTCCGCCGCCGGCCGGCTGCCGGGGACGTGGCAGGTGAAGCTGGCCCAGCCCCCGGCCCTGCCCCCGCTGATCCCCGCGGGACCCCTCACCATCACGGCGGCCCGGCTTAGCAAGCGGGAGCCCTCCGGACGCTTCTTCGTGGTGCTCGACCTCCAGGTGGACACCCGGCGGGTGGGGCAGGTCCGGGTGGATCTGGAGGGCCGCTGGACGGGCCAGCTCTGGCGCACACGGGAGGCCCTCACCCGTCGGACCCTCCTCGAGGAGGGCCTCCTGGAGCCGATCCCCTTCGAGGGGGTCCCGCCCGATGGCGCGCTCATGGAGGTCCCCGTGGGATTCCGCACCAAGGGGCCCATCCCTGCGGGCCGCACCCTCACCCGCATGGACGTGGAGGCCATCCCCCTCGTGCAGGCCGGCGAGAAGGTGAAGGTGACGGCCACCGTGGGGGACCTGGTGGTCACCCTGGAGGCCCTGGCCCGAAGCAGCGGCGCCCTCGGGGAGCGCATCCGCCTGGAGGCGCCGGGCACGCGCAAGCCCATCCAGGGGGTGGTCACAGGGCCCGCGGAGGCCCGCCTGGGCTTGTAGGATTCCGTTCGAAAAGTTTCCTGGCCCATGGGGGGCATTGGCCCTAGTCTGGATCTTCGCGCAAGGAGATCCCCATGGCTCACGAAGGCCACGAGCACGGCCCCGACTGCAACCACGACCACGACGGCGATTACGAAATCGAAGTGGTTGAGCTCGAGGACGAGAACGGCGAGAAGGAGGAGTTCGCCATCCTCGAGGAGGTGGACTTCGAGAACCGCCACTTCTGCATCCTGGCCCCCCTCTCCGAGGTGCAGGCCCAGAGCGAAGGCACCCTCTCCGAAGAGGAAGGGCTCTCCCTGGAGATCTTCGAGGTCAAGGAGGGCGACATGTTCTCCCCCCTGGAGGATGAGGCCCTGGCCCAGCGCCTCATGACCCACCTGGATGCCCAGGCCGCCAAGCTGGCGGACGAGGACTGAGGGCTTCCCGCCCCAGGAACGAGGCCCCCGCATGGGGGCCTCGCCTTATTCTGGAGGGATGCGTGATCTCTGGGTGGACCCCTTCTCCGGCCTCAGCGGCGACCTCTGGGTGGGGGCCTTCCTGGCCCTGGGCGTGCCCGAGGCGGACCTGGCGGACGTCCTCCGCCGGCTGCCCTTCGACGACCTGGCCCTGGAGGTGAAGACCGTCCTCCGCTGCGGCGTGGAGGCCACCAAGGCCTCGGTGGTCATCGGCGGCAAGGTGGACACCGGGGCCACGCCCCACCTCGCGGAGGGCCCCCTGAAGGGTGTCCGCAAGCGGGTCAAGGTCGGCGGCCACGACCACGTCCATGGCCTCTCCTGGCGGGAGGTGGACGAGGTGCTGGCCCGCCACCTGGATCCCAAGGTCGCCGCCTACGCCCGGGAGGCCTTCCTCCGCCTGGGGGAGAGCGAGGCCCGCGTCCACGGCATGCCCCTGGAGCAGGTCCACTTCCACGAGGTGGGGGTGAAGGACAGCATCGCCGACGTGGCCCTGGCCGCGGCGGGGTACGTGCTCCTGGGCGAGCCCCGGGTCCACCTCGGCCCCATCGCCACCGGCAAGGGCACCTGGAAGATGGCCCACGGCCAGTACCCCATCCCCGGGCCCGCCACCACCTACCTCCTCACGGGCTTCGAGCTGAAGGAGGGCGTGGCGCCCGTGGACCGCGAGCTCACCACGCCCACGGG
>CAZVKM010000218.1:0-5828 GCA_964627685.1 uncultured Solibacteraceae bacterium | reverse complement strand
GGTCTGCATGCCGTCGGCCAGCTTCAGCAGCTTCCGGAAGAAGTGGTCCAGGGTGTAGGCCTTGTCATCCCAGGCCCGGTTCTCCGCCCAGGGATCCGTGGGGTGCCAGAGCCGGGAGCCGAAGCTGCCGCCCGTGGCGAAGACGCGGGCGATGCCGATGGCGCCGATGGCCTCCAGCCGGTCCGCATCCTGCACCACCTTGGCCTCCAGGGTGTCGGGCGCGCCGCCGCCGCTCCAGCTGTGCGCTTCCACGGCGTGGGCCACGGCGTCGGCGCGGTCCTCCAGGCCCGGCGTCTCCCGGCACCACCGGGGTACCAGCTCCGCCGCCATGGCCGCCGTCTGGCTGCTCTCGGGGTGGTTCTTGGGGCGGTACACCAGGTCGTGCAGCAGGGCCCCGGCCACGCAGGTGGGCACGTCCGCCCCCTCCGCCTCGGCGAGCTCCTGGGCCAGGTGGGCCACCCTCAGGATGTGGGCCAGGTCGTGGGCGCTGTCGCGGGGGAAGGGCTCCTGGGCGAAGGCCGCCTCCAGGCGGGTGATGAGGGCGGCAGACCAGGGGGGGGACAGGGGCATGCCCCATGATGGCACCGGCCCCGGGGAGGGAACGCCGACGGCCCCTTGGGCATCCCACCCCAGGAGCCCGGGCCCGGCCCTGGCTTCGATATGCCTGCTTGGGCATCATGGAATGCCCCCGGAGTTCCCATGCGCCGCCTCCTGAGCCTCGTCCTCGGCCTCCTGGCCTCCCTCCCGGCCTGGGCGCAGGGGGGCTTCGACCCCGTGAAGAGCGTGGGCGTCCGCTTCGAGCAGGGGGCGGTGGTGGCCACGGTGCCCCAGGGCGCCCACCTGAAGGCCGCCTTCATGAAGGTGGTGAAGGCCGAAGGGCCCGGCACCCTCACCGTGGGCCCCCTGCCCAAGGCCACGGGCAAGGACGAACTCGGGGACGACATCTGGCACGGGACGGTCCGCATCCCCGTGGGCGGCACGGGCCTCCAGGGCGATGTGACGCTCAAGGTGACCTACCAGCCCTGCACCGAAGGGGAGGGAGGGGTCTGCTATCCCCCCACCACGGTCCCGCTCGTCGTGAAGGCGGCGGCCATCCAGGAGGGCGGGGGAAGCGCGGACCGGGGCGCCGGGGTGGGGCTCTGGGCCTTCGCGGTGGTCTTCCTCGCGGGCCTGGGCGCCAGCCTAACGCCCTGCGTCTTCCCCATGATCCCCATCACCATGGCCATCATCGGGGCCAAGGGCTCGGGCAAGGCCAAGGGCTTCTCGCTCTCCATGGCCCTGGTGCTGGGCATGGCCGTGACCTACACCCTGCTGGGGGTGCTGGCCGCGAAGAGCGGGGCGGCCGCCGGCTCCTTCGCCCAGAAGCCCGCCTTCCTCATCCCCGTGTCCCTGCTCTTCGGCGCCTTCGCGCTGTCCCTCTTCGGCGCCTTCGAGATCCGCCTGCCCCAGGGCCTCCAGAACAAGCTGCAGGGCGAGGGCCCCCGCAAGGGCCATGGCGGCGCCTTCATCATGGGCCTCGTCATGGGCCCCATTTCCGCCCCCTGCGTGGGCCCCGTGATCGGCACCGTGCTCCTCAACATCGCCCAGAAGGGGGACGTGGTGCTGGGCGCGGCCCAGCTCTTCACCTTCGCCCTGGGCATGGGGGTGCTCTTCATCGCCGTGGGCACCTTCAGCGCCGCGCTGCCCAAGAGCGGCGACTGGCTGGACCGCTTCAAGCAGGGCATGGGCCTCATCGTGCTGGGCTTCGCCGCTTGGAACGTGCGTCTGGTGGTGGAGCCCTGGATGAATCCGGCGATGTGGATGGTCGTGACCTTCGCCGCCGCCGCCGTGCTGGGCGCCTTCCGCGCTGTGGACACGCTCCTGGGCGGCTTCGCCAAGGCCCTGGGTGTGCTGGCCCTCGCCCTGGGCGTGCTCCTGGGGATCCGGGCCGTGGAGCAGTTCGAGAACATCCAGCTGCTGCCCCGGGGGGGTGCCGCCGCCGAGCCCGCCAAGGCCTCCCTCTGGCTCGAGCAGGACCTGGAGAAGGCCCTCGCCCAGGCCAAGGCCGAAAGCAAGGTGGTGCTGGTGGACACCTACGCCGAGTGGTGCGCCCAGTGCAAGGAGCTGGACGAGAAGACCTGGCCCGATGCTGGGGTGCAGGCCTGGGTCAAGGCCCACGCCGTGCCCGTGCGCATCGACACCGACAAGGTGCGCCCGGATCTCGCCACGAAGCTCGGCATCCGCTCCTACCCCACCATCCTGGTGCTCGACGCCCAGGGAAAGGAGCTGAAGCGGAGTCTGGGCTTCCAGCCGCCGGCCGCCATGAAGGCCTGGCTCGAGGGCTGATCCAGGTCCCCTCAGGAAGGGGGGAGGTGGGCCCTGCACGCCGAGATCAGTCCCTCCAGCCACTGGGGGTTGTCAGGGTCCGGACCGAACTCGAGGGCCAGCATGGCCCGGTAGAGCGGGGCGTTCCTGAAGAGGCGCGGGGGTTCGCCGTTGTACCTCACCCAGAACCTGCCTGCGGGCGCGTAAAGGTAGGTCACCGTATCGCCTTCGTCCAGGGAGCGCGCGCTGAAGTCAAGGAAGGCCTTCACCTCCGGATCCGCGACGGATCCACCCACTTTCTGAAGGGCCTCACTGAGGATGCGCGCGAGGATCTCGCGGCGGGCCGCGGCGCCCACGGAGACGAGGAAACGGTCGGAGATCCCCACCCACACCCGCCCTTCCCGGGCCGGCGCCAGGAGGTCCGCACCCCCGTCCGGAACCCGGCGCCGGTAGGACGCCAGATCCAGGTAGGTTCGCTGGTGCATGTAAGGCACCTGGCGCCGACGGAGCACATCATCGTGCACCTGCTCAAGCCGGGGGGCACCTTGGGAGGCCCACCAGGCCGGCGGTGGAGGGGTAGTCTGAGCCCCCAGGGCCGTGGCCGACAGGAGCACCGCGGCTGCCCCGCACACCCCGGCCTTCGCCACGTCCCCTCCTGGTCGTTGGCTGCCAAGGTACCTCGAATGGGCCCCTCGGGAGGAAGGGGGTGACCCTGTTTTCCTCCCGCGTGGCGAATCACCCCGGGCCCTAACCTGGCGGGGGGCCTCAGCTCCCTCGGATCCGGCTAAGCTGGGGCACCCTTTCCGGGAGGTCCCATGTCCGTCCTCCGCCGCAGCTTCGGCGTGATCCTCGGCTTCGTCGTGGCCAGCGCCGTGATGATGCTCGTCGAGTTCACCAACGGCCACCTCCTCTACCCCGGCCTGGGTCAGGCGGCCAAGGGCGTGAAGGATGCCGCCCGCATCGCCGAGATCATGGCCAGCGCCCCCACGGGCGCGTTCTTGGTGGTGATCCTGGGCTGGCTCCTGGGCAGCATTGCCGGGGGCTGGTCCGCCACGCGCTTCGCCCGCACCGACTCGGGCGCACCCGCCCTCATCCTCGGCGTGCTCCTCACCCTGGCGGGCATCTCCAACAACCTGATGCTCCCGCCCCCCTCGTGGTTCTGGGTTGCGAGCATGCTCGTGCTCCTCCCGGGCAGCTGGTACGGCGGACGCTGCGCGGGCTCCCGTTAGGCGCAGTAGGCGCCTACACCTCGGGGTCCACGCCCCACTTGCCCTCCAGGGCCGCCCAGCCCTGGTCGGCGAAGGCGCCGAGACGCTTGCCGGCGGTGCGGCGTTCCAGGGCGTGGGCCACGTAGCGGCCGATGGGATCCGCTTCGAGGTTCACCACGTCGCCGGGCTTCATCGAGGCCAGGGCCGTGCGCTTCACGGTCTCCGGGATGAGGGCCACGCTGAACCAGTCGGCGCCGCAGTCCACCACGGTGAGGGAAATGCCATCCACGGTGATGCTGCCCTTGGGGGCGGTCATGGGGGCCAGGAACTCGGGCATGGCGAAGCGCCAGAGACCTTCCCCCTGGAGCCGCTCGATGAGCCGGCCGAGGCCATCCACGTGGCCGCTCACCAGGTGGCCGTCCAGGGGATCCCCCACCTGGAGGCTGGGCTCCAGGTGCAGGGTGGCGCCCAGGGGCAGGCGGCCCAGGGTGGTCTTCTCCAGGGTCTCCTCGCTGAGATCCGCCTCCCACCCGCGGCCATCCCGGCTCACGGCCGTGAGGCAGGCGCCGTGGGTGGCGATGCTGGCGCCCAGCTCCGCGCGCTCGAGCACCTCCGGGCCGCAGGCGATGCGCAGGCGCGCCCCGCCGGGGCGGGCCGAGCGGGCTTCGAGGGTGCCGAGGTGTCGGATCAGGCCGGTGAACATGGCCCTAGTGTGCCCCTGAAATGGAAAAGGGGGAGGTGGACCCTCCCCCTTCAAGGCCGGATGGGAGGGTTCAGGCCTCCTGGGCGGCCTGCAGGCGGCTGTTCCGGTAGCCGTAGAGGAAGTACACCGCGAGCCCCAGCCCGAGCCAGATGAAGAAGCGCACCCAGGTGGTGGGCGGGAGGCCCTTGGCGAGCCAGATGCAGGCCAGGATGCCGAAGGGGGCGGTGACCCACACCAGGGGCATGGTGAACTTCCGAGGTGCCTCGGGGCGTCGCACGCGCAGGATCATGACCCCGATGCACACCACCACGAAGGCGAAGAGGGTGCCGATGTTCGCCAGCTCCACCACGAGGCCGATGTCCAGCAGCGCGGCGGGGATGGCCACGAGGAAGCCCGTGAAGATGGTGGCGGTGGCGGGGGTGCCGTACTTGGGGTGCACCTTCCCGAACCAGGGGCCCAGGAGGCCGTCACGGCTCATGCTCATGAAGATGCGGGGCTGCCCCACCTGGTACACGAGCAGGGCGGCGGTGGTGGCGATGACGGCGCCGAAGGCGATGAAGCCCGCCAGCCAGGTGAGGTGGTACTTCTCGAAGACGAAGGCCAGCGGATCCGCCTTCCCGGCGAGCTCCGTGTAGTGGACCATGCCCGTCACCACGGCGGCCACGAGCACGTAGATGACCGTGCAGATGACCAGGCTCCAGAGGATGCCCTTGGGCATGTCGCGCCCTGGGTCCTTGCACTCCTCGGCGGTGGTGGAGACGGCATCGAAGCCGATGAAGGCGAAGAAGATGATGGCGGCGCCGGCCTGGATGCCCTTCCAGCCCGTGGGCGCGAAGCCCTTCCAGCTGGCGGGGGAGCCGAAGAGGTTCTCGCCCTTCACGAACTTGGCCCCGAGCGCCACCACGGCCAGGAGGATCACCACCTTCAGGAGCACCATCCAGTTGTTGGCCTCGGCGCTCTCCTTGATGCCCTTGTAGACGAGCCAGGTGATGAGGATCGTGATGACCACGGCGAGGAAGTTGATGCAGACCGGGTAGCCCATCACCAGCGGGGCGCCGGAGAGCTTGTCCCAGTTGGCGAAGTGGGCGGTGCCCTCCACCAGGCCCTGCTTGGCCTGGGCCAGGAGCGAGAGCTTCTCCGCCAGGTGAAGGGGGGCGTGACCGTCCGTGAGGGTGAGCGCGGTCTTGGGGTCCACCGCCAGCCAGCCGGGGATGTGGACCTTGAACACGTTCTCCACGAAGGAGCGCATGTAGTCACCCCAGGAGATGGCCACGGCCACGTTGGAGATGGCGTACTCCAGGAGCAGGTCCCAGCCCAGCACCCAGGCCATGAGCTCGCCCATGGTGGCGTAGGCGTAGGTGTAGGCGGATCCGGAGACCGGGATCATCGAGGCCATCTCGGCGTAGGCCAGGGCCGTGAAGCCGCAGGCGATGGCCGTGAGCACGAAGCTGAGGATGAGGGCGGGTCCGGCGGCGGCGCGGCCGTCGGCCAGGTTGCCGGCGGCGGCCGTGCCGATGGTGGAGAAGATGCCCGCGCCGATGATGGCGCCGATGCCGAACATCGTGAGGTCGTAGGCCCCCAGGTTCTTCTTGAGCTGGTGCTCGGGCTCCTCG
>CAZVKM010000217.1:1932-5893 GCA_964627685.1 uncultured Solibacteraceae bacterium | reverse complement strand
AGGTACAGGGCCAGCAGCACCGAGGCCGGAGCGTTGATGGTCATGGAGGTGGTGACCTGGTCCAGGGGGATGTCCTTGAACAGGAT
Source organism: uncultured Solibacteraceae bacterium (assembly GCA_964627685.1). Taxonomy (GTDB): domain Bacteria; phylum Acidobacteriota; class Holophagae; order Holophagales; family Holophagaceae; genus JAFDVN01. Next base: position 5,807 of record CAZVKM010000217.1, on the reverse strand, counting down.
CCGCATGTCGTGGATGGAGGCGATGGACACGCCCACCTTGCCCACCTCGCCGAAGCTCATCGGGTGGTCCGGATCCAGGCCGATCTGGGTGGGCAGGTCGAAGGCCACGCTGAGGCCGGTGGTGCCGTTGGCCAGGAGGTACCGGTAGCGCTCGTTGCTGGCCTCGGCGGTGGCGAAGCCCGCGTACTGGCGCATGGTCCAGAGGCGCCCCCGGTACCCGGTGGATTGCACATGCCGGGTGAAGGGGTACTTGCCCGGGGCCCCGAGATCCTTCAGGGGGTCCAGGGAGGGGAGGTCCGCCGGGGTGTAGCTGTTCTTGAGGGGGATGCCGGAGCTGGTCTCGAAGGCGGCTTGACGCAGCTTCGCCGGGTCCTCCTTCACGGCGAGCTGGGTCCGGACCTGATCGAGGAAGTCCTGGGCGTACATGGGGCCTCCGGCAACCTTTCAATGTACCGCCCTCCGGGCCCTTCCATGGCGGAAGAAACCAGCTGTCACCCATGACTTGGGGCCACCGGAAGGACTAGACTGGGTGGACCCCCCAAGGATTCCCCATGCCGATGACGCCTCCCCCGCCCCCGGCCTACCTCATGCTCCTGGGCGCCGACCTCTGGACCGGCGAGGCCCTGAAGAGCGGCGAGGCGGTGGTGGTGAAGGGCGGGAAGGTCGTCGCGGTGGGCGATCCCGCCAAGCTCGCCAAGGCCCACCCCAGGGCCGAGGTGGTCACCCTGAAGGGGGGCACCCTGCTGCCGGGCCTCATCGAAGGGCATGCCCACGTGGCCGGGCTCGGCCGGCTGAAGCGCACCGTGGACCTGGTGGGCTGCCAGGACCTCCCGGAGGCCCTGGGGCGGATCCGGACCTGGATGGAACGCCATCCTGAGGGTTGGCTGGTGGGTCGGGGCTGGGATCAGAACCGCTGGCCCAGCCGGGCCTTCCCCACCGCCCGGGACCTGGATCGCCTCACCGGCAGCCGCCCCGCCATGCTCCAGCGCGTGGATGGCCACGCCATCTGGGTGAACAGCGCCGCCCTGGCCCTGGCCGGCATCGATGCCAAGACCCCCGACCCCGCCGGGGGGCGCATCCTCCGGGATGGGGAGGGACACCCCACGGGGATCCTCGTGGACAACGCCGCGGACCTGGTGGCCCGGCTGATGCCCACCCCCACGGGCGCCGAAGTAGAGGCGACCCTCCTCGAAGGGTTGCGATCCCTCCGGAGCGACGGGTTCTCAGCGGTCTGCGACATGGGCATCGGGGCTCCGGAGCTCGCGGCCTACCGTCACCTGGCCGCCACGGGAGCGCTGCCCATCCGGGTCTTCGCCTACCTCAGCCATGAGCCAGGCCTCCTCCTGCATGAGCTCAAGCAACCCCGCCCCAAGGCGGTGGGCTGGTTCCAGGTTCAGGGCGTGAAGTTCTACCTCGACGGGGCCCTGGGCAGCCGGGGGGCCCGTCTCCTCGCGCCCTACGCCGATGCCCCGGAGACCCAGGGGCTGTGGGTGACGGACCCGGCCACCGTGGCCCGGGATGCCGCCATCACCCTGCTCAGCGGCTATCAGCCCGCCATCCACGCCATCGGGGATGCCGCCAACCGCGCCGCCTTGGACCTCCTGGAGCCGGCGCGGAAGAAGGCCCGCAACACCGTGCTTCCCCGCATCGAGCATGCCCAGATCGTCACTGCGGAGGACGCCGCGCGCTTCGGTCAGCTCGGTGTGGTGGCTTCGGTCCAGCCCGTCCACTGCACCTCCGACCATGCCTGGACCCCATCGCGGCTGGGACCGGCCCGGACGCCCGAGGCCTTCCCCTGGCGGCGCTTCCTCGAGGGGGGCGCCCTCTTGGCCTTCGGAAGCGACGCGCCCGTGGAGGATGCGAACCCCTTCGTCTCCCTGGCGGCCGCGCAGACCCGGCAGGACCCGGAGGGGAACCCGCCCGGAGGCTTCCTTCCGGACCAGCGGCTGACCCCGGAAGAGGCCCTCATGGCCTACACGGCCTGGAACGCCAAGGCCCTGGGCCGGACCGACCTGGGAATCATCCGCCCCGGCGCGGTGGCCGATCTGCTCTGGGTGGAGACCTCCCTGCCCACCTCCGAGGCCAGCGTCCTCAGGAACACCCGCCCCGCACGACTCTGGGTGAATGGCCAGGAGTTCCGGCCGTGAAGGTTCCCGCATGAGCCCGAGGCTCGCCCAGTTCTTCCTCGATCCCGAGGACCAGGCCTACCAGCATGATCTGGCCTGGGATCTGGTGCGGGACCTCTACGAGCGGAGCCGGCCCGGCCTCCTGGGCCTCTCCATCTTCCTCTTCCTGCTGAGCCGGCTGCTCGATCGGGCCCTGGACCACGATCCCCACCTGCGGAACCTGTTCTTCGCCCTGGTGCTCCTCATCCTGCTCCGCCTGGGAACCGCCATGGCCTACGCCTGGCTCTGCCGGAGGATGCCCGACCCCCACCTCCGCCACATGCTCTTCTGCGGAGGCACCCTGGTCACGGGCTGCCTGCTGGGCGCCATCACGCTCCGGGCCCTGCACGTGCTCACCCCCCTGGAAGTGGCCCTCTACTGCTCCTGCCATGTGGGCATCACCACCCTCGCCCTGGTGAGCATGGCCTCCTCCTTCATGGCCTACGCCCTCTACCTCGCCCCGAACGTCACCATCCTCGCCCTGGGCCTCTACATCCACAACCTGCCCGGCATCCCCGACGTCTTCCTGGTGTTCATCATCTCCTTCGGGCTCGTGGCCCTCCTCATGGCCCATCAGGTCCACGGAACCACCAAACGCCAGGGGCTCGTGGCCCTCCGGCTCAGGGATGCCGCCCTCCGGGATGGGCTCACCGGCCTGCACAACCGGCGCTTCGTGGACGAGTTCATGGGAACCACCGCCTCCCTCATCCGCCGCGAGTGGGCCAGCGACGACGCCCCGGGGCGCAGCCTTGGCCTCTACATCCTCGACCTCGACCACTTCAAGCAGGTGAACGACACCCATGGTCATGCGGCCGGGGATGCGGTGCTCACCCAGGTCGCCATGCTGCTAGGGCTGGTCTCCCGACGCCCCGACCTCGTGGCCCGGTGGGGCGGTGAGGAGTTCCTCGTGGTGGCCCAGGATGTGGAGCGGGACGTCCCGGGGGCCCTGGCCGAGCGGATCAGGATGGAGGTGGAGGCCTTCGAGTTCCTCCTGCCCAATGGGAAGACCCTCCAGACCACCTGCTCCATCGGCTGCGCGCCCTTCCCCTTCAGCCCCCTGGATCCCGACGCCCTCACCTGGGAGGGCGTGCTCAACCTGGCGGATGTGGCCCTCTACCGGGCCAAGACCTCGGGCCGGAACCAGGTCCGGACCGTCCTCCCCGGACCCGAGGCCCAGGGCCAGGCCCTGCGCGACCTCGGCGCCTCGGACAAGGAGATCAGCCTTGGCTCCGACGAACGGCTCCTGGTGATCCGATAGGGGTCTCCGGCTAGCCTGGGGACATGAGCCTGCGCCCCGCGACGCCCCTCCTCGCCCCCTCCATCCTCTCCGCCGACTTCACGCGGCTGGCCGAGGCCCTGGCCTTCCTCCAGGCGTCCGGCGCCGAGGTGGCCCACGTGGATGTGATGGACGGGCGCTTCGTCCCCAACATCACCCTCGGCATGCCCATCGTGGAGGCCATGCGCAAGGTCACCACCCTGCCCCTGGACTGCCACCTGATGATCGTGGAGCCCAGCCGCTACGCCGTGGACTTCGTGAAGGCCGGCGCCAGCTGGGTGAGCATCCACCAGGAGGCCGATCCCCACGCCCACCGCACCCTCGATGCGATCCGCAAGGCCGGCGCCCAGGCGGGCATCGTGCTCAACCCCGGCACCCCCGTGGAGACCCTGGTGGACCTCGTGGGCGACTTCGACTTCGTGCTGCTTATGAGC
>CAZVKM010000217.1:0-1922 GCA_964627685.1 uncultured Solibacteraceae bacterium | reverse complement strand
ACCCCGGCGTCGGCGGCCAGAGCTTCATTCCCCGCATCCTCGACAAAGTGGCCCGCCTGGACCGCCTGCGCACGGAGCGCAACACCCCCTTCCTGATCCAGGTGGATGGCGGCGTCGGCCTGAAGAACGCCGCCGACCTCACCCGCGCCGGGGCCGACTGCCTGGTGGCCGGCAACGCCGTCTTCAAGGCCGAGGACCCCACGGCCGCGGTGAAGGCGCTGCAGACGGAGATGGTGAAGGGGCGGCAGGGCTAGCGCCCTGGATGCCCATGGATCTGAGATCCCTCGTCCGACGCCTGCTGGGAGGCTCCTCCACACGGCCCTGGATCCTCGTGGCGGTGGGCGACCCTGGCGTTCAGAACCTCGAGCGGCGTCGAGCCCTGGGCCGCCAGATGGTCGTTCGATGGGGGCTCCAGTTCCAGGACACGCCGCACGTGGATCACCTGGAACATGGCCTCCTGTACCATCCGTTCCCCGATCTCTGGGTCTTCCTTCCGAGCGTGTCCAGCGCCCGCCTTGGAGAGGCCTGCCTGGCCCTGCTGGACGGGACTGAGGACCCCTCGAAGCTGGTCCTCGTGGCCTCGGATGGTCGCCTGAGCCTTGGCGAAGGCCGATTGCGCCTCTCCGGTGACCTGGACCACCCCGGCGTCCAAGCCGTCGGTAAGGCCTTCCGGACTTCCAGGTTGGCTCGCCTTGTCCTGGGCATCGGCCCAGTCCGGCCCCCCGTGCAGGCCTATCGGAATGAGCGGTGGCCCGCAGGGGAGTGGGAGCGGGTCATGGACCTGGACGCCCCCTTCGAACGATTCATCCGTAGCCTCCGGGGCTCGGAGGACCTCGCGTCTCTGGCCACCCAAGTCAACGTCCCGGGTTTCTGGGCTGCATCCGAGCCCTAAGCGCCGTAGAGCGAGTCCGCGACCGACGCCAGCCCATGCCCAGGCACCAGCTCATCCGAGATCATGAGGATGGCGAAGAGGTTCCGCTTGAGGTCCCCGGTGGAAAGCTCCCCCGGGTTCAGGGAGGTCTGCACCAGGTGGAGGGCCATGTCGGCCAGGAGGATCCGCTGTTTCTCGCCCCACCCGGCGTCCCCGCGTCTGCAGGGATCCTCCCGGTAGGCCACCTCCGTGTGCCCATGGGCGATGCGGCTCTGTGAGAGGATCTCAGCTCTGATGCGGTCGTCCATCGGTCCACGCCTCCCTTTCCGATCCGAGGCCCTGAGGGGCCCTACTCCGCCACGGGCCCACTGTCCCAGAGCACCGTCGCCCAGTAATGCATGTCCGAGGGCGGCAGCACGGGCGGCAGGAAGTCCTTCCGGGAAGCGTGGGGCGCGTACACAGCCACGGCGAGCTCGCTGCAGTAGAAGCGGTCCGGCACATTGAGGCCGATGAGCCCCGTGAGGTCGTAGCCCCGGCCGATGTAGCCACGGGCCGCCTCCACCGCAGCCTTCTGGCGCTGGGGAGAGGTGGCCCACTGGGGCCTCATCAGGAGCAGGCGGTGGGCCTTCCCCATGAAGACGGGCAGCGGGGTGGCGTGGAGCCCCTTCCCTTCCGCCTCGATCACCTGATCCTTCTCGGGATCCAGCACCGCCACGTGGCTGAAGGGGGCGTTGGTGGCCAGCGCCACGAAATCATCGGTACCGTGGTACCCGCGGATCACCAGCCAATCCCCGGGTTGACCGAGCCGGCGCACCGCCTCCAGGGCGCGGGCTTCCCGCGCCGTACGGTCCTTGGGTGGCGCCACCGTGAGGGGATGGGTGCACCCGCCGGCCAGGGCGAGCAGGGAGAGGGCGGGAAGCAGAAGACGCATGGGGCATGGTGCCACGCCGCCGAGATCCTCAGGAAGGGAGACCGGCCAGGGCCAACTTCTCCGCCCGCGAGAGGCGCTTCACCGCGCGCTCCCGGCGGAGGGCCTCGCCCCGGTTGCCGC
>CAZVKM010000216.1:0-5921 GCA_964627685.1 uncultured Solibacteraceae bacterium | reverse complement strand
TGAAGGGCTCCACGTACTTGCGGAGTTCCTTCGCCTTCACCAGGGTGGTCTCGATCCGCTCGTGCTCGATGAGCGCGACGGCGAGGTTCTTCATGAGGGCTTTGCGCTGGTTGGTGCTACGGCCCAGGCGCTTACCGGCAACGTTATGACGCATGGTGGCTCCTAGACTTCCTGCTCGAGCCGCATGCCCAGGGAGAGGCCAATGCGAGCGAGCTCGTCCTTGATCTCCTGGAGGGACTTCTTGCCGAAGTTCTTGGTCTTCATCAGCTCAGCTTCGGTGCGCTGCACCAGCTCGCCGATGGTCGTGATGTTGGCATTCCGCAGGCAGTTGTTCGCCCGGACGGAGAGCTCGAGTTCCTCGACGGACTTGCCCAGCCAGGCGTTGCCGCCTTCAGCCGTGACGACGGCACCCATCTCGGTCTCGACGTAATCCTCGTCCTGGCGGGCGAAGACCAGGAAGTGATCGCGGAGCACCAGGGCGGCGTCGGAGACGGCCTCCTTGGGGTTCACGGTCCCGTTGGTCCAGACCTGCAGGGTCAGCTTCTCGTAGTCGGTGCTCTGGCCCACACGCGCCGGCTCGACCAGGTAGTTCACCCGGACGATGGGGCTGTGGTTGGAGTCCATGGGCACGTAGCCGTGGCCCAAGGTCTCATCGTGGTTCTGGTCGGCGGTGGTGAAACCGCGGCCCATGCGCACGACGATCTCCATCTCCAGCTCGCCCTCCTCACCCAGCGTGGCGATGTGGACGTTGGGGTCCATCACTTCCACGTTCTGGTTGGTGCGGATGGCGGCGCTGGTCACCACGCCCTCGCCCTTGGCGTGAAGGGTCACGACCACGGGTTCGTTGACGTGGAGCTTGAAGGGGATCTCCTTCAGGTTCAGCAGGATGTGGGTGATGTCCTCCCACACGCCGGGCAGGGTCGTGAACTCATGCTGAACGCCCTTGATGCGCACGTTCGTGACGGCGGCACCCTGGATGCTGCTGAGCAGCACACGGCGCAGGCTGTGGCCCACGGTCGTGGCGAAGCCCCGCTCGAAGGGATAGGCGACGAACTCCGCGTAGGCATCCGACGCGTTGGACGGATTGACTTCGGCAAAGCGCGGTCGCTGGAAATCGCTGAGGTTCAGCATCCTTCCCCCTTACTTGCTGTAGAGTTCGACGATCAGCTGCTCGTTGATGTCCAGGGTAACGTCTTCGCGGCTGGGCGCGGAGACGACCTGGCCCTTGAAAGCGGCGGCGTCGAGGGAGAGCCACTGGGGGATCCCGCGGCTCGCCGCGGTCTCCACAGCAGCCTTGACCGTGTCGTTCTCCTTGGCGCGCTTGCCCAGCTCAACGCTGAGGCCGGCCTTCACCTGGAAGGAGGGGATGTCCACCCGCTTGCCGTTCACCAGGATGTGGCCATGCATGACCATCTGGCGGGCGGCGGCGCGGCTGGAGGCGAAGCCGAGGCGGTAGACCACGTTGTCGAGGCGCTGCTCGAGGAAGGCGAGCAGGTTGTGACCCGTCACGCCCTTCTTCTGGTCGGCCTTCTCGAAGTAGTGGCGGAACTGCTTCTCGAGGACGCCGTAGATGCGCTTGACCTTCTGCTTTTCACGCAGCTGGAGGGAGTAGCCCGTGGGCTTCTTGATCTTCTTGCCAGAACCATGCTGGCCAGGGATCTTGCCCTTGCGGGTTTCGAACGAGCACTTCTCCTTGAAGCAGCGCTCGCCCTTGAGGTAAAGCTTCATGCCTTCGCGCCGGCAGAGGCGGCAGACGGCGTCAGTGTAACGTGCCATGTTTGTCGTCCTCCTGCCTTAGACCCGACGCCGCTTGGGGGGGCGGCAACCGTTGTGGGGGATGGGGGTGACGTCGCGGATGCTGGTCACCTGGATGCCGGCGGCGTTGAGGGCGCGGATCGCGCTCTCGCGGCCCGCGCCGGGGCCCTTCACGCGCACGTCCACGGAACGCACGCCATGCTCCTTGGCAGCCTCAGCGGCCACGCCAGCAGCGACCTGGGCGGCGAAGGGGGTGCCCTTGCGCGTGCCGCGGAAGTTCTGGTTGCCGGAGGAGGCCCAGGAGATCATGTTCCCCATCGGGTCAGAGATCGAAATGATCGTGTTGTTGAAACTAGCCTGAACGTGAGCGACCCCGTGAGGGATGCTCTTCTTCTCTTTCTTCTTGACCACCTTCTTGCCGGTGGTCTTGGTCTGGGTCTTAGCCATGGTCTACCTCACCCCTCACTTCTTCTTGCCGGCGATGGTCTTCCGCTTGCCCTTGCGGGTGCGGGCGTTGGTGTGGGTGCGCTGACCGCGGCAGGGGAGGCCGCGGCGGTGACGCAGACCCCGGTAGCAGCCGATGTCCATGAGCCGCTTGATGTCGAGGCCGATGTTGCGGCGGAGGTCACCCTCCACGACTTCCTCGGCGGTGATGACGCGGCGGATGCGGTTGACTTCGTCCTCGGTGAGGTCGCGGACCTTGGTGGCATAGCTCACCTTGGCGCGGTCGAGGATGGTGTGGGCCTTGTGACGGCCGATGCCGTAGATGTAGGTCAGCGCGATCTCGACGCGCTTGCCGACGGGCAGATCAATACCAGCGATGCGTGCCATGCGTGTGCTCCTTAGCCCTGTCGCTGCTTGTGCTTGGGGTTCTTCTTGCAGATGACCCGGATCACGCCTTCGCGGCGGACCACCTTGCAGTGCTCGCACAGCTTCTTGATGGAAGGCCGTACCTTCATGGGTTCCTCTCGTTACTTGAAGCGGTAAATGATGCGTCCGCGGGACAGATCGTAGGGTGTCACCTCGACGAGGACCCGATCACCGGGGAGGATGCGGATGAAGTTCTTCCGCATCTTGCCGCTGATGTGGGCCAACACCTGGTGCTTGTTCTCGAGTTCAACCTTGAAGACCGCGTTCGGCAGGGCTTCCACCACTGTGGCTTCGAGCTCAATGGCTTCTTCCTTGCTCAAGCGTTCTCCTTGAAGTGGGTCTCGAGGGTGGCAAACACGTCATCCGGGGCGCGATTGCCATCGACGCTCCGGAAGGTGAGCCGGTCCTTGTAGAAGGCCAGGAGAGGCTGGAAGGTCGAGTTGAACTCGCCCATCCGGGCCTGGAAGGCCTCGGAGGTGTCATCGGACCTGTGCTTCAGCGGACTGCCGCACAGATCGCAAACACCCTGCTGCTTCGGGGGCTTGTTGTCCATGTGGTAGATGGCGCCGCAGGCGTTGTTGGAACACACGCGACGGCCCACCACACGGGCCTCCAGAACAGCCTGGGGGACATGGACGTCTGCCACCGTTCCCAGCTCAATGCCCTTTTGGGAGAGGAAGTCCTGCAAGGCTTGAGCTTGTGCTTGGGTACGGGGGTAGCCGTCGAACAACACGTCCTGGTTCTCGTCCTGCAGCCGCGCGAAGACAAGGCCATTGACGGTGTCGTCGTCCACCAGTTTACCCTCGGCCATCAGGCTTTTGACCCGAAGACCGAGTTCCGTCCCTTTCGAGACGGCATCTCTCAGAATGTCACCTGTGGAAAGGTGAGTCAAACGAAACGTTTCCACCAGGCGCTTGGCCTGGGTGCCCTTGCCGGAGCCGGGGGCCCCGAGCAGGATGTGGACCTTGCGGGTCATGCGCCCACCCCCGACTTCCGGGTGCCGCGGCCGCGGATGCGGCCCCGCTCCATGAAGCCGTCGTAGGAGCGCATCACCTGATAAGACTCAAGTTGCGCAACAGTGTCCATGGCCACGCCCACCACAATCAGGAGGCTGGTGCCGCCGAAGTAGAAGTTCAGGCCCTGGATGTTGTTGAGGATCAGGAGGGGAACCAGGCTCACGACGGCCAGGTAGAGGGCCCCCGCGAAGGTCAGCTTGGAGAGGATCCCGTCCATGTAGACGGAGGTCTCCTTGCCGGGCCGGATGCCCGGGATGTACCCACCGGACTTCTTCATGTTCTCCGCCGTCTCATCCGGATTGAAGACGATGGACGTGTAGAAGAACGCGAAGAAGACCACCACGCCCACGAAGACGGGCGTGTAGATCCAGAAGTGCGCTTGGGGGTTGACCCAGGCCGCCGCCTTCCCGAGCCACTCCCACTTGGTGAACTGGGCGATGGTCGCAGGGAAGAAGATGACGCTGGAGGCGAAGATCACGGGCATCACGCCGCTGGTGTTCAGCTTGAGCGGAAGGTAGGAGCTCCGCTGGCTGCTCATGCCGGCGCTGTCGGCCCGACGCGCGTAGTGGATGGGGATCCGCCGGTAGGCGTTCTCCACGAGCACCACCACGAGCACCACGGCGATCATGGCCGCCACGAGGAGGATGAACACGCCCGCAGGAGGCACTGTGGGATCGGCCTTGAGGGCCTTCCCGAACATCGCCGTGAGGGTGAAGACGGCCTGGGGCAGGCCCGCCACGATGCCGGCGAAGATCAGGAGGCTGGTGCCGTTCCCGAAGCCACGCTCGGTGATCTGCTCACCGATCCACATCACGAAGACCGTGCCCACCGTGAGGGTGAAGGCGGCCAGGAGGCGGAAGTTGTCGGGGTGGCTGACCACTTCCAGCCCGGGGCGGTTCATGCCCAGGGCGAGGGAGGCCATGCCGAGGCCCTGGATGAAGGCCAGGCCCACGGTGAGGAAACGGGTCCACTGGTTGATCTTCTGGCGCCCGGCTTCACCTTCCTTCTTCTGGAGGTTCTCCAGCTGCGGGATGACGGCACCCATGAGCTGCATCACGATGCTGGCCGTGATGTAGGGGGTGATGCCGAGGGCGAAGACGCTGAACTTCTTGAAGGCGCCACCGGAGAAGAGGTCGACGACATCGAAGAACTGGCCTCCACCCTGCTTGAGGGCGGAGACCAGGTTCTGGGCGTTCACTCCGGGCACGCTGACGTGCACACCGAGCCGGTAGATCACCAGCATGGCGAGGGTGAACAGGAACCGCTTGCGCAGCTCCGGGTTGGTCCACAGCTGGGAGAGTTTGCTCATCCCTGCGAGGCCTCAGTTACTCAGCCGCGGGAGCGCAGGGCTCCTCGACCTTGCCGCCCTTGGCCGAGATGGCTTCACGGGCGCCCTTGGTCACGCGGTCGGCCACGACGGTCACCTTGCGGGTGAGTTCGCCGGACGCCAGCACCACGATGCGGGTGATGCGCTGGGACACGAGCTTCTTGTCGCGCAGGCTCTCCAGGCAGACGGTGTCGCCGTCCTGGAAGTGGGTGCTGATCATGGAGAGGGAGATCTCCTTGGTCAGGGGCGCGAAGATGTTGGTGAACCCGCGCTTGGGGAGGCGACGCACGAGGGGCATCTGGCCGCCCTCGAAACCGCGCTTGGAGCGGTAACCGGAGCGGGACTTCTGGCCCTTCTCGCCGCGACCGGAGGTCTTGCCGAGGCCGGAGCCCTTACCGCGGCCGAGGCGCTTGCGGGCCTGGGTCGCGCCATCAGCGGGACGGAGTTCGTTGAGCTTCATCTTGTCACCTCAACCCTTGACCTGGACGTCGACGAGATGGGGAATGAGCTTCACCATGCCGTGGACGTTGGGGGTGTAGACCATCTCACGGGAGTCCCCGGGGCGCTTCAGACCGAGGGTCTGGATGAACGCGCGGTGCTTGGGGGTCGTGCAGATGGTGGAACGCTTCAGGGTCACGACGACCTGCTTGCCGATCAGGTTGGACATTTACGCCTCCGCCTGGTCGATGCCACGGTTGGTGAGCACCGTGTAGGGATCCATGAGCTCCTGGAAGCCCGCGAACGTGGCACGAACCACGTTGTGGGGGTTGGAGGAGCCCAGGCTCTTGGTCATCACGTTCTGGATGCCGACGGCCTCCATGATGGCGCGCACGGCGGCACCGGCGATGATGCCCGTACCCTCGGGGGCGGGCTTCAGCAGCACGGAGCCGGAACCGAAGCGGCCGGTCACGGGATGGGGCAGGGAGCCATTGGAGGTCACGGGGACCTTGATC
>CAZVKM010000215.1:0-5995 GCA_964627685.1 uncultured Solibacteraceae bacterium | reverse complement strand
GCGCTTTGCCCGTGGCGCCCACGCGGAGGAGGCCGCCTGGATTGGCGACTTCCACCACAAGGGGCACGGTGCGGCGTTCCAGGGAGACCGCAGCGCCAAGGGGCATGAAACGTGCGCCCTTTCCGGCCTCGAATTCCAGGCCGTGATCGAGGCCCTGGGGCTGGAACCAGACGGCGACGGGCTTCTGGACACGGGTGGCATCAGCCTCGGGGATCTGGAGGTCGAGGCGGACCCGGGAGCCATCGACCACCTGGAAGAGGTCCTGGCCTCCCACCACGGAAGAGCCCGGTGCCCCGCTTACGGATGCGACGGTGCCGGAGATGGGCGAGACGAGGGCCATGCCCGAGCCGCCCCGGCCCTGGCGATACTCCGCGAGGCGGCGGGAGGCCGCTTCGGATTCGGCGCGAGCGAGCGCCTCATCCTGCGTGGCCTCTTCCACGCGACGGCGGGGTACGGACTCAGTGGCGAGAAGATCCTTGAGCCGGGCGAGCTGGCGGGTGGCCTGCTCCAGGCGCAACCGGGCGCGCTCGGCGTCCACGGACAGCGTGCTTCCGTCGGTTTCCCCTCCTGGACGGGGGACCACCGTGGCGAGCACCTGGCCGCGCTTCACGGGCATGCCCACGTAGGGATAGGCGGGTGCATCGAGGCGACCGGCGAAGGGCGCCTGGAGCCGGGCCTCTCCTCCGGGCCCGGCGATCACCTGCGCATAGGCTTCCACCGCCTGCCGCAGACGGGTGCTCCGGGCCTCCGCGGTGGCGAACTCCACCTTCCACTGCTGCTCCTTGAGGAAGGGAACGCCCGCAGGCGCGGGTCCCTCGGGCTCCCCTGTCTGGGCTTGGGCCACGGAGCCGTAGACCTCGACGGTCCCCAAATCGAAGGAGGCCTTGCCCTCGGGTCCCTGCCACGTGAGGTTCGCCTGCACCTTCCCGAGGCGGGTGGGCTTCGCCACCGGTCGGAAGATGCCAGGAGAGGTGGAGGGATCCGCTTCGAAGGTCTCCTTTCCTTGGGGGCCACTCAACGTGAGGGTCACCTTGCCGGTGGTGACGGCCTTGAAACCCTCGAGGTGCGTGAGGTGGGCGGCGAAGGAGGATTCCTGCCCGGCCACCAGGGCTCTGAACTCTACGAAAGCCTCCATCCGATCGGTCCACACCGTTCGGCTCAGGCCCGGGCGCTCATCGCCCGAACCCGCACCGTGGGCGTGATCCCCCTTGGAGGGATTGCAACCGGTGGACACCGCGAGGCCAAGTAGGCCGGTCATCACCCAGCGGGAGGGAAAGTTCATGGCTCCACCTTTCCAAGCATTTGATCAAGCGCGATCCGCGCCTTTCGAGCCCGCAGCGAGAGGGCGAGACCTTCCAGATCCCCCTCGACGACGTTGCGCTGCGTTTCCAGCAATTCGAAGAGACTGGCTTCGCCGGCCTGATAGGCGGCTTCCAAGCTCTGAAGGAGGTGGGCGCCTTCGCCGCCGGCAGCCTGATCGAAGCGGAGGGCCGCTTCTCGGAGGCGGCTGGCCTCCTCCCATCGGGTCTTCAGTTCACCGGTCGCGGTCTCCCGGGCCAGCTTGACTTCCGCCTGGGTGGCTCGGGCCCGCGCATCGGCTCGTTGGCGGTCGGCCTGGATCCGATTCCACTGAGGGAAGGTGAAGCCGAAGGAGAGGACGCTCCCGCTGCCCTGAATCCCGGGCTCCTGCCAGCGTTTCACGCCCGCGCCCACGGTGAGCTCCGGAGCCCAGCGGCGGCCAGACCGGGCCTCCGCCTGGCTCGCGACCTCCAGGGCGGACCACGCCTTGGATGAAGGCCCGTTCCCATAGGCGGCCTGGATCTCGTTCCAGGCCTGCGGCGCTTCGGGGAGCAACTCACCCTTAGGGGTGATGGAAGGCATGCCCAACAGCGCCTGCAAGCCCGCGACTGCCCGTTCCTGCGCGAGGGTGGCTTCGGTGTGTTGGACCGCGAGCCGCTCGGATTCCCGACGGATGCGCCGGGAATCCGCTCCGGAGGCATCGCCCGCCTTGGCTTGCCGATCCACGGCATCGGCCCAACGCTGCACCCGAGTTAAGGCGGCTTCCAAGGCCAGCACCCGGCGATGGGCGTGGAGCACCTCGTAGAAGGCCTCCCTCACGCGGCCCACAAGCAGGGCGCGGTTCATCTCGCCTTCGGCCCGAGACGCATCGAGGCGACGCTCGGCGGCCTCCCGTTGCAGGCCCTTTCGGCCCGAGAGATCCAAGGGCTGGGTGAAGAGCCAGGTATCCTCACGCCGCCCGGTGCCGGGCCCATCGAACTTCTCGCGGGTCCATTCCACCGAGGGGTTCAGGAGGATGCGACGTTCCTTGAGCAGGGCCGAGGCCTCCTGCTCGGGCAGCGCCGCGATGGCCTGGTGTTCGGGCCGGGCCAAGGCCCGTTGCACCGCTTCGCGCTCTGTGAGGCCGGCCTCCTGTCCCAGCAACAGGCAGGGCAGGAGCATGGGAAGCAGAAACCGATGGGGGATCGGAGTTGCAGACATTGAGATAGCAAGGCGTATTCGACGCATGGAGGTCACCGACTCAGGAGGCCAAGGAGGGTTTCCACACCATGGTGGAGGGGATCCGACAATGCGATCGTCACCGCCGAGAGCGCGAGGACCCAGGGCCACAAGCGCAAGGCGGGCGAAGGCTCCACAGGTTCCAACAAGACCATCACCCGCGCCTCCAATCGGCTGCCCTGGAAGAAGGCTGCCGCGAGGGGACGAAGACCCAACAGGCGTTGGGCCTGGAGCAGGGTCTCGGCCACCTGGAGCCGGGAACCCGTCGCAATCACGGCCCCTTCATCCGCGCGGTGCTCCAGGGCAAGCTCTAGCGCGTTCAGCAGGGCCCTCCGCACGGGCGGCGGAAGGATGCTCGCGGCGGCCTCAGAGAAGACCATGCGCAGCGGATCGCGATGGTGGGCATGGACGGCCTCATGGGCGAGGACGGCCCGCATCCCCATCTCCCCAAGCCGAGTCACGAGCCCTTGGGAGATCCACACTCGGGCATTCCAGAGCCCGGTGGTGAAGGCCAGCGGCTGGTCCAAGTGGAGGAGCGTGTACTTGTCCTGCTCCGACGCCCCGAGCATGGCCAGGGCCTGCAGGCTCCCTCGGGCGCGCTGGTGGCGGGCCCAGGTCCGATGCAGAAGCCCGAGGATGGCGCCAACGCTGGAAATGAGTAGCGCCCAGCCCAGGGCATTCGGGAGCCAGTGTCCGTGGGTCAGGCAGAGGTGGGGGTGCCCATCCTGATGGGCGAGGCAGTGGTCCAGGTGCGCAGCCTGTTGGGCGATGCCCGAGGAGAGAAAGCAGGCGGCGGTGATCAAGGCGCCCGCCAACAGCGGGGCCAGGAGCATCAACGTGATGATCCGGATGCGGACCTCAGGCGCGCGGTTGGCCGCTCGATCCACCATGGTTGGAAAGGCCCAGCCAAGAACCCAGGCCATCACCACGGCCACGAGCACCGTGGCCAGCAAGGATAGGGCCCCCAGGCTCAAGACACTCACTGTGCTGGTCCTTCCATGGCCCGCCGCCGCTGAATGGCGGCCTCCAGGCGATCCAGCATCCCGGGATCCTCAAGGGTCGCGAGGTCCACGAAGGCCGCGAGGACGGAAGAAGGCTCTGCGCCGCCCACCCGTCCCATGGCTTCCTGTACCAACCGCGCGGCCAGCTGCTCCCGATTCACCTTGGCCTCATAGAAGTAGGCGTGACTCTGCTTCGACCGGCGCAGCAGACCCTTGCGATAGAGCCGTTCCAGGGCCGACTGGACGGTATTGGCGTGGACCTCACGCAGGCGCCCCACGGCGAGGTGCATGGCCCGAACATCCATGGAGCCTTCCGTCCAGAGATGTTGAAGGACCTCGAGCTCCAGGGCACCGAGGGTGAGGGGGGTGGAATCGGCCATTCGCGTCACAAACATCGAGCCTAGGCTCAAAAATCCGATCGTCAATCGGTTTTTGGTTAACATCAGCATCTGGGCGGATCGCCCAGGTCGGGGGGCTTGATGGATCCGGACGAAGGCCTCCACCCAAACGGTTCCAGCCGGGTGGCACTCTGGCCGGATGCCGCCCGGGTCGGCTTCGTCGCCCTCGCCGCCATGACCCTATGGGTTCGGCCCGCTTGGCTGTTGGAACCCACTCGAATCGCCGGGTGGGTGAGCCTTGGCCTCGGCGGATACCCCATCTACCGGGAGGCCCTTCAAAACCTCCGGGAACGGCGCATGACCATGGAACTCTCCATGATGCTCGCCATCATCTGCGCCGCGGCCATCGGGGAGTTCGTTACGGCCCTGGTGATCACCCTCTTCGTGCTCGTGGCGGAGATCCTCGAGGGCCTCACGGTGGGCCGCGGCCGGCGGGCCATCCACGATCTCCTGGATGTCCTACCCCCCACCGCGACCGTGCGCCGAGGCGATATCACCTCCACCCTCCCCCTAGGAGAACTGCGGCCCGGCGACCTGATCCTGGTGAACCCCGGCGGACGCCTCCCCGTGGATGGCACCGTGCTGCGGGGCCACTCCTACATCGATGAATCGGCCATCACGGGCGAGCCCACGCCGGTGGGGAAGGAACCGGGTTCCTGGGTGCATGCGGGCTCCATGAATCAGTCGGGAGCCTTGGACATCCGTGTGGAGCGACTGGGTAAGGACACGGCTTTTGGCCAAATCGTAGAAGCCGTGGAGGCGGCTGAGCGGTCTCGCGCCCCCCTTCAAAAACTGGCGGACCGCCTCGCGGGTTATCTCGTCTACTTCGCCCTGGGCTGCGCGGCCCTCACTTGGCTCCTCACACGGGACCTCCGCAGCACCATCTCGGTGGTCATCGTGGCGGGCGCCTGCGGAATCGCGGCGGGAACGCCCCTCGCCATCCTGGGCGCCATCGGCCGGGCCGCCCACCTCGGCGCCATCATCAAGGGCGGGATCTATCTCGAGGCGCTGAGCCGCGTGGATACGCTCGTCTTTGACAAGACGGGAACCCTCACCCTCGGTCGGCCCGTCGTCGTGGCGCTTGCGCCTGAAGCCGGGCATTCCGAGGCCGAGCTCCTCACGGCGGCCGCGATGGCAGAAGGCCGGTCCGAGCACCCCATCGCCCAGGCCATTCTCAGGTGTGCCCAGAGCCGAACCATCCAGCCTCCGGACCCGGATCGCTTCCAATCGGTGCCGGGCCGCGGCGTGTTTGCCCTGGGGTCCCTGGGACAGGTGGTGGCAGGTAGCCGATCCTTCCTTCTGGAACATGGGATTGAAGCTTCCCCATCCGGACCACCCGACCAACCTGGAGCCACCGAAGTCCTCGTCGCCCTCGACGGGAATTGGCTGGGCACGATTTGGATTGCCGACACACCCCGCGCCGAAGCGAGGGCGGCCATGGCCGCCCTTCGAGCCATGGGGATCCGGGTGATTCTCCTTTCGGGGGACAACCCTGGCTCCGCACGATCCATCGCCACCCTGCTGGGCATTGCGGAAGCGGAAGGCGCTTTGCTCCCCAAGGACAAACAGACCCGAATCGCCGACCTGAAGCGGTCCGGCGCCCGCGTGGCCATGGTGGGCGATGGAGTCAACGATGCTCCGGCCATGGTCGAAGCTGAGGTCGGCATCTCCATGGGCTCCGGCGCCGACGTGGCCCGGGAGGCCGCCGACGTGGTGCTCATCGGCAACGATCTGACGAAGCTCGTGGACACCCTCCGCGTGGCCCGCCAGATGCGGCGCGTGGTGCTTCAGAATTTTACCGGGACCCTGGTGGTGGATGGCATCGGGTTGGGCCTGGCGGCCTTCGGGCTGCTGAACCCCATGCTCGCCGCCTTCATCCACGTGACCTCCGAGCTGGTCTTCATCGTGAACTCCACCCGAATGCTCCCATCCCGTTCCAATGCGTGACTTGCAGACTTCGGCCCCAACCCTTCGGCGTTCGGGATGTCGAGGAATGCGACGGGTTCACCATTTGGGGCCCTGGAACAGCTTCTCCTGGGTCCATTCGTCGTAACTCTCGGGTGGGGACACCCGGAACAA
>CAZVKM010000214.1:0-6072 GCA_964627685.1 uncultured Solibacteraceae bacterium | reverse complement strand
TGCCGGGGTTGATGGCGGCATCGGTCTGGATCACCCCGCGGATCTCGCGGCCCAGGGGGCTCTGGATGGCCCGCCCCAGGGCGCTCACCACGCCGGTGGTGAGGGTGCGGTCCAGCCCGAAGGGATTGCCGATGGCCATGACGGACTGGCCCACCTGGAGGTCCGCACTGGTGCCCATGGGGATGGGGCGCAGCTTCAGGGCGGGCTCCTGGATGCGGAGCACGGCCAGGTCCTTGTCCCCCGCGGCCCCCACGTAGGTGGCTTCATGCACGGCGCCGTCGCTGGTGGTGACGAAGGCCCGGCGGGCGTTCTCGATTACGTGGAAGTTCGTCACCACGTGCCCCGCCTCATCCCAGATGAAGCCGGAGCCGCTCCCGGCGGGCACCTCCACCCGGGAGAACCCGAAGAGGTCCCGGGAGCGCTCCTCCGTGGTGGTGATGTAGACCACCGAGGGGGCCGCCTCCTTGAATCGCTGGATGAGGGTGCGCTCCACCTCTAGGAGGGGGCCCCGGGGATCCACGGGGCGCGGCCGGGCCGGATCTCTCAGGGCGTGGGCGCTGCACCAGCCCACGAGGGCGCCGGCGCCGAGGAGGGTCAGGAGGAGGAGGGGGCGTCGCATGGATCGTTTTCCGGCCCCCATTGTGCGTGATTCACGGAATCTTCGGAGCCCCCGATGAGGCCTCCATGGGGATCCTCCACCTCCGCAAGCGCTGGACCCTGCCGCTGGCGGGTGGGCTGCTCCTCGTCCTCGGCTGGCTGGAGGCCCACACCCCCGTGACGCTGACCTTCAGCAGCTTCTACTTCGTGCCGGTGGCCCTCGCCGCCTGGAGCGGGGGGCGGCCCTGGGGCTTCGCCTTCGCCGCCGCCACGGCCCTCGCCTGGCTCTGGGCCGACCTGAGCATGGCCCATGAGGCCACGGGGCAGGGGCTCTACCGCGCCATCAGCGTGCTCAACCACCTGCTGGCCTATGGCCTGGCCACCTGGCTGGTGGCTCGCCTCCACCGGGCCATGGCGGAGGTGGAGGACCTGCAGGGCCTGCTCCCCGTCTGCGCCTGGTGCCGCAAGGTGCGCGACGATCAGGGGCTGTGGCAGGGGGTGGAGGCCTACCTGCAGGGCCAGGGGGCGAAGCTCACCCACGGCATCTGCCCCGAGTGCCAGAGCCAGGCGCAACAGGAGATGGACACCCTCAAGTCCCGCACGGTGGTGGTGCTCCCCGAGCGGAAGCGCCCTCAGTAGGGCAGGAAGGTCCCGGGCCCGAACTTGCCGGGCTGGCCGGTCAGCTGGGGCCGGATGTAGGGGCGGCCATCGCCCACGATGAGGTCGGGCAGGCCGTCCCCATCCAGGTCGCCCACGGCCACGGCCACGGGGCCGGTGTAGCCCCCGTAGAGGTCGGCAGGCAGGAAGGTGCCGGGGCTGGCCGGGTTCTGGCGGAGCACCGCGACGTTGCCGGGGGTTCCGGCGTTGCCGGCGCAGGCCACCACCAGGTCGGGCCGGCCGTCCCCATCCAGGTCGGCCACGGCCAGGCCGGCGGCGTAGGTGTCCCCGGCATCCACGTTCACGGTGGCGGCGAAGGTCCCGGCGGTGGTCGTCTGGAGGATCACGCTGATCCCATCGGCCCCCCCGGCCCGGTAGTTGGCGGTGACGAGGTCCAGGCGGCCGTCCCCGTTGAGGTCCACGGCCTTCAGGGCCACGGGACGGGGGCCCGTGGGGAGGTTGAGGGCGGAGGCGAAGGTCCCGGCCGCGGCGTTCTGGAAGAACACGGACACCACGTCCGAGGTGGTGCTCACCGCCAAGTCGGGCCGCAGGTCGCCGTTCAGGTCGGCGATGGCCACGGCGCGGGGGTCCCCGCTGAGGGCGAGGGTGAGGGCGGTGGGGAAGGTCGTTCCCGCCGCCTGGAAGAAGACCATCACGCTGTTGGCGCCGGAGGTGGCCACGGCGATGTCGGCCCGACCATCCTGGTTCAGGTCGCCGAGGGCCACGTCCAGGGGGGTGAGGCCCCCGGTCTGGAGGGTGGCCGCCAGGGTGAAGGACCCGGCGGTGGTGGCGCTCTGGAGGTAGACGGACACCGTGTCCGAGGCGGCGTTGGCCACGACGAAGTCCGGGCGGCCGTCCCCGTTCACATCCCCCACGGCCACGGCGGCGGGGTCGCCCCCCACGTTCATGCGGACCGGGGTGCCCAGCGCCCCCGCCGTGCCCTGCAGGGCCAGGGAGGCGTACCCGGGATCCGCGAGGCCGTTGGTGTAGGTGCCGTTCACCGTCAGGAGGTCGGCCTTGGCGTCGCCGTTGAGGTCGGCCACGGCCACGGCATTGGTGTAGCGGGCCTTGGAGGTGGGGTGGTCGTCGGTGGAGGTGCAGGCCAAGGTCAGCATCAGGGCGAGGGGGATCAACAGACGCACGCGCATGGGAAGCTCCGGACCCCAAGATGGATGAAGGGGCGGTCCCCCACAAGGGGGCCGGGCTCGACAGGAGGGGATGGTCCGGGGGGCAGGGGGATGTGACGCGCCTGTGACCGACCGTTCGGCAGGAAAAAAGGGGCGTTCGACGAGGACGGGGACCCATCGAGGGGGGTGGAATTCCCTGGCGTCCCCCGGCCCGGAAGCGCACCCTAGGCTGGACGAAACGCCCATCCCGATCCGACTCAGGAGGTTCCCCATGAAGTCCCTCAACCGTCTCGCCCTTGGAGCCGCGCTGGCCCTGGTGCCCCTGGCCCTCACCGTGGGCTGCGACAAGAAGGCCGATCAGGCCGAGGCCGACAAGGCCGCGGACCTGGTGCGCAAGGTCGCCGAGGCCGAGAAGTCCGAAGGCCAGGTGAAGCAGGCCACCCAGACCCAGACCCAGGCCCTGGCCCAGGCCGGCATGCAGCCCAACGCCCCCGGCGTCCAGGGCGTGCAGCTCACGGAGGCCCAGCGGGGCCTCCTCGAGAAGCGCGTGAAGGAGGAGAAGGACAACGGCACTGCCTCCCTGCTCCAGGAGATCCTCGACCGCGACAAGCAGATCAAGGAGCTCGAGCAGCGGGTCGCCAAGCTGAAGTCCGACCTCCCCAAGCCCCAGGTGGCCTCCGAGAAGGACAACCACTTCGCCATGGCCGTGCGCTTCCTGAAGAACAAGGGGCTCTCGGAGGAGAAGGCCAAGACCCTCGCGGCGAAGGCCAACCTCATGGAGGAGCTGCAGCCCGGCTGGCAGGTGTACCACCAGTACTTCAACGGCACCTACCTCACCACCGTCACCCAGGGCAGCGCCTCCGTGAGCCCCAGCGAGTTCGTGAAGGGCCAGCGCATCGCCCTGGAGCGGGAGCGGGATGACACCCGCGCCATCGCCCATGGCCTGGCCGACGAGGTGGACAAGCTCGTGGCCCAGCGCATGAAGGTGGAGGAGGAGATCAACGCCCTCCGCACCGAGAAGACCACCCTCCAGGCCCAGGTGGGCGAGCTGCAGACCCTCAGCGGCGCGCAGAAGACCAAGCTGAACTCCATGCACTACCTCGTGGGGCTCCGCAAGGACCTGGAGAAGGACGGCGTCATCGTCGTGCCCGTGTTCACCAAGGACCGCATGGGCCCCAAGGCCACCGTGGCCCGCTTCGAGAAGGACCTGGCCCTGGACGGCAACGCCAACCCCGAGGTGGTCATCAAGGCCAGCGACCTGGGCGTGAAAAAGATCAGCAAGGTGAGCGTGGTGCCCGGCTCCCTCGAGAAGGACCGCCACTACTCCATCGCCTATGCCGAGGACAAGTCCACCGCGACCATCAAGATCCTGGATGCGGAGCGCCTGAAGAACGACCGCGTGGTCTTCGCCGTCGCCGACTGAATCCCCGACTCACCCTGCAACGGCGGCCTCCGGGCCGCCGTTGTGCGTTCAAGGCAGACGATCCACATTGCCGCCACAGAGGATGAGCCCCGCAGTCCCGAAGGGTGCCCACCGGCCCGCCCGGAGGGCCGCCAGCCCCGCACAGGCCCCGGGTTCCACGGCGAGGCGCACCTCCTCCCAGAGCCAGGCCTGCGCCTCCAGCAGCTACGCGTCAGTGACGAGGAGGGGCCACCCCACGGACGCCCTGAGGATGGCGAAGGGCAGCGCGCCCACCTGCGGAGCGCCGAGGCTGCTCCGGGCGGGGCCCGTGGCCTGGATGGCCACGGGGGTGCCGGCCCGGAAGGCCGCGTCGTAGCCGGCGCAGGAGGCGGGTTCCACAGCCACCACCCGGGCGGCTCCGGCCAGGGCGAGGCTCAGGCCTGCGGCGAGGCCGCCTCCGCCCACGGCCACGGCCCACTCGGTGACCTCAGGCGCCTCCGTGCGCAGCTCCAGGCCCAGCGTGCCCTGGCCCTCCACCACCTCCGGCTGGTCGTAAGGATGGATGAGGGGTCGCCCTTCCGACCGGGCATAGTCCCACGCCTCCGCAAAGGCCTCGGCCATGGTGGGGGCGGGCTGGAGGACCTCCGCCCCCAGCCGCCGCAGGCCGCTCACCTTGGCCGGCGGGGCGTCCGTGGGAAGGAAGACCGTGGCCCGGCGGCCCAGGGCCCGGGCCGCGTAGGCCACTCCGAGGCCATGGTTGCCTCCGCTGCAGGCGACCACCTCCGGGGCCGCCGTGGCCGCGAGGGCATTGAGGGCCCCCCGCACCTTGAAGGAACCCGTGACCTGCAGGCACTCCAGCTTCGCCACCGCCGCGACGGGACCCGTGGGGGTGGGCACCTCAAGGCGGAGGAGGGGCGTCCGACGCAGGTGGGGGCGCAGCTTCGCCTGGGCCCCGGCGAAGTCCAGGGCCCGTTCCATCCGCAGGCTCATGGTCAGCCCACCAGCACGGGCCGAAGCCGGGTGAGCCAGGCCTCCCGCTCCGGTTCACCGCCGCGGACCAGGCGCGCATAGCGCTCTTGGAGCGCCCGGGTCACGGGATTGGGTCCGAAGGCGTGCTGGTCCAGCCGCGCCACGGCGGCCACCTCGGCGGAGGTGCCCGTGAGGAAGACCTCGTCGGCCTCCAGGACCTCCTTCCGCGTGAGCCCCTTCCGGGTGGCGCCGGTGAGTTCGATCACCGTGTCCCGGGTGATGCCCGGCAGGGCGTCGGGATGCTCATTGGCGGTGACCCGGCCATCCTTCACGATGAAGAGGTTTTCGCCCGTGGCCTCCACGATGCGGCCCTGGCGGTCCATGAAGAGCGCCTCGTCGTAACCCAGGTTCGAGGCCTCGCGCTTGGCCAGGATGCTGTTCACATAGCCGCCGCAGAGCTTCAGGGGCGGCAGGGCATGGCGGCTGTTTCGGCGCCAGGCGCTGCTGAGCATGGCGACGCCCTTCGAGCCCGCCTCCCCCAGGTGGCTCTTCCAGGGAAGCGCGGCCACCAGGAGGCGGGGCTTGAGGGGAGCCACATCCAGGCCGAGCCCCCCCGTCTCGAAGAAGGCGAGGGGACGCAGGTAGGCGTCTTGGAGCTCGTTGGCCTCCAGCACCGCCAGGCAGGCCCGCTCGGCCACTTCGGCATCGAAGGGGAGGGCGAGGGCCGCGCAGCCCTTGGCCATGCGAACCAGGTGGTCCTTGAGCCGGAAGATCGCGGGGCCCTCAGGTGTCGCGTAGGACCGGAGGCCCTCGAAGACCCCGGTGCCGTAGTGGAGCCCATGGGCCAGGGGGCTCACGCCCGCCTGGTCCAAGGGGAGCAGCTGTCCGTCGAGCCAGACCTTCATCGGGGGGTTCCTTCGAGCTGGGGCGTTTCCACGGGATCGAGGAAGGGCATCAAGGCCCGGAGCTTCCGACCCACCACCTCGAGCGGGTGCTCCTGCTCTGCGGCGCGCTGGCCCTCGAACCAGGCCCGGCCCGTCCGGTTCTCCTGGATCCAGGCGGCGGCGTAGCGGCCATCCTGGATCTCCTTCAGGATCTCGCGCATCTCCTCCTTGATGGCGGCGGGCACCACGCGGGGCCCGCCCGTGTAGTCGCCGTACTCGGCGGTGTCGGACACGCTGTAGCGCATGTAGGAGAGGCCGCCCCGGTACATGAGGTCCACGATGAGCTTCAGCTCGTGGAGGCACTCGAAGTAGGCGATCTCAGGCTGGTAGCCCGCCTCCACCAAGGTCTCGAAGCCGGCCTTCACCAGCGCGGCCG
>CAZVKM010000213.1:1902-6171 GCA_964627685.1 uncultured Solibacteraceae bacterium | reverse complement strand
GGCCACGCCCAGGGCGAGGGCTTCAGCGTGCAGGCCAACATGATGGGCAAGGCCACGGTGTGGCCCGCCATGGCCCAGGCCTACCGCACCGCGACCGGGGATCTGGCGGACCGCCTCCTGGCGGCCCTTCGCGCCGCCCAGGCCGAGGGGGGCGACTTCCGGGGCATGCAGAGCGCCGCGATCCTGGTGGTGAAGGCCAAGCCCTCGGCCCAGCCCTGGAACGACCGCACCTTCGACCTGCGGGTGGAGGACAGCCCGGATCCCCTGGCCGAGCTCGCGCGCCTCGTGAAGCTCCAGCGGGCCTACACCCTCATGAACGATGGGGATGATCGGGTGTCCCGCAATGACTGGGCGGGCGCCCTCAAGGCCTACGAGGCGGCGGCCAAGCTGGCCCCCCACATCCCGGAGCTGCCCTTCTGGTCCGCCGTGGCCCTGGTGAACGCCGGCCGGGTGACGGAAGCCGAGCCCCTCCTGAGGGAGGTCTTCCGCAGGGAGCCCCAGTGGCGGGAGGCCCTCCGGCGCCTGGCCCGGGTGAAGCAACTGCCGGCCGACGAGGCCCTGCTGAAGCGCCTCGAGGCCCTCTGAGCCCGGGCTCAGCCTTCGTGCCAGGCCTGGACGGGGGCCCAGACATTCCGGCTGGGAACGGCCCCGCTGGGAAAGTGCTTCATGAAGTCCTCCCGGAAGCCCGCGGCATGCTCCGCGAGGTAGCGATCCAGGCCCGCCTGGGTGCCCCGGTAGGAGGTGCGGAACCGCGTGGGCGCCGCGCGCTCGAAGGAGGCCCCCACGAAGCATCCGGTCTCCAGGATCTCCGGGATGTGCTTCTCCCTCATGTAGGTCTCGAAGGCGGCCGCCACCTCCTCCACCACATCCACGACCACCTCATAGCTCAGGATCATCCCTGCCCCCGGAAGCTGAAGAAGACGGCCCCCAGCAGGCACAGGCCCGCCCAGAGGTGGTTGAGGGTCAGCCGGGCCTTCATGTAGGCCACGGCGAACACGGCGAACACCAGCAGGGTCATCACCTCCTGGAGCACCTTCAGCTGGGGCAGCGTGAATCGGCCGTACCCGATCCGATTGGCCGGCACCGCCAGGCAGTACTCGAAGAAGGCGATGCCCCAGCTCGACAGAATGGCGATCCAGAGCGGAGCCGCGTGCTCAGCCTTCAGGTGCCGGTACCACGCGAAGGTCATGAATACGTTGGAGGCGAGGAGGAGGAGGATGGTGCGCATGGTCACTCGGCTTCGCCCAGGGCTTCCTGGATCTTCCGGACCAGCTCCCGGGGGCTGTAGGGCTTCTGGATGAATCCCCGGAGGCCCGGCACCTGGAAGCGGCTCAAGGCGTCCTGCTCCGTGTAACCGGAGGAGAGGATCACCGGCAGCTCCGGGGCCAGCTCACGGATGCGGCGGAAGGCGCCTTCCCCGCCCAGCCGCGGCATGGTCATGTCCAGGAGCACGAGGCACAGGTCCTTGCCCCGCTCCGACACGAGGCGGACGGCGTCCAGGCCATCGGGCGCCTCCTCCACCTGGTAGCCGCGGGCTTCCAGGGCCTGCCGGGCGACGCTCCGGACGATCTCCTCGTCATCCACCACCAGCACCACCCCCTGACCTTCGGGGTGGGGGGCGAGGCTCGGGAACAGCGCCGGCTGGGCCGGCAGGGTCATGGCCGGGAAGTGGATCCGGAAGGTGGTTCCCGCCGCAGGTCGGCTGGAGACCGCCAGGGCCCCGCGATGCCCCTTCACGATCCCCACCAGGGCCGCCAGGCCGAGCCCCCGGCCCGTGAACTTCGTGGTGAAGAAGGGTTCGAAGATCCGGCCCAGGGTGCCCTCGTCCATGCCGCACCCGGTGTCCTCCACCTCGAGGAACACGAAGGGGCCCGGCTGGGTTTCATGCCCGAGCACCAGCTCACGGAGGTCCGAATGATCCAGGTGGGTGAGGCCGGTCCGCAGGTGGATGACCCCGCCCTCCTCGCCGATGGCCTCCGCGGCGTTGAGCACCAGGTTCATGATCACCTGGTGCATCTGGGAGGCATCGGCCGCCACCGCCGGAAGGTGATGGGCCAGATCCAGGCGCAGCTCCACCGCCTTGGGGATGCTCACTTCCAGGAGCTTCAGCAGCTCCTCCACCTGGGCCCCGAGATCCAGGGGACGGATCAGGAACTGCCCCCGCCCGGAGTAGGCGAGCATCTGGCGCGTGAGATCCGCGGCCCGCTGACCGGCCTTCTGGACCGCCTCGAGGTTCCGGACCACGGGATGTTCCGGCCCCAGCTTGTCCAGGGCCAAGCCCACATGGCCGAGCACGCCCATCAGGAGGTTGTTGAAGTCGTGGGCGATGCCTCCCGCCAGGACGCCCATGGACTCCATCTTCTGGGCCTGGAACAGCTGCCGCTCCAGGGCGGCCTTCTCCGCCTGGCTGCGACGGGCTTCCGTCACGTCCCTGAGGATGGCCTGCACCAGGACCCGATCCCCCTCGCGCACCGGGGACGCCGAGACCTCGGTATGCACCTCGGCCCCATCGGGCCGCATGAAGGTGAGGGGCTCGGTGACCCGGTCGCCCCGGCCCACCGCCTGGCGGATGGAGAGCAGGAGTTCCTCGCTGCGCCGGCCATCCGGCTGGTAGGGATGAGTGAGGCTGGTGGTGCTCCGTCCCACCAGGGCTTCCCGGGGAACGCCGAAGAGGCGGGCGGCCGAGGGGTTGGCCATCATCACGACCCCCTCATGGGTGAGCAGCACGCCATCGCCCGCCCCCTCGAACAGCTGCCGGAACCGGGCTTCACTCCGGGTGAGCTCGTTCTCGGCCCGGAGCCGCGTCCACACGAGGGCCGCGCTGGAGCAGAGGCTGTGGAGGGCCTGGATCTGGGCCAGGGGAACCTCCCGTGGCCCCTCCTCCCCGAAGGTGCCGCCGGACAGCGATCCGAGAATGGCGTTCTCCCCAGCGAGGGGGATGGCCACGAAGGTCCGGTGGGGCGCCTGCTCCAGCTGCTCCGGGGGGAACTGGTCGGAGGCCCAGGCATCCACCACCAGGAGCGGGCGGCCCTCCTCGAACACCTGCCGCCAGTGGTGCCCATGCAGGCCCTGGGCGCCCTCCGAGCCCGTCCGGTCCGAGTTGGCGCCGAGGATCTTGGTGGCCTTGCGCTCCGCGTCGAAGGCGTTCACCCACCAATGGGGGAGGTCCGTCACCGCCACCGCGGCCTCCATGAGGACCAGCAGGAGCTCCGATTCGGCCCGGGCCCGCGCCATGGCCTGGATCCCCTGCGCCACGGCCTCCGCCAGGCGGGCGGCCTCCCGCTCGGCGCGGTTGGCCTTGAGCCGGAGCAGCGCCATGGCCGCACTCGCGCAGAGGCTCTCCAGGGCCTGGAGCTGGTCCTCCTCGATGGTGGCCAGGGCCTCGCCCGTGGCGGTGCATCCGTTCAAGGCCCCCACGGCGAGACCTTCCGACACCAGGGGCAGGCAGACATAGCTCCCCATGTCGTAGTCGGTCACCACGTCCAGCGGGAAGTAGGACTCCTCCCGGAGGTCGCGGAGGTAGACCCGGCGATGCTCCACGTAGACCCGCTGCCAGTGGTGGGGGGAGGCCGTGGTGCGGGGCGCCTCCATGCGGTCCCGCCCGACCCGGAGGTCCAGGGAGGGGGTCCAGGCCCGGGTGATGGCGTAGCTGCGGCCCTCCTCGAGGGCGTTGAACCACCAGTGGCCCATGGGGACCAGGGTGCTGGCCCCTTCGAAGAGCACCTGCAGGAGGCTCTCCTCATCATCGGCCAAGGTGAGCGCCTGCGTGGCCTTGAGGAGCGACTCGGCCTGCAGGGTGGCGTGCCGCATGGCCTCCTGGGCGAGGAAGCGCTCGGTGATGTCCTCCAGGGTGCCCAGGAGGGCCGGGTGCCCCCCCACCGTGATGCGTCCCAGGTGGAGCTCCAGGGGCCGCGAGGCGCCTTCCTGCCCCCGGACGATGAGCTGGTGCCCGCGCACCCGGTCGAGCAGGTCCATCGGGGGGAGGCCGGGATCATTCTCCCCGAGGACCGTCCGGAGGTCCTGCCCCTGCAGCTCCCCCATCCGGCGGTCCAGGAGGTGATGCGCCGTCCGGTTGGCGTACACCACCCGGCCCTCCTGGAGCAGGAACACGCCGAGTCGGCTCTCCTCCACGAGCACGCGGTACCGGAGCTCGGACTCGATGCGCTGCTGGAGCTCACGCTGCAGTTCGGACCAGAGCAGGGCCCGCTCCACCACCAGGGAGGCGAGGCTCCCGAAGGCCTCCAGGTGGGCCACCTGCTCCCGGGGGAA
>CAZVKM010000213.1:0-1802 GCA_964627685.1 uncultured Solibacteraceae bacterium | reverse complement strand
AGCCACGCCATGGCGATCTGGGCCTCCGGCGCGATGAGCTCCAGCAGGTGCTGGAGGAAGGGCACCGGATCCCCCTCGAGGGCCCCCTGGGTCGCGAGGGATTGGACCTCCTGCAGCTTCTGGTTGAGTCCCTCCACCTGGGCCAGCCGCTCGGCCAGCTCCCGCCCGGTCTCAAGGCGGTGCAAGGCCAGGGTGGCCACCCGGGCCAGGTTCTCCAGGTGCTCCAGCTGGGAGGGCCAGGGCTGCAGGGGGGGCTCCCCCTCCAGGCTGGCGCCGAAGAGCACGCCCTGCAGGGACCCCTCGAGCACGAGGGGGACACCCAGGAGGTTCTGGATCGGAACCTCCGCCCGGTAGGGTGTGGGCACCTCCGCGGCGCCCTCCAGCCAGGCGGTCTGCTTGCCGAGCACCAGGGCCCGGCTGAAGGGGTGGGCCACATCGAGGGGGAAGGCGCCCCTGAGCAGGCCCTCACCTCCCCTCTGGCGAAGGGCGGGACTCACGGCGAGGAAGCTCACATCCGGCGTGCGCTCCCCAGGCACGGCCCGCGCCACGGCCCAGTGGGGCGTGGGCAGGATCCGGGAGGCCTGACCCAGCAGCACTTCCAGGAGCCGACTGGGCTCCGTGCAGAGGCCGAGCGCCAGGATGCCCTCGGTGAGCGCCCGATCTTCGCCCAGGCCCCCGCCCAGGCCCGGGAGGGCCTCCGACGGAAGCTGACCTTGGGTGCCCTGCATGTTCGCCTTAGGGAGGAGGCCAATCTAGCAGGGCCCGCCTCAAGAATTAACGGGCAAACTCCACCGCCCGGGTCTCGCGCATCACGGTGACCTTGATCTGGCCGGGATACTGCATCTCCGACTCGATGCGGCGGGAGACGTCCTTGGCCAGCCAGTAGGCCTTGTCGTCGTTCACCACGCCCGCATCCACCATGATCCGGATCTCGCGGCCCGCCTGCATGGCGAAGCTCTTCTGCACGCCCTCGTAGCTGTTGGCGATGTCCTCCAGCTTGGCAAGGCGCTGCACGTAGGTCTCCAGCATCTCGCGGCGGGCGCCGGGGCGGGCCGCGGACAGGGCGTCGGCGGCGGTCACGAGCATGGCCTCCACGGTGCGGGGCTCGAAGTCCCCGTGGTGGCAGCTCATGGCGTGGATCACGGGCTCCTTCTCCCCGAACCGCTTCATGAGCTCCATGCCGATCTCGATGTGGGTGCCCTCCACTTCGCGGTCGATGGCCTTGCCGATGTCGTGGAAGAGCCCGGCCCGGCGGCACAGCTTGGCGTCGGCGCCCATCTCCGTGGCCATGTACTCGGCGAGGCGGGCCACCTCCTTGGTGTGCTCCAGCACGTTCTGGCCGTAGCTGGTGCGGTAGTTCAGGCGGCCCAGGAGCTTGTGCAGCTTGGGGTGCACGTCGGGGAACCCCAGCTCGATGGCGGCGGCCTCGCCCAGCTCCTTGAGGTGCTGATCCATCTCCACCTTCACCTTCTCCACCACCTCCTCGATGCGGGCGGGGTGGATGCGGCCGTCGGCGATGAGCTTGAGGATGGCCTGGCGCGCCACCTCGCGGCGGATCGGATCGAAGCTGGAGACGACGATGGCCTCCGGCGTCTCGTCCACGATCAGGTCGCAGCCCGTGGCCTTCTCCAGGGCGCGGATGTTGCGGCCTTCACGCCCGATGATCCGGCCCTTGAGGTCGTCGCTAGGCAGCTGCACCGAGGACACGGCGGTCTCGCACACCACGTCGGAGGCGATGCGCCGGATCGCGGCGCCGATGGTCCAGCGGGCCTTCTTCATGGCCTCCTCCTGGGCCTCGTCCT
>CAZVKM010000212.1:0-6208 GCA_964627685.1 uncultured Solibacteraceae bacterium | reverse complement strand
CGCGCCGAGCTGAAGGCCCACGCCGACAGCGGCACCGCCTGGACCCCCGCCATCGGCCTCGTGGCCGCCCTCAAGGCCGCCACCGACTGGGTGGATGGCATGGGTGGCGTGGAAGCCCTCATCGCCAACGCCGACCTGCAGGCCCGCGCCTTCCGCGCCGCCCTGGCCCAGTGGGGCCTGCCCGCCTTCGCCAAGGCCCCGGGCAACGCCCTCACGGGGGTCACGGTGGAAGGCAGCAGCGCCATCCTCAAGACCCTGCGCGACAAGTTCGGCCTCTCCCTCGCCAATGGCCAGGGGGAGCTGGAGAACCACATGGTCCGCGTCGCCCACCTGGGCTACACCGACAGCCTCGACACCCTCATGGTGATCCAAGCCCTCGAGCTCGCCTTCCGCATCCACGGCGTGAAGATCCAGGCCCCCGGTGGTGAAGCCGCCCAGGCCGTCCTCGCCGCAGCGAACTGAAGAACGCGAATGGCGCGAATGAAGGCGCTAATAGCGCCACTCAACACGTTCATTCGCGCCATTCGCGCAGTTATTCGCGCCATTCGCGTTCCTCTCTCCGGAGTTAGTCATGCGCATTCTCGCCTGTGATGGCATTCATGAAGACGGCCTCGCGCTCTTCCGCGCGGAAGGGTGGGAGGTGATCCCCTCGGAGCCCATCAAGGATCCGAAGTCCCTCAGCCAGGCCCTGGACCATGCGGACGTGCTGCTGGTCCGCAGCGCCACGAAGGTGCCCGCGGAGGTGATCCACGGGGCGCCGCACCTCAAGGTCATCGGCCGCGCCGGCGCCGGGGTGGACACCATCGACGTGGACGCCGCCACGGAGAGCGGTATCGCGGTGATGAACGCCCCCGACGGCAATACCCTGGCGGCCGCCGAGCAGGCTCTGGCGCTGCTCTTCTCGCTCGCGCGCCATGTGCCCGCCGCCGACGCGGGCATGAAGGCGGGAGACTGGCCGAAGACCGGTCTCACGGGTTTCGAGCTTGAAGGCAAGAACCTCGGCGTGATCGGCCTGGGCCGCATCGGCGCCACCGTGGCCCGCAAGGCCAAGGGCATCGGCATGGAGGTGGCCGCCTTCGACCCCTTCCTCCCCGAGGCCGCCGCGGGCCGCCTGGGCGTGCCCATGATGGACCTGGATTCGCTCCTGGCCTGGGCGGACGTCATCACCCTGCACATCCCCCGCACCAAGGAGACGACGAACCTTCTGGACGAGGCCCGCCTCAAGAAGATGAAGAAGGGCGCCTGCCTCATCAACGCCGCCCGCGGCGGCCTGGTGGACGAGGCCGCCCTCCTGAAGCTCCTGGACAAGGGCCACCTCCGCGGCGCGGCGCTGGACACCTTCGTCACCGAGCCCCTGCCCGCGGACTCGCCCCTGCGGGCCCACCCCCGCCTCATCCTCACCCCCCACCTGGGCGCGAGCACGGGCGAGGCCCAGAAGGCCGTGAGCGTGATCCTGGCCCGCCAGATCATCGACTTCGTGAAGACCGGCGCCGTGGCGGGCTGCGTCAACCTGCCCCCGCTCTCCCCCGAGGCCGCCGTGGAGGTGGGTCCCTGGATGCCCCTCATGACCGCCCTGGGCAAGCTGGCGGGCCGCCTCGTGCCCGCCCCCACCAAGTTGCAGGTCACCTACGCCGGCCGCACGGACAAGCTGGATCCCCGCCCCCTCACCCGCCTCCTGGTGGCGGGCCTGCTGGGCTCGGCCTCCGGCCGCGTGACCCCCGTGAACGCCCTGGCGGAGGCCACGGCGCGCGGTCTGGAAGTGGCCGAGACCCACGGTGGCGATGGCGATGGCTTCGACCGCCTCGTGCGCCTGCGCATCGAGGGGGCCGGCGGCGTACGCGAAGTGGAGGCCACCCTCCACCGCGGCCCCCGCGTGGTGCGCCTGGATGGGGTGGAGCTGGACTTCGACCCCCGCGCCCACATCCTGCTCATGCGCAACGAGGACCGCCCCGGCGTCATCGGCCTCGTGGGCAGCCACCTGGGCGCCGCGGGGGTCAACATCGTCAACTTCGCCCTGGGCGCCACCGGGCAGGGCCAGGCCCTCGCCGCCATCACCGTGGACCGTGCCGTCCCCGAGAAGCAGATCGTGGGCCTCCGCTCCATCCCGGGGATCCTCGGCTTGGAGATGATCTGATGCGCATCCTCCTCTGCCGTCATGGGGAAACCCCTTGGAACGCCGAAGGGCGCTACCAGGGACAGATCGACATCCCCCTCGCGCCCACAGGCGAGGCGCAGGCCCGGGCGCTGGGGATGCGGCTGAAGGGCCAGCCGCTCACCCGGGCGGTGGCCTCCCCCCTCTCCCGCGCCCGCCGCACCGCCGAGTTGGCCCTCGGGGAGGATCGGGCCACGAGGCTCACCTTCGACGACGGCCTCAAGGAGATCGCCCACGGCGAGTGGGAAGGGCTCCTGGCCACGGAGATCCGCCAGCGGGATCCGGAACGCCTGGCGGCCTGGCGGGACACGCCGGACCGGGTCCTCATGCCCGGGGGCGAGAGCCTCCAGATGGTGCTGGACCGGGCCTGGCCCGCCTTCGCACGGGCCTGCGAGGGCCTGGGTCCCCAGGACACCCTGCTGGTGGTGGCCCATGACGCGGTGAACCGGGTGCTGCTCTGCCGCATCCTTGGGCTCCCCTTGCCCCGCCTGTGGACCTTCCGCCAGGCCCCCGCGACCCTGAACCTGCTGGAGGGCCGCGACGTGGACCACCTGGAGGTGGTGCGCCTCAACGACTGCAGCCATCACCTGCCGGGCCTGTTCGGCGAGGCGGTCCATCGGGCGCTCTGAGCCTCCCCGGGGAGACGGGGGATTGGAGGTGGCTGGGAGGACCCTGCGCCCTCCTCGCCGGAGGGCTGTCTCGGGCAGCCCTTCTTCCCCGGACGGGAAGGTCATCGCTAAGTTCCCTCGAATGAAGGAATGAAGCGGCGGTTTGGCTAAACCGTCAGCTTTGGATGACACCCGCTGGCTGGAGAGTCGATCTAACGCTAATCAATTCTGGAAATGGAGTTCGGCACAGGCCTGGCCCTTCCTTGGGTGCCTTTTCAACCCAAGGAGGAGCCCATGCTCAAGGCGACCTGCAAGATCATCCTGTCCGGCCTGCTGGCCCTGCCGCTCTCCGCCGGCCTCGGCGGCAAGGCCAAGTCGAAGGCCCCCGTCCACCCCGTGGACCTCAACACCGCCTCGGTGACGGAGCTCATGCAGCTCCCGAAGGTGGGGGCGCACACCGCCCAGCGCATCGTGGCCTGGCGGAAGGAGCATGGATCCTTCCGCAGGCCCGAAGAGGTGATGCACGTGAAGGGGATCGGCGAGAAGGGCTTCCAGCGACTCCGTCCCTTCCTCCAAGCCGGGGGCTCGGGCTCCGTGGCCGTCGCCGTGCGCCCGGGCTCGCCCCATGCCGCGGGCCGGACCCCCCGTCCGTCCACCCGCCCGGCCGCCCTCGCGGTGGCTCGGCCGAAGCCCTGAGGTGGCATCGTGGGACTTCCACTGGCCTCCCTCCACCCCTCCCGGGGCTTCACGATGGCCGAGCTGCTCGTGGCCACCGGGATCCTCGGACTCCTCGGCGCCGGAGGCGCCTCCGCCCTCGGGCTCCGCGGCTGCGACCTGGCCGTGGCGCAGTCCGAGCTCCGGGGCAGCCTCGACCAGGCCTTCGCCGAAGCGCGGGCCCGGGGCCGCAACGTCACGGTCTCCATGTCCGACGCCCGAGGCACGGACGTCCTGCCGGTGCGCCTTCCCCATCGGGTGAAGTTCGGCAAGCCGGACCACATCCCCCTCCCGCCCGGTGTTCCGGATCCCAAGCGGGCCGATGCCCTGGGGGAGGCCCATCCGCGCATCACGGTGACCCCCCGGCGCACGGCCACGGCCGCCCTCTGGTTCCTGCACGACGGGGAGGAGGCGCTCTGCATGCGCCTGAACGGGCATGGAAGCGTGCTCATGTACCGGTGGCGAAAGCCCCTGCAGCGCTGGGTGAGGGTCTGATGCGCATCCGGGATCTCACACCGGAGCAGCGGCCCCGGGAGCGGCTGCTGGCGGGGCAGGGGGAGGGGCTCTCCGATGCGGAAGTGCTGGCGCTGCTCCTGGGGAGCGGCCGGGGGGGGCGCAGTGCCGTGGAAGTGGGGCAGGACCTGCTGGGCCACTGCGGGGGCCTGGCGGGGCTGGCGAACCTGGGGCTCCGGGACTGGATGGAGCTGCCCGGGCTGGGCCCCGCCCGGGTGGCCCAGCTCTGGGCGGGGCTCGAGCTGGCCCGTCGCATCACGCGCCGGGCGGCGCCGCCGCGGATCACGAGCCCGCGGGCGGCGGGGGACTACCTCCTGCCCCGGGCACTGGGGTGGACGGAGGAGCGCTTCGGGCTCCTGGCCCTCAACGCCAAGGGGGACCTCCTGGCGGAGCGCATCCTCAGCCAGGGGACGGCCACGGCGACCCTGGTGAGCCCACGGGAGTTCTTCCGTGAGGCCCTCCGCTACGGGGCGACTTCCGCCCTCGCCTACCACAACCACCCCAGCGGGGATCCCACCCCCAGCCGAGAGGACATCCAGCTCACCCGCCGCCTGCAGGCCGCCGGGGACTCCCTGGGAGTGCCCCTGGCCGACCACCTCATCCTGGGTCGGGATCGCTTCCACAGCTTCCGGGCCGCGGAAGGCTGGGACCTGGAGGGGGGGGCCCCGGGGAGGGGCACTCCGGTGTTGTGACGCCGGACATGGGCGGCGCGGCGGATATTTCAAGCTCACTTGGTCCGAAATTCCCCAGGGAGGTCGCCATGTCCCAGGAACTCCAGCATCCCCTGTTGAAGCATTGGGTGGAGGAGCATGACGAAGGGCTCCAGCGCCTCCAGGCACTCAGGGAGGCCTTCCTGCGCGGGGATGCCCCTCTGGCCCGCTCCCAGGCCCAGCACTTCCGCATCGAGTTGAACGCCCACCATGCCCATGAGGAGGCTCACCTCTTCCCTCGCCTCGAGGCCCAGTTCGCCGACGGCGGCCCCATCCCCCAGATGCGGGCCGAGCACCGGCGCCTGGCCGAGCTGGCGGCCCTCGTCGAGGAGTCCATGCTCGCCCCCCTCCGCGTGGAGGAGGCCAAGGCCTGGATGGAGGCGTTGGAGGTGCTGCTCAAGGAGCATCTGGACCGGGAAGCCACCCTCCTCTACCCCCTGGCCGAAACCTCCCTCGCCCCCACGGAGCAGGAGCAGCTGGCCCGCTTCTTCAGTCCCGCCGAAGGAAACCTCGAATGATGCCCACGCTCCGCGATCCCCTGACCACGCTCCCCATCCCGGCCCAGGGGATGGAGGCCCTTCCCCTGGTGGACCTGCCCGGCTCCACCTTCATCCAGCTCGTGGCGCTGGATCGCGGGGCCGCCTTCGGCCCGGTGGCCTTCGACGAGGCCAGCCAGGTGGTGCCCCTCGGGGCCGGCTTCGCCATCAGCGGCGGGGGGCCCCTGAACGCCCTCCGGGCCCATGAACCCATCCTCATCCCCGCCCAGCATCCCTTCACGGTGGAGGCCACGGCCCCGGGGCACTTCCTCCTCCTCCGGTTCCGGGGGCTCCAGGCCCCAGAGGAAGAAGGCTGCTCCTTCCGATGCTCCGAGCATGCGGCGGCGGGGCCCGCGGGTCCGGTCGAGCACCCCCTCCTCCAGCGCTGGATGGCCGAACATGACGCGGCCCTCCAGGCGCTGGATCGGCTGGAGACCGCCCTGCGGGCGGGGGATCTGAAGGCGGCCCGGCCCGAGGCCCACTGGCTGGGCTCCGAGCTGAAGGCCCACAACGAGGCGGAGGAGGCGCACCTCTTCCCGCTCATGGACCCCTTCTTCGGGGATCACAGCCCCGTCTCCTGCATGCGGGATGAGCACCGCAGCCTCTGGGACCAGGTGCAGGCCCTTGAAGTGGCCGTGGTCCAGGGCTCCCTGGAGCCGGCCCAGGCCAGCGGCTTCCAGGTGATCTCCCTCCTCCG
This sequence comes from uncultured Solibacteraceae bacterium, assembly GCA_964627685.1. Lineage (GTDB taxonomy): Bacteria > Acidobacteriota > Holophagae > Holophagales > Holophagaceae > JAFDVN01. The sequence goes on along the minus strand of CAZVKM010000212.1, from coordinate 278 downwards.
CAATCACATCGCGAAGGAGAACAACGTCCTCTACCCCATGGCCGAGCGCATGCTCACCCCCGAGGCCAAAGCCCAGCTCAGCCAAGCTCTGCAGGAGGCCTGAGGCCCTGACATCGATTAGACTGGTCCGACCGGAAGGTTGGCCGAGTGGTTGATGGCTGCGGTCTTGAAAACCGCCGTGGGGCAACTCACCGGGGGTTAGAATACCACACCGTCCGCCAACGCGCCCGCGAAATCGGGCGCCCCCCGGGGCGGTGGTGGGGATTAGAATAGCGGGT
>CAZVKM010000211.1:0-6317 GCA_964627685.1 uncultured Solibacteraceae bacterium | reverse complement strand
CGTCCACTTCCCCTCCATTGGGCCCTCGGACCTCGTGCTGGAAGCGGGGGGAGAGCTGCACCGCATCGAGCTGCCCTCCGAGAAGCTGGTGACCGTGAAAGTGGAGGCGGTGACGGACCGGGCCCAGCTGAAACCGCGGCTGGAGAACGCCAGCCGGTTGATCCGGAACGGGGATGTCTCGATGCAGGGGAAGCGGGCCGTCTTCGAAGCGCGCGGCGAACTCTTCTCCGTGCCGGCGGAGCGCGGCTACGTCCTCAACCTCACCCGCACCTCCGGGGCGGCCGAGCGCTTCCCGGCCCTCTCCCCGGATGGCAAGCGGGTGGCCTACTTCAGCGATCGGAGCGGGGAGTACGAGCTCTGCGTCCGGGCGGCCGACGGGACGGGGGAGGAGCGCCAGGTCACCCACCTGGGGCCTGGCTTCCGCTACCACCTCACCTGGTCCCCCGATGGGAGCCGGGTGGTCTTCGTGGATCAGGCCATGCGGATCAACCTCTGCGACCTCGACACGGGCAAGGTGCAGACCCTCGACAAGGGCCACTTCATGTTCGAGGACGCCCTCGATGGCTTCCGGGCCAGCTGGTCCTCCGACAGCCGCTGGATCACCTATGTGCGCGACACGGAGAACCGGAACAGCGTGGTGGTGCTCTACGACACGAAGCTCGGCCGCCGCCACCAGGTCACCTCGAACCAATACAACGCGGCGGACGCGGCCTTCGACCCGGAGGGCAACTACCTCTACGTGACCACGGGGCAGGAGTTCAACCCCACCTACAGCGACCTGGACAACACCTGGGTGTATGCCGGCACCACCCGCCTGGCGGCCATCCCCCTCCGGGCCGACGTGGCCAGCCCCCTGGCCGCCCGCAACGACCTGGACGAGGTGAAGGACGACAAACCGAAGGAGGACAAGCCCAAGGACGAGAAGAAGGCCGACGAGGGAAAGAAGACCCCCAAGGCGGTGGAGATCGATCTGGAGGGGCTCGAAGGCCGCATGGTGATCCTGCCACCCGCCGCCGGGACCTACGCGGACCTCACGGGCGTCAAGGGTAAGGTGGTCTACCGTCGGGCCGAGCGCGTGAACGCGGCCGGGGAGACCCGCTTCGGCCTCTTCTACTACGACCTGGAGGAGCGTGAGGAGAAGTCGATCCTGCCGGACGCCGATGGCGTGGTCGTCAGTGCGGATGGCAAGAAGGCCCTCGTGAACCGGAAGGAGGCCTTCGCCATCCTGGACCTCAAGCCCGATCAGAAGCTGGACAAGAAGCTCCCCACGGGCGAGCTGATGATGCAGTTGGATCCCGCCGCGGAGTGGCGGCAGATCTTCAACGACGCCTGGCGCCTGGAGCGGGACATGTTCTACGACCCCGGCATGCATGGGGTGGACTGGAAGGCCATGAGGGCGCGATATGGCAAGCTCCTCAAGGACTGCGTCACCCGTGAGGACGTGAACTTCGTCATCGGGGAGCTGATCTCGGAGCTCAACGCCTCCCATGCCTACCGGGGCGGGGGGGACCAGGAGATCCCCCTCCGTGTGGGGGTGGGGCTCCTGGGCGCCGACTTCACCCTCGAGAACGGGGCTTTCCGCATCGCCCGGATCCTGCGGGGCGCCGCGTGGGATGCCCAGGCCCGTGGGCCCCTGGCCCAGCCGGGGCTCAAGGTGAAGGAGGGGGACTACCTCCTCGCCGTGAACCGGGTGCCCCTGGATCCCGCCCAGAACCCCTGGGCGAGCTTCCAGGGCCTGGCGGGGAAGACGGTGCTGCTCACGGTGAATGACAAGCCCAGCCTGGAGGGCGCCCGGGAGGTGCTGGTGACCACAGTCCCCAGCGAGGATCGCCTGCGCTACTGGGCCTGGGTGGAGGCGAAGCGGCAATATGTGGAGAAGGCCTCCCAGGGCCGCATCGGCTATGTGTATGTCCCGGATACGGGCGTCGGCGGCCAGACGGACCTTGTCCGCCAGTTCCGGGGGCAGGTGCAGAAGGACGGGCTCATCGTGGATGAGCGCTTCAACAGCGGCGGTCAGATTCCGGACCGCTTCGTGGAGATGCTCGGGCGGCGCCTCACCAACTACTGGGGTGTGCGCGACGGCATGAACTGGTCGTGGCCCCCCGTGGCCCACAACGGCGCCATGGCCATGCTCATCAACGGCTGGAGCGGCTCCGGTGGGGATCTCTTCCCCCACTACTTCCGGCAGGCGGGCCTCGGCCCCCTCATCGGCCGCCGCACCTGGGGTGGGCTCATCGGCATCAGCGGGGCGCCGGGCCTCGTGGATGGGGGCTCCGTGACCGTGCCCACCTTCGGCATCTACTCGAAGGAGGGGGCCTGGATCGTGGAGGGGTATGGCGTGGATCCGGACATCGAGGTGATCGATGATCCGGCCCTCATGGTCCAGGGGGGGGACCCCCAGCTGGACCGCGCCATCCGCGAGGTGGAGGCGAACCTCAAGGCCCATCCGCCGAAGGTGACGCCCAAGCCCGCCTATCCGGATCGCTCCGGCCACTGAGACAAATCCCTCCCTGGACCGGCCTCCACCGGGAGGCCGGGGTCAGGGATGGGTCGGGGTGGCGGCCTGTCGGGTCCAGGATCCGTCGGGCCGGCGCTCGAAGCGGAAGCCGAACACGGCCTTGTCGGAGGGCAGGGGACCGCGGGGGCGGGCCTCCGCCTGGAGGATGGCCAGGGTCTGTCCGGTGCGCTCGATGTCCCCGCGGAGCTGGTCGAACAGGGCCTGGGCTTCGCCCTCGAGCCCCTTCGCGTCCCCGGGCTGCCGGTCGGTGAGGTAGAGCACCAGGGCCGCGGTCTCACCCGTGGCCTCGAAGCGCACCTGACCTCCACGGAGGACGGTGACCTGATGCTTGGCATCCACCTGGAGGACCTTCCCCTCCTGACGGGAGCAGGCCACCGCGAGACCGAGTCCCGCGGTGGCCATCCAGATCCTAAACCCGGGTCCCGGGCTAGGCATGCTTCTGCTTGAGGTTGTCCTTGCTGGGCCGCCACTTCTCCCAGTACACCACCATGGGGCTGGCGATGTAGATGGAGCTGTAGGTACCGGTGATCACGCCCACCACCAGGGGGAAGGCCAGGTCGCGGAGGGCGGGACCGCCCCACATCCAGAGGCAGAAGCTCACGAAGAGCACGGAGCAGCTGGTGAGGATGGTGCGGCTCAGGGTCTGGTTGATGGAGTCATCCACCAGCTGGCTGATGCTCGCCCGGCGGTACTCGGGCTTGTGGCTGTTCTCGCGGATGCGGTCGAACACCACGATGGTGTCGGCCATGGAGTAGCCCATGAGGGTGAGGAAGCTGGCCACCACGGGGACGTTGAACTCGTAGCCGAACACCGCGAAGAGCGCGAGGGCCATGAGCACGTCGTGGATCAGGGCGATGATGCCGCCCACGGCGAAGCTGCTGGTGAAGCGCATCATCACGTAGACGAGGATCGCCATGGTCGCCCAGAAGACCGCCCAGAGGGTCTTGGAGGTCCACTCCCCGGAAATGCTGGGGCTGAAGCTCTCGTCCTTCTGGATGGCCACGGAGCCGAGGCGGTAGGTCTTCTTGATCTCCGCCTTCAGGACCTCGGGGAGGCCGGCGGGCAGCTCGTCGAAGCTGCGGTAGAGGCCGGCGCGGAGGCGATCACGGCTGGAGATCACCTGGTCCGCCGGACCCTGGTAGGCGGCCTTCAGGGCCTCCTCGGTGGCCGCCACCTGCAGGGGATTGGCCTGCACGAAGCGGTCGAAGAGCCCCTTGCTGCCCTCGAGGTTCAGGGGGGGCAGGGCGTTGGGGGTGGCCTCGGGGTCGAGCCCGCGGAAGATCTCCTTCAGCTTCCCCGCCTGGACCGTGGCGTCCTTCTGGTCCCCGCCCTTCGCGGCCTTCACCTTCACGGCGAAGTCCTGCACGCCGCCTTCGCCCTTCTCGTAGGCGACGACGGAGGCGTCGTGGAAGCCGGCGGCCACCAAGGCGCCGCGGAGCTTGGCCTGATCCACGTCCTTGGCGAAGCGGACGGTCATGTCGTTGCCGCCCACGAACTGCATGCCGAGCTTGATGCGGGGATTGTTGGCGACCTTCCAGGGCTGCACGATGGCGAAGCAGGCGAGGATGATGCCCCAGGAGATGGCCAGGGCCGTGCCCTTGTACTTCATGAAGGGGTAGTTGGCGCCCTTGAACATGCTGTGGGTGCCCACGCTGAGGGTCTTGGTCCCGGGATGGCGCTCCAGCACCCAGTCGTAGATGAAGCGGCTGATGTAGATGCTGGTGAACAAGGAGGCCACCACGCCCACGGCCAGGGACACGGCGAAGCCCTTCACGGGGCCGGTGCCGAAGAGGAACAGCAGGAGCGCGGCGGCCAGCTGGGTGACGTGGCTGTCCACGATGGTCCAGAACACCCGGTCGAAGCCCGCATCGATGGCGCTGGAGACGGACTTGCCGAGGGCGAGCTCCTCCTTGATGCGCTCGAAGATGAGGATGTTGGCGTCCACGGCCATGCCGATGGTGAGGGCGAAGCCGGCGATGCCGGGCAGGGTGATCACCGCCCGGAAGGAGCCGAGCAGGCCGAGCATGACCACCACGTTCACCGTGAGGGCGACGATGGCGTTCAGGCCGCTCCAGCGGTAGAAGGCCACCATGAAGGCGACGATGGTGAGGAAGCCGATGAGGCTGGCGGTGACGCCGCTCTTGATGGAGTCGAGGCCGAGGCTGGGCCCGACCACGCGCTCCTCGAGGAACTTCATGGAGGCGCGCATGGCGCCGCTGCGGAGGCTCAGGGCCAGGTCGTCCGCCTCCTCCGAGGTGAAGGAGCCGGAGATCTGGACGCTGCCGCCGATGATCTTCTCGTGCACGGTGGGGGCGCTGATGACCTTGCGGTCCAGCACGATGGCGAGGTAGCGCTCATCGGTGGCGGCGATGCCGGTGGCCGTGGCGAAGGCGTCGGCCCCTTCCTTGTTCAGCTGGAAGGAGACGGTGTGGGCCCCGAGGTCGTTGGAGCTGCGCTGGGCGTTGGTGATCTGGGCGCCGTTGACGTCGATGCGGGTCTGCACCAGCCACCAGCGGACGATCCGCTCCTCACCCTTGGCGGGCTTGGCGGCCTTGGCCTTCCCGGACTGGCGGGCGCTGCGGTCGGATTCGGGCTCGGGCAGCAGCTCGTAGCCCTGGGGGATCTGCCCGTTGTAGAAGGCCATGGCGGCTTCCCGGGTGGGGAAGAGCCCGCCCTCCTTCTTCTGGGGCCAGGTGAGGCGCAGCTCCAGGCGGCCGGGGCTGCTCAGGAGGCCCTTGATGCGCTCGCGGTCGCCTTCCTCCACGCCGGGCAGCTCCACCACGATGCGGTTGCCTTCGGCGCCGGTGGCGGTGATCTCGGGCTCGGACACGCCGAACTGGTTGATGCGGTTCTCAATGATCTGGAGGGCGCGCTTGTTGGCGTCATCCTTCAGCTGGGCGGCCAGGGCCTCCTTGGGGGAGAGCTTGGCCTTCCCCCCGTCCACGCTCACGGCGTAGCCCCCGATGTGATCCTTCACCACCTTGTCGAAGGTGGCGCGCTGGGCGTCCTGGAGGCCCTCGACGAGGATGTCGGGGCCCTCGGTCCTGAAGGTGAGGCCGGCGCCGGCCCCCGCCTCCTTGAGCTTGTCCTCCAGGCGGTCCCGGGTGTCCCGGGCATGGGCCTCCAGGGCCTCGTGGCCCTGGACTTCCAGCTCGAAGTGCACGCCGCCCCGGAGGTCGAGGCCCAGGCGGACCTTCTTGAGGGGGAGGAAGAAGAACCCGCACCCGGCGCAGATGGCGAGGGTGAGGAGGAGGCGCCAGAGGCTGCGCTTGCTCATAGGACGTCCTTCAAAGGCTTCGGGCTCCGGGGGCCGGGCCCGGGGGGGCCTGGCATGGCGGAGCCCAGGGGGTGCTGTGCTAGTTCTGGACTTCGGGCTCGCCGGCCAGCTGGGCGACGGCGGCGCGGCGGGCCTTCACGGTGCCATTGCCGAGCTTCAGCCAGATGACCTTGGCGTCCTTCTCGTCGAGGCGCTCGACGGTGGCGAAGAGGCCGCCGTGGAGGACCACCTCATCGCCGGCCTTGAGCTTGGAGAGGCGCTCCTCCTGGGCCTTCCGGGCCTTGTTCTGGGGGCGGATCAGCAGGAAGTAGAAGAGCAGGCCCATGCCCCCGATGAAGATCAGGTTCATGAAGGCCGGGGGCCCGGCGGGCTGGGCTTGCTGGATCAGGGCGAAAGTCATCTAGGGCTCCTCGGTCACCCAGCCGGCACGGGTGGCCGCGGCGAAGGCCTCGAATCGGCCTTGCAGCAGGGCCTCGCGGGCGGCTCGGGTGAGTCCCACAGTGTAGCTCAGGTTGTGGATGG
>CAZVKM010000210.1:0-6318 GCA_964627685.1 uncultured Solibacteraceae bacterium | reverse complement strand
CCCATGTCCCAAGGCACCGTGAAGTGGTTCAACGCCGAGAAGGGCTTCGGCTTCATCACCCCCGATGATGGCGGGGCGGACGTCTTCGTCCACCACACCGCGATCACCATGAAGGGGTTCCGCACCCTGGAAGAGAAGTCCCGCGTCTCCTTCGACATCGTCCAGGGCCCCAAGGGCCCCCAGGCCGCCAACGTCCAGAAGGCCTGATTCCCCACCCCTCCCCGATCCGGCCCAGGTCCCCCTGGGCCGGATGCGTTCTGGAGCCCCATACTCGGGGGATGAACGCACGCTGGGCCCAGGGGCTCTTCGCAATGGCCCTGCTCGTCACCCTGCTCCAGGTGGTGGCCACCCTGGCGTCGCCCCCCTACGGGCTGACGCTCGGCTCGGCCTTCCTGGCCGTGTTCGGCGCCAGCGGGGCGGGCGCCCTCCTCGGCATCAAGATCCTCACCCGCCTCGTGGAACCCCGCCGCCTCCAACGCGCCGAGGTGCTCCGGGCCACGGGGGCGGAGCCCGCGTCCCTCCGCAAGGCCCTCGGCGAGGTGAGCCTCTCCCGGGGAGAGCAGGGATACCGGATCGCCCTCCTCCGGGGGTGGGCCGCCTGGGCCCAGGGGGACCGGGACCGGGCCTGGATCGAGCACCTGGAGGCCCACCTCCATCGCCTCCCGCTATGGAAGCGCCTGCTGCTCCGTCCCTACTTCAACCGGGTTCCGGAGCACCCCACCGAGGGTCACCTGCGCCGCGGTGAGCGCCTGATGCGCCTGGCACCTGGGCTGGGGCGCCTGAGGCACCTCCTGGGGATCCTCCACCTCCGGCAGGGGGGCGAAGACGCCTCCCGGCGCGCCTGGGTCCGCTTCGCGGAAGCCCTCCCCCTCAGCGGGGAGGACCCGCTTGTCCTCGAGGACCTGATGCTCGCGGCCTTCGCCCAAGGCATGCCCGAGCTCGGGGAGCGGGCCCTCCGGGCCCTCCAGGACCGCCATGGGGACCCCCGGCTCCCCTGGGACCGCGCAGCGGCGGCCCTCCACCATCTCCACCAGGACCGCCCGGCCCTGGTGCTGGCCCTGCTCGAGCCCCTGAGGCCCGAGGGACGCACCCAGCCCCTCCACTGGCTCTGCCTCGCCGCGGCCCAGCGCCTGCTCGGGGATCGGACCTCCGCCTGGCGGACCGTGGAAGCGGGTCTGGCCCGTCACCCCGAGGCCTTCCGGCTGTGGATGGAGCAGCACCTCATCGCCCTCGACTCCGGGGAGGAAGAGGAGGCCTTCCAGAGCCTCCAGAAGGCGGAGGCCCTGATCCCAGATGGTCCCGAGGGCGAGGCGGTCCGGCGGGAGTGGCACCTTCGCCGCGCCGAGTTCGCCTTCTGGTACGACGAGGATCCCGAGACCGCCTGGGCCCACCTCTCGGCACTGCCCCCCGAGGCGCAGGGGGATCACCATCCTCCGCTGAGTCTCCAGGTGAGGGTGGCCCTCGGCCACTACGAGCAGGCCTACGCCCTCGTGAAGGAGGCCCTGGCCGACACTCCGGCGGATCCGGCCCTCCTCCTCATGCAGGCGGACTGCATGGCCGGCCTCGAAGCCTGGGAACCCCTGCTCGCCTACCTGGACGGCCTCGGGGAGGCCTGCCGGGAGCACTCGGCCTTCTGGCACCTCCGGGGGCTCTGCCGGGCCCACCTCGCGGATCCCCTCAAGGCCCGGGTGGACCTGGAGCGGGCGGCGCGCATGGAGCCTTCCCGGCTCCGCTACCTCCTCGACGCCGGCCACGCCTGCGCGGAGCTGGGGGAGTGGGATCGGGCCGAGATGCACTGGCGCCAGGCCCTCACGGTGGACGCGCAGGGCGAGGAGGCCCTCATCCACCTGGCCGAGGCCCGCATGGAGCTGGCGGATCCCGAGGGGGCCCGGCGCTACCTGCGGGAGTGCCTGATCCACCACCCCGACAGCGCGGATGCCCAGGATCGCCTGGCCTCCCTGGAGGCTAACTGAGCCGCGCGCGGATCCTCAGGCCTCGTTGCGGATCTTCGCCAGCTTGCGGTCCATGCGGTTGCGCTCCTCCGGGCTGGCCCACTTCTTCGCCTGCTCCAGCGCCTTCACCGCCCGCTCGTTCCGGCCCGCCAGCATGCTGATCTGGGCCCGGAGGATGAAGAACTCCGGTTCCCGATCCATCAGCCGGATGGCCTGATCCAGCTCTTTGTCCGCCTGCACGAGGTCCCCGGATTCCATGGATTCCCGGGCCAGGAAGGCGTGGAAGTAGGGATCCTTGGCCCTCAGCTTGTGGGCCTGGGCCCGGTAGCGGTCCGCCTCCTCGTGACGCCCCTGCTCCCGGTAGAGGGATTCCAGGTTGCCGCAGGCGGCTCCTTCCTTGGGATCCAGCTCCAGGGCCTTGAGGAAGGCCTGCTCCGCGCCTTCGAAATCCCGCTCGTGGCGCCGCACCACGCCCAGGGTGTTCCAGCCCATGCCGGCGGCCCCGGGGAGCGAGACCGCGAAGTTGGCCTGGGCCATGGCCTCCGGGATGTCGGATTGCTCCAGGGCCTCCACGGCGCGGTTCGCATGCCAGAGCGCCAGGGCGCGGGCCTCGGAGATGGGATCCACCACGTAGAACCCCTTCCGCAGCTCGGGCAGGAAGTCCATCACGGCGATGCCCGCGGGACGCTGATCCAGGGTCGCCACCATGTGCCGCTCGTGCCGGATGAGGGGGCCGGTCTTCCGCCAGTTGGAGATGCCCGGCGCCTCGGCGAAGCCCACCTCCAGCCCCAGGAACCTGCAGGCCACCACGAAATAGGCGGTGAGGGTGATGCAGTTGGCCTTCCGTTCGTCCCAGGCCTCCTGCACCGTGCGGGTCCGGGAGTTGTCATAGGTCATCCCGAGCCCCCCCGACTCCACGGGGTTGAAGGTGAACTGGAGGAGGGCCCGCACCTTGGCCTGGGGGAAGGTGTGGATGGCGGTGACCTTCCGAACCTGCTCCCGCATGGCCTCGTTCATGGCGAAGGGGCCGGACTGGGCCGCCAGGGTGGCGGTCAGGAAGGCCAGGCAAGCGGGTGTGCGCACGAATCAATCTCCTCCCCACACCATCGGTCCGAATCGGCCCCCGGGGAAGGGGGATACGTCCCGATCTGGGCGCGGTTGACCCACGGGGGCCCCTCCCCCCTTTGCTATGCTGACGCCATGTCCGCCTCCGCCATCGTCTGCGCCTACAGCCCCGTGGGCACCCTCGCCCTGGAGGGCCTCCTCGAGGCCGGCCTCCGGGTGCTGGCCCTCTACACCTATGACCAGGCCGCGGACGAGGGCTGGTTCCAGGCCCCCGAGGCGATCGCCCGCCGGGCGGGCATCCCGGTGTTCAAGGAGCCCTCCTTCAATGCGGACGCCGTCTACGAGCGCATCCGGGCCCAGGCGCCGGACCTGCTCCTGAGCTTCTACTTCCGCGAGATGATCCAGGCGCGCTTCCTGGACCTTCCCCGCCTGGGCGCCTACAACCTCCACGGGAGCCTCCTGCCCCGGTACCGGGGTCGCGCCCCGCTGAACTGGGTGCTCGTGAAGGGGGAGACGGAAACCGGGATCACCCTCCACGCCATGACCCCCAAGCCCGATGATGGCGCCATCCTCGCCCAGACCCGGCTGCCCATCGCCTGGGACGAGACGGCCCTCAGCCTCACCTGGCGCGCCGCGGAGGCGGCCCGGGTCCTGGTGCGGGAGGTGGCCCCCCAGCTGGCGGAGGGCCGGGCCTCGCGGGTGGATCAGAAGACCCTGGGCCCCTCCACCTACTTCGGGGGCCGGAAGCCGGCCGACAGCCGTCTGGACTTCGCCATGCCCGCCGCGGAGGCCTTCAACCAGATCCGGGCCGTCGCCGACCCCTGGCCCAATGCCTTCCTGGAAACCCCCCAGGGCCCCCTCAAGGTGGCCTGGGCCCTGCCCACCGCCCTGCCCTGCGCCCCGGGCGCCTTCCGGCAGAGCGGCGAGGGCACCCTCCTGGGATTCGCCGACGGCGCCCTGCTCCTGCACGCCCTGCGCAAGGGGGACCACCGGAGCGAGCGGCCCACCGAACACGCCGCCTGGCTCCGGGAGGCCGGCGTCCCCGAAGCGCACCTCTGAGGTTTCCATGCGCCTGCTGCCCCTGTTCCTCGCCCCCGCCCTCGTGCTCAGCGCCGGCGCCCTCCGCAAGCCCCGGCGGGGAGGCCCCGTGAGGAGCGCCAAGGAGGCCAAGCGCATCGCCGAGCAGGACACCGGCGGCCGGGCCGTCCACGTCCGGAGCGTGCCGCTGAACGGCGCGAGCGGCGGGTGGGAGGTGGACGTCCACATGGCCCACGAGGCCCGCGGGTGGCGGTGCGTGATCGATGCGGACACGCACATGGTCCACACCAAGACCCGCATCGAGAACCCGCCGCTCCCGCGTCGCTGAGGATCGCCCCATGACCCACCTCGTGCTGGCGATCCTCCTCGCCCCGGCCCTGCTCCTCGCCCAGGCCCCGGACCTGACCCGGCTGCGCCGGGACGTCCACACCCTGGCCAGCCCGGCCTTCGAGGGTCGCGCCACCGGCACGCCCGGTCAGCACCGGGCCGCCGCCTACATCGCCCAGCGCATGAAGGCCAACGGACTGAAGCCCCTCCATGGCCCCGGCATGGGCGGGGTCTCCCCCTACCACTTCGCCTACGCCCTGGAGCGGGTGCGCTTCGAGCCCGCGAAGACCACCCTCCGCCTCGGGGGCGTGGACCTCCGGTTCGGCGAGGACTTCCAGAGCTTCATCACCGAGCCGACCGAGGGCGAAGCCCTCTTCCTCGGCTATGGCCTGAAGGCCCCGGAAGCGGGCTGGGATGACTACCAGGGTGCGGACCTGAAGGGGAAGTGGGTCGTGGCCCTCACGGGCCTGCCCCCCCAGGCCGAGGCTCGGCTCCGCGAGGCGTTCCCGCAGGCTGGCGCCGTGGAAGCCAGCCGCCTCAAGGCCGCGCAGGAGGCCGGGGCCCTGGGCCTGATCCTGGTCCAGGGCGCCCACCCCGGTGAGCCCGACCTCCGCACCCCCTTCTCCCGCTTCGCCCGCCGCCTCCAGGAGCCCCAGCTGCGCCTGAAGGGGGGCGACGGCGAGCGGCGCCTGCCGCGGATGATCGGCGTCTTCCCCTCCGGGGCCCGCGCCCTGGGCCTGGAGGTGGAGGCCCTCCAGAAGGCCCTCGATGACTCCGGCCGCCCCGCCGCCCCCCGGAGCCTGGGTCCCCTGGCCCTGAACTGGTCCGCGGTCACAGAGCCGGTGCAGGCCTCAGATGTGGTGGGCCTCGTCCCGGGCACCGACCCCAAGCTCAAGGAGGAGGTGGTCCTCATCAGCGCCCACCACGACCACCTGGGGCTGGAAGGGGGCACGCTCCATCCGGGGGCCGATGATGATGCCAGCGGCACCGCCGGGATCCTGGAGACGGCCCGCCTCCTCCGCAGGGCGAAGCCCAAGCGCACCCTCCTCTTCCTGAGCGTCAGCGGCGAGGAGAACGGCCTCTTCGGCAGCGAGGCCTTCACCCGCCTCCCCCCGCTCCCCCTGGACCGGGTGGTGGCGGACCTGAACCTGGACATGATCGGCCGGGGGCGCCCCGATGAGCTCCACGTGACGCCGGCCCGCATCGAGGGCGCGGTCACCACCCTCACCGCCGAGGCCCGGCGCATCGCCGAGGCCCAGGGCTTTCCCCTGAGCTGCGGCGCCGAGGGCTACTGGCGGCGATCCGACCACTACAACTTCGTGAAGAAGGGCATCCCCGCCGTCTTCTTCTTCGCGGGGATGCACGAGGACTACCACCGCACCACGGACACCGCCGACAAGATCGACTACCGGAAGCTCGCCCGGGTGGTGAAGGTGACCCGGGACCTCGCCCTGGCCGTGGCGAACGCCCCGGGCCGCCCGCAACCCGTCCCCCGGGAGGTCTACGAAGGGTGGACCTGGACCTACACCAGCACGGGCCCGGAGCCAGGCCTCTGAATCCGAGGCTGATACCGGGAATTCCCAAGAGCTCAACCGCCCTTGATGGGGATCGTAGACTTGGATTGCGGCCTCCGTGCCGCATGGAGGACCTACATGGGTCTGCTCGACTGGGGTAAAGCCCAATTCCTGGACATCATCCAGTGGCTTGATGATTCCAAAGACGTGATGGCCTGGCGGTTCCCGATGCAGGGCCAGGAGATCCAGAACGGCGGCAAGCTCGTGGTTCGCGAGAGCCAGGAGGCCGTGTTCGTCAACGAGGGCCAGTTCGCGGATGTGTTCAAGGCCGGCACCCACACCCTGAACACCCAGAACCTGCCCATCCTCGCCACGCTCAAGGGCTGGAAGTACGGCTTCGAGAGCCCCTTCAAGAGCGACGT
>CAZVKM010000209.1:0-6504 GCA_964627685.1 uncultured Solibacteraceae bacterium | reverse complement strand
GAGCAGGTGATCCTCGTGGGCGACATGAACGTGGCCCCGGAGGAGATCGACCTGGCCCGGCCCAAGGACAACACCAAGAACCCCGGCTTCACCCCCGAGGAGCGGGAGGACTTCAAGCTCTACCTGGGGGCGGGTCTCCACGACATCCTGCGCGAGCGGAACCCCGACAAGCCCGGCCTCTACACCTGGTGGACCGCCCGCGGCGGCGCCCGGGAGAAGAACGTGGGGTGGCGCATCGACCTGTTCCTGGTGAGCAGGGAGCTTCGCGAGCAGGTGAAGGACGCGACGATCCACGCCGACGTGTTGGGCTCCGACCACTGCCCCATCAGCCTGGTCCTGAAGTGAGGGTGGTCCTCCAGCGGGTCGCCGAGGCCCGCGTCACGGCCGGGGAGCGGAGCGCCGCCATCGGCCGGGGCTTCCTGCTGCTGGTCGGTATTGAGGTCGGCGATACCGAGTCGGTGGTCGACTGGATGGCCGCGAAAGTGGCGGGTCTCCGGGTCTTCGAGGATGCCGAGGGCAAGATGAACCTGGGGTTGGGGGATGTGGATGGGGAGATCCTCGCCGTCTCCCAGTTCACCTTGGCGGGATCCGTGGCCCGGGGGCGGCGCCCGAGCTTCGAGGGCGCCATGGCGCCGGGGCCGGCCCGGAGTCTCTTTCAGGCCTTCGTGGCGCGCCTGCGGACCGAGGGTCTCCAGGTCCAGGAGGGTTTCTTCCAGGAACACATGGCCGTGGCGCTGGTGAATGATGGTCCGGTGACCTTCGTGCTGGAACGGAAGGGCTGAACGGGAAAGGGCCCCCTGGGGGGCCCTTCACAGGGATCAGATCCGGGCTAGCGGAGTTCCTTCAGGATGCCCTTCACCTCGCCGGCCTTCTTGCCGTTGGGGGCGAGCTCCAGGTACTTCTGGAAGGCCTGCTTCGCGGGCCCCATCTTCCCGTCGCCGATCTCCACCAGACCCAGGAGGTAGTATGCATCTGCGAACTTGGGATCGATGGAGAGGGCCTTCTCCACCTCGGCCTTCGCCTCCTTGCTCTTGCCGGCATTGAAGAGGTTCACCCCCTCGTTGTAGGCGATCTCGGGGCGGGGACCGATGAGCTTGTCGAGCTCGGCCTGGTACTTCTTCTCGTTCTCGACGTCCTTCTTGGCCTTGTAGATGTCCACGATGGCGATGAGGGCGTTCTGATCGTCGGCCTTCCGCTCGAGGGCCTTGAGGAGGAGGGGCTCGGCCTCGGCCTTCTTCCCGACCTTGTAGTAGGTGAGGGCCAGGACCCGCTCCACCATGTTGATCTTGGGCTGGAGCTCGGCCTTCGCCTTGTCGTCCGTGGTCTTGGCCAGGGAGTCCTTGAGGCTCTTGTAGGAGTCCTCGAAGGGGCCGAGGGCCTCGGCGAAGCGGCCCTGGTTGTACAGCTCCAGGTTCTCATTGAAGGCGTTCAGGCCGGCGTTCTCGAGGGCCGCGCCCTCATCCGCAGGCTGGCTGGCCGTCCCCTGGGCGGCCGCCGCCTCCTTGGGGGTGAGCAGGGTGACATCGTGCTTGAGGCTGTCGGCCAGGGGCACCTTGACCTCGTCCACGAACTTAACGAAGCCCTCAGCCACGACCGTCATCTCATAGGTGACGGGCTCCAAGCCGGCCTGCTGGTAGAAGCCCTTGCCGTCCGTGACCAGTTCCTTGTTCCAGACCCGATCCTTCCGCTTCAGCAGCACCTTGGCACCGACCACGGGCTTGCCATCCTTGCCGGAGATCTTTCCCACGAGGCGGCCGGTGCTCTCGGCCTGGAGGAACAAGGGGGCGCCCGCCACCAGGACGGGTACGATCAATTTCAGGGTCCGATTCATGCAGGAACCTCCTCCGAACCATGGTGGACAAGCTCCCGGATCGCCACAAGAGGCCATAAATCACAAAATGGCGGATGGTTGTGCTAGCCTTGCCTGAAACTTCCACGCCAGCCCCTTGGGGAGTGCATGAATCCAGCCCCTCCTGAGCCCTCCCTGACCGCCCTCATCCACCTGCTGGCGGAGCAGGCCCTCCTTGCGCTGGGAGTCCCTCATCCCATGATGCGGGAGGTCCCACCCGCCAATCCGACGGTGGCGAGGTTCTACGTGGACCTGCTGACCGTGCTGAGACAAAAGACGGAAGGCCAGCGGACCGATGCGGAGACGATGGCCCTCGACGACATCCTGCATGAACTCCGGATGCGCATCCTGAACCTGGCACCCGCGCCTCCAGCCTCCAAGGTGACGCCGTGAAGGGGCTCCTCCTCTCCCTCACGCTCCTGGCTTCCGCCCACCTTTGCGCCGGGAACCAGGAACCCGCCCAGGTCCCTCCTCCGGCTCCCACCGTCCAGGAGACGGAGCTCAGCCCCGCCATCGCGCTCAGCCATCGTGCGGAGGGCTTGAAATCGGCCCTGCGCGCGGGGCAGCCCGAGGCCATCGAGGCGGCCATCCAGGATGTCGAAGCCGTGCGTCTGAAGTACTCCGTCCTGGACGCCCTGCCCCTGGTGGAGGGGATGGCCCTCTGGGCCCGCGAGGAAGGCCTCGCCGGTCACCCTGAGGTGGGGCTCAGGACCGTCGATGCCGTGGAGCGCTGGGCGCCGGGCCATCCCACCCTCCTGGGCACCCGGGTGATCCTGGCCCGCCAGCAGGGCCTCAACGGCTGGTTCCTCTCCCTGCCAGACCTCCTCCGTCTCACGAAGCTGCGGCTGGACCATGTGGCCCACCGTTGGCTCTGGGCCCTCCAACACCTGGGGGCCCTCCGGCTGGCCGTGACCCTCATCCTCTGGGGGTGGGCCCTGGCGCTCGGCTTGCGCTATCGGAATGTGCTCCGCCACCTCTGGGAGGAGACCCTCCAGGACAAGGGGGTCAATCCCGTCGTGGCCGGGATCCTCGGGGCCTTCATCCTGGCGCTCCCCGTGCTCCTGGGGCTGGATCCGAGCTTCACCGCCATGCTCTGGCTCTGGATGATCGCGCCCTTCCTCCATGTCCAGGAGGTCCGCATCACGGTGCTGGTCTTCCTCCTGCAACTGGCCCACCCGGCCATCCACCTCATGGAACCTCTGGCGAAGGCTCCCGCCTCGCCCAGCATCCTCACCACCCAGGTCCAACCCCAGCCCCAGAACCAGGACCTGCGTCCCTTCTCCCGACTCCCGAAGGATGACCAGGACTTCCTGATGGGGTGGCGCCAGCTCCAGCAGGGCCAGTGGGACGCCGCGGAGACCACCTATTCGGGCCTGCTCGAGCGGCACCCCGAGAAGGCCCGGGTGCTGAACAACATCGGCGTCGCCCGCTTCCACAAGGGGGACCTCGCGGAGGCCCAGCGGAACTTCGACGCGGCCAGCGCCATCGAGAACCGCCGCTCGGAGATCCTCCTCAACCAGAGCGTGCTGGCCTATGTGAAGCTCGACACGGACCTCGGTGCCCAGAAGCAGAATGAGGCCCGGGACGCCGATCCCGATCTCTACAAGAAGCTCATCACCGTCTCCGGGGAGCAGAAGGAATCCCGCACCTATCCCATGCCCCTGCCGGACACCCCGGAGCGCGTGGCGGCCCTGGCGGAACCGGCCGACGTGCCCGCACCCTGGTCTGGTTCCCTGCGGTCCGTGGCCTTCATGGTCGGCCTCGGGGCTCCGATCCTCGCCCTGCTCCTCTTCGTGCTGCGGGTGAGGGCCTCCCTCCGCCAGGCCCATGCGACGCAGTGCATCCGGTGCGGGGAGCCCTTCCGGACCACGGACAGCAGCAATCCCGAAGTCTGCTCCAAGTGCCATCACCTCTTCGTGCTCAAGGACGGCCTCCACCAGGAGAGCCGGAAGCGGAAGATCGATGAGGTGGCGGCCCACCAGGCGGCGACGCGTCGGTTCCACAAGGCCCTGATCCTGCTGCTCCCGGGCCTGGATCTGGTCTTCCTGGGGGATGCGCGGGAGGGGTTCATGGAGTGGGTGCTTGTCTGCCTCGCTGGCGCCATGGTGCTGGCCACGGGCAGGAGCGTCCGCTATCCGGGCGAAGTGCTTGCCGATCCCATCTCCACCTGGCTTCCGATCGGCATGATGTTCGGCCTGCTCCTGTTCCTCCGCTCCTGGGTGAAGCTGCTTCCGAGGAGGGGCCATGGCGCTTGAGGGTTCCCTCCGGGATTTCGACCTCTTCTCCCTGTTCAACATGATCAAGATCCAGGGGAAGAACGGCACCCTGGTGCTGAGTCAGGGGCAGGAGTTCGTGAAGGTCTTCTTCGAGAACGGTGAGATCGTCGGCTGCGACAGCAACCAGATCCGCATGGAGGACCGCGTGGGCACCATGCTGGTCCGCCTGGGCCGCCTGACGGGCGAGGAGCTCCTGGAGATGATCCAGATGCAGCGCCAGACCCTCAAGCGCATGGGCACCCTGCTCCTGGAGAGCGGGAAGGTGAGTCCCCAGGACCTCCAGGATGCGCTGTTCCAGCAGGCGACGGCGATCCTCCACCGCACCTTCCGCTGGGTCGCGGGTGATTACCGGTTCGACTCCATGCTGCCGCCGGATCTGGATCGGGACCACTTCCAGCCCATCCCCGTGGACACGATCCTCATGGAGGCCGCCCGGATCCAGGATGAGTGGCCCGAAGTGGAGAAGCGGCTGCCGGGCATGAATGTGCCCCTCGGGCTCACGGCCAAGGCCAAGGCCATGCACCTGGACATCCATCGGGACCTCAGCCATGTCTTCGATGGGAAGGAGGCCTCCGCAGGGTCTTCCGGCCTGACCCATGAGCAGGAGGTGGTGCTGAGTTATTTCGACCAGCCCCAGAGCATCGGCGAGGTCATCCAGATCAGCCGCTATGAGGAGCTCGACACCTGCAAGTCCATCGCCGATCTCATCGAGGAAGGGCTGCTCCAGGCTCTCTCCATGGATGCACCGAAGGTGATCCGCCCCTGGGTGGGGGATGTCCCCATGCAGGAGCTGATCCCTGAGTGGGCCGGCCCCAGCGACCTCCTCTGGCCCCTGGTGGCATTCTTCATCCTCGTGCCGACCCTGCTCTACGTGCCGCGCAGCTCCGGGTCCTTCAATGTCGGGCTCTCCAGCCTCCAGCCCGTGGATGTGTGGGTGACCTCGGATGGCGCAACGCGCGCCCGGCATGACTGGGCCTTCCGGATGGCGGCTCCGCACGATGGGGGGGTGGGGCTGTCCAAGTCCCTCGGCCGTCCCCTCGGGGGCGTCAATCCGATCCCCGACTTCACCCGGCAGCCGGATCCCATGAAGGCGCCCTCGGCAGCCCCTCCCGCCGAGCCGACCCCCGCCGCCAAGCCGGCCAAGGCTCCCAAGAAGGGCTGACATGGTGGTGGAACGACAGCGCCCCGGCACCCTCGAGGTGATCTGCGGGCCCATGTTCAGTGGCAAGAGCGAGGAACTCATCCGCCGGCTCAGGCGGGTCAGGATCGCGCGGCAGACCCTTCAGGCCTTCAAGCCGGCCCTGGACGACCGCTACGATGCGGTCGCCATCGCCAGCCATGCGGATTCACGCTTCGAGGCCCTCCCAGTGGCGGACAGCCGGGAGTTGGCCCGTCACCTGGATCCGGAGGTGGAAGTCGTGGCCATCGACGAGGTCCAGTTCTTTGACGAGGGCCTGATGGATCTGGTCGAGTCCCTGGCCGATCGCGGCATCCGGGTCATCCTGGCCGGCCTGGACCTGGACAGCGAGGGACGCCCCTTCGGCATCATGCCCCAAGTGCTGGCCCGGGCGGAGCATGTGCTGAAACTGCACGCCATCTGCACGGTCTGTGGGGCCGGGGCCAGCCGCACCTACCGGAAGGTGCGCAGTGGGGGGCAGGTGCTCGTGGGGGCCGCGGATCTCTACGAGGCCCGTTGCCGCCACTGCCACCAGGAGCCCCAGCCCTCGACCGGGGGCCTCGGGGACGGGGAACTGCCCTCCGAGGGGGCTTGATTCCCGAAGGATCATCGCCGGAAGGCGTGATCTGGGCCCTAGGTATTCGGAGCGGGCGGACCTAAACTGGCGGCACGGATGCGCTGCTGCAGTATCCGTCTGTCCCAAACTCCCGCCCGCGGCTGCAGGGCAATCCAAGGAGCTCCCCATGGCTGGTGCCTACGCCACCTTCAAACACATGACCGACTACATGGGCTTCCAGGGCCTGCTCACGGAAGAGGAGCGGATGGTCCGCGAGGCGGCCCGCGACTTCGTCAACGCCGAAGTGCTCCCGATCATCGAGAAGCACGCCCAGAACCAGACCTTCCCCACCCACCTCATCCCCATGATGGGTGAGCTGGGCTTCTATGGCCCCAGCTTGCCCGAGGAGTACGGCTGCGCCGGCCTGAGCAGCGTGGCCTACGGCATCCTCATGTACGAGCTGGAGCGCGGTGACTCCGGCCTCCGCTCCTTCGCCTCCGTGCAGGGCTCCCTCGTGATGTGGCCCATCTACGCCTACGGCTCCGAGGCCCAGAAGAAGTACTGGCTGCCCAAGCTCGCCAAGGGCGAGAAGATCGGCTGCTTCGGCCTCACCGAGCCCGACTTCGGCTCCAACCCCGGCGGCATG
>CAZVKM010000208.1:0-6588 GCA_964627685.1 uncultured Solibacteraceae bacterium | reverse complement strand
GCCTCGGAGGCCGCCATGGAGCAGCGCAAGAAGGAGGGCTACTTCTGATGAGCCGACCCGAGACCACCCCCGACCACGGCGTCCTCCGCTTCCTGACCTGCGGCAGCGTGGACGACGGCAAGAGCACCCTCATCGGGCGCCTGCTCTACGACAGCAAGGCCATCCTCGCCGACGCCCTGGCCGCCCTTGAGCGCACCAGTGCCAAGCGGGGGAGGGAGGCCGTGGACCTGAGCCTGCTCACGGACGGCCTCCAGGCGGAACGGGAGCAGGGCATCACCATCGACGTGGCCTACCGCTACTTCACCACCGGCACCCGCAAGTTCATCCTGGCCGACGCCCCGGGCCACGCGCAGTACACCCGCAACATGGTCACCGCCGCGAGCACGGCGGACCTGGCCATCCTCCTGGTGGACGCCCGCAAGGGCCTCCTGGAGCAGACCCGTCGCCACCTCACCTTGGCCCACACCCTGGGCATCCGGCACCTGCTGGTGGCCGTGAACAAGATGGACCTGGTGGACTGGTCCCAGGCCCGCTTCGAAGCCATCCGCGTCGATGTGGAAGCCTTCGCCGCGGCCCTGGGAGTCGGGGATCTCCGCTTCCTCCCCCTTTCAGCGCTTGAAGGGGACAACGTGGTGGATCGGGGCGATCGGCTGCCCTGGTACTCGGGTCCCACGCTCCTGAAAGTGCTGGAATCCGTGGAGCTCGAGGACCCCCGGGCCACCCGGCCCTTCCGGATGGCCGTGCAGGGCGTGATCCGCCCCCACCAGGACTTCCGCGGCTACACGGGACGGGTGACCTCGGGGCGCGTGTCCATCGGAGATCCGATCACCGTGCTGCCCTCCGGCCGGGCCAGCCACGTGAAGGCCCTCTGGCTGGGCGAAGCCCCCCTGCCCTCCGCCGTCGCGGGCCAGAGCATCACCCTCGAGGTCACGGAGGACCTGGACATCTCGCGGGGCGACCTGCTCGCGGCCACCCCCTCGGCGCCCCGCCCGTCCACCCGGGTGGCCGCCGAGCTCTGCTGGCTCTCCGAGACCCCCCTCGCCCCGGGGCGGAGGTACCTCCTCCAGCACACCTCCCGCGAGACCCGGGCCCTGGTGCAGGGGGCGGCGGAGCGGCTGGACCTCGACACCCTGGACCGCACCCCGGTCCCCAGCCTGGGGCTCAACGACCTGGGCCGCGTGCAGCTCCTCCTCCAGCACCCCCTGCCCGTGGAGCCCTACGCGGAGGATCGCACCACCGGGGCCTTCATCCTGATGGACGACCTCACCCGGGCCACGGTCGCTGCGGGGCTCGTCCTGGCCACCGCCTAGGGGTCCCGACCTCAAATCAACCGGTCCGCGGTCCCCGCCGAAAGACCTTCCATGCGCTTCCCCCTGCTCCTGCCGCTCCTGGCGGCCCTGGCCATGGGCCGGGCCCAGGGGCCGGGACGCATGGCGGTCCATTCGCTCCGGGCCGCGGCCGGCATCCCCGATGCCCAGGTGAACGCCCTGATCCAGGACCGGGAGGGCCGCTACTGGGCGGCCAATGAGCTGGGACTCTTCGTGGGCGATGGCCATGCCTTCCTGAAGGTGCCCACGCAGCCCTCCGAGGACCGCCCCGGGTTCAAGGGGCTGGTGGAAGACGCCTCCGGGAAGCTCCTCGCCCTCTCCATCCGGGGCCTCTGGGTCCTGAGGGCCGGGCAGTGGAAGCCCACGGGCCTCTCCCTGCCCCCCTCCATCCTCGGCCAGCGGGCGGCCCTCCTGCGGGAAGGATCCGACCGGATCTGGGTGGTCTGGAACCAGAAGCTCCTCCTCCTGACCTCCGAGGATCAGGCGCAGGAGGTGCCCGCCCCGGGCCCGGGCGAGGTGTACCTGAGCACCCCGCCCATGGGTTCGGATCTCCTGGCCCGGGTGGGCAACGCCGCCTGGCGGCTGGAGGGCCGCACCTGGGTCCCCTTGCCCCCCTTCCCCCTCCTGGCAGGTGAAGCGCTGGTCCGGGGCCTGGAAGGGGGCGGGGATGGCACCCTCTGGATCGGCACCTCCCAGCGCCTGGACCGCCCGGAGTTCCCCCTCTCCACCACGCCCACCTTCAGCATCTACGCGATGCGCCTGCTGTTGCGCGATCGGGAGGGGCACCTCTGGGCCGATCAGAACGGACTCCATCGGGTGGGCGGTCCCTGGCGCATCCACAGCGGGCAGGCGGGCCTGCCCATCCAGGGCGCCTGGCAGACGCTCCGGGATGCGGCAGGCCGCCTCTGGACCTCGAGCCCCAACGGCCTGTTCCGGAACACTTCCCAGGGCTGGGTCCAGGTGGAGAAGGCCCCCATCCATTCCCAGATCGCCCTCGGGCCCGATGGGGCCGTCTGGGCCGCGATGCGGACGTCCGGTCGCATCCTCCGCTTCGCCACCCATGGTGATCACCTCGAAAGCCTGCCCCCGGTGGCGGGCCTGGCCGGGGTGGAAGCCATCCGGGGTCCCTCCGCGACGCGCTCCGAGGTGGTGGTGCCCACGCGGCGCCATGGCCTCCTGTGGGGCCGCTGGGAGTCCGGGCGGTGGCGGTGGGAATCCCTGCCCGACCTCGGCAACCCGCTGAACACCCGCACGTTCTCAGACCCCGCCGGGCGCCTCCACCTCCTGACCCGGGATCCCCAAGGGGACGCCCACCACGCCTTCCCCGGTGGTCCCTGGCATCGCCTGCCCCCCGAGCTGGGCCCCCAGTTCACCGACTTCCTGAGCTGGGGCCCCGAGGCCATGCTCGCGGTGCGGTACGCCCCCCCCGAACTCCACAGCCTCCAGCTGAAGGGGTCCGCCTGGGTCTCCACGGGCCGCCTGGACCTCACCTGGTACAGCCCCGCCACGGTCGCCTACGGGGTGAGGCCCCTGGAGGCGGACCGCCTCTGGGTGCTCACGGACCACGGCGTGCTCGACCTCGACCTGAAGCACCCCGAATCCGCCCGCCACTTCACCACCGCGGAGGGCCTGCCCTTCGACGACTGCAATCAGTTCGGCCTGCTGGTGGAGCAGGACCGGATCTGGGTCAGCACGGGCACGGGGCTCGCCAGCTTCGACCGCAGCCAGGATCGGGTGCCCGCCCCGCTCCCACACCCCCTGCTGCTCGGGGTGCGTTGGAATGAGGAGGCCGCGAGCCTCGACCTGCCCACCACCTTCTCCTCAGGCACCCGCTCCCTCCACCTCACCTTCGGGATCCCCGCCCCGGGGCGCGCCGCCCACCTCCGCTACTACTGGCGGGATCTGGAGCGGGGGGGCCCCTGGCGCCTCTTCGAAGGTCCCACCCTGACCTTCCTCGATCCCGCACCCGGTCGCCACCTCCTCCAGGTCCGGGGGCTGGAGCCCGGAGGGAAGGCCAGTGCGGTGTGGCAGGCCCGCTTCGAGATCCAGAGCCCCTGGTGGCGTCGTCCCTGGGCCCTCACCCTCTGGGGGCTCCTCCTCGTGGGGATCGCCCTCTCCCTCCACCGGTTCCGGCTCCACCGGATCGAGCTCCGCAACCGCGACCTGGCGGCCCAGGTGGCCCAGCGCACCGAGGCCCTTGCGGAATCGGAGGCGAGGGAGCGCGCCGCCTCCCAGGCCAAGAGCACCTTCCTGGCCAACATGAGCCACGAGCTGCGCACGCCCCTGAACGCCATCCTCCTCTACAGCGAACTGATCCACGGGGAAGCCGAGGATGCCGGAAACCGCGAGCTGGCCCGGGACAGCGCCCGCATCCTCTCCTCCGGGAAGCACCTCCTCTCCCTCA
This sequence comes from uncultured Solibacteraceae bacterium, assembly GCA_964627685.1. Classification (GTDB taxonomy): domain Bacteria; phylum Acidobacteriota; class Holophagae; order Holophagales; family Holophagaceae; genus JAFDVN01. The sequence continues at coordinate 2,856 of CAZVKM010000208.1, read as the reverse complement.
TCAACGGCATCCTCGACCTCTCCAAGATCGAAGCCGGCAAGATGACCCTGGACTGGGCCGATGTGGATCTCCGGGTCCTCTGCGAAGAGGTCGTCGCCACCCTCACCACCCTTGCCGACCAGCGTCGCAACCATCTCGAGGTCCAGGTCACGCCGGCCCCGCTCACCTTCCGCACCGACGCGCTCAAGGTGAAGCAGGTGCTGCTGAACCTCGTGGGGAACGCCGTGAAGTTCACGCACGAGGGCCGGATCCTCCTCAGCGCCCACGCCACTCCAGAGGGCGTGGAGCTGACCGTCCACGACACGGGCGTGGGGCTCACCCCCGAGCAGATCAGCCGGATCTTCCACGCCTATGAGCAGGGCGACCGCACCACCAAGGCCTCCACCGGGGGCACCGGGCTCGGGCTCGCCATCTCCCGGCGCTTCGTGGAGCTGCTCGGGGGGCGCATCGAGGTGGAGAGCCAGCCTGGGGAGGGCACCACCTTCCGGGTCCATCTGCCCGCCGACCCCGCCCTCTGAGCGCCCCGCCCCCAGAGGCCCTCCCGGCGCCATGGATCCCACGTACACAGGGAGTCATGGTCGCCCGGATCTTCGCCATCCTCCTGTGCTGTTTCCCCCTGTTGGCCCGAGGGCCGGGGAACGGGAGGCCGCGCCTCCGCCCCACGCGGATCGGGCAGGCCCCCGTCCTCGATGGACGCCTCGATGACCCGGCGTGGGCCCAGGCCGCCTCCGTCACGGATTTCGAGACCTTCATCCCCGAGTTCGGCAAGGCGCAGCCCGAGCGCACCGTGGCCTACATGGCCTATGACCAGGAGAACCTCTACTTCGCTTTCCGCTGCTACGACCCGCACCCGGAGCTCATCAAGGCCGCCCTCTCACGGAGGGACGATGTGACCAGCGACGACTTCGTCTGCATCAACCTCGACACCTTCAACGATCAGCAGTCCCTCTACGCCTTCTACGTGAACCCCCTGGGCATTCAGGGGGACAGCCGCTTCGCGGGGGGCAAGGAGGACTTCAGCATCGACCTGGTGTGGCAGAGCGCGGGCCGCATCGACGCCGAAGGCTACACGGTGGAGATGCGGATCCCCCTCAAGAGCATCCGCTACACCAGCGGGGACATGGTCCGCATGGCGGTGTTCTTCGAGCGGACCATCAGCCGGCGCCAGGAGCATGGTTCCTTCCCGGCCCTGGATCCCAAGGCCGGCTATGCCTTCCTGCCCCAGATGGCCGTGCTCGAATACGAGCACCTGGCCAATCCCACCCTCCTGGAGCTGCTCCCCGCCTTCACCTACTCCCGCCGCGCCACGAGGGTCGACGGGGTGATGCAGCCGGAGCCCGATCGCCGGGACTGGGGCCTCACCGCCAAGGCCGGGATCACCTCGAGCCTCATCCTGGATGCCACCGTGAACCCGGACTTCTCCCAGGTGGAGTCCGACGCGGGCCAGGTGGATGCCAACCTCCGCTACAGCCTCTACTACCCGGAGAAGCGGCCCTTCTTCCAGGAGGGCATCGAGAACTTCAACGTGGGGGCCACCCAGGCGGGCCCCCTGCTGACCATCCTCCACACCCGCACCATCGTGGATCCGAAGCTCGGCGTGAAGCTCACCGGCAAGCTGGCCCCACGGGACACGGTCGCGCTCCTCCACGCCACCGACGAGGCTCCGCCCACCGAGCCCGGGCAGCCCCCGCTGGAGGACGCCCACACCCAGGCCCTCCGGTACAAGCACGCCCTGCAGGACGACGGCTACCTCGGGGCCTTCTATGCGGGGCGCGACCAGGGCCCCCGTCGCAATCAGGTGGGCGGGCCCGACGGACAGTTCCGCCTCTCCCCCTCAGACCTGATCAGCTTCCATGCCTTCACCTCGAACCTCCAGCCCGAAGGGGGCCTCGAGCGCCTCACGGGCAAGGCCCTGGGCGGCGAGTACCAGCACGACAGCAGCACCCTCGGACTCACGGCCGGGGCCTACACCATCTCCGACGGCTTCGCCGCCGAGGCGGGATACCTCACCCGCACCGGCTTCGCCTCCGGCACCGTGGGGGCCACCCCCAAGTTCTACCCCACCCACGGATGGTTCCGGCGGTTGGATGTCGGAGCCGCCGTCACCGCCCTGCGGGACTTCCCCAGCGGCCGCACGGAGCAGGACCGGCGCCTCAGCCTCACGGGCCTCACCCGTGGAAATGGCGCCCTGTCCCTCACCTGGGATGACGCCTCGGAGATCTTCCTCGGGACCCGCTTCCGGACCGATGGGCTCACGCTCTACGGCCGCAGCCAGCCGGCGCCCTGGCTGAGCTTCTCCGCCCGGCACCGGCTCGGCAAGGCCATCTGGTACGCCCCCACCCCCGCCCAGGGACGTGGCACCCAGTCGACCCTCCAGGCCGCCCTCCAGCCCACCCAGAGCCTGAACCTAACCCTCTCCTGGACGCGGGCCCTGCTCCAGCGGGAGGACACCGGCGTGGTGCTCTACAACTATCCGATCTCCCGGGTCCGCCTCACCTGGCAGCCCGACGAGCGCTTCTTCCTGCGGGCCATCGCCCAGTACAACGGCTATCGGCGCCAGCTGGTGACGGACTACCTCGCCGCCTTCACCTACCAGCCCGGGACCGTCGTGTACCTGGGCTACGGAACCCTCCAGGAGCGGACCGCCTGGGATGCCCCCACGGGGCAGTACCGGGCTGCGGACCGGTTCCTGGACCTCCAGCGGGGGCTCTTCTTCAAGGCCTCCTACCTCTGGCGGCTCTGACCGGTCGGAAATCACACAAAGGTGACTTGACGCTCGGTCAGGATCTGGCACATTGGAACTTCCACGAGATCTTTGTCAGTCGAAGAGCGAGCTATCCAGAAAGGTGGAGGGAC
>CAZVKM010000207.1:0-6628 GCA_964627685.1 uncultured Solibacteraceae bacterium | reverse complement strand
AGGACGCTGAAGCCGCCCTGGGCGAACACGTGGGCGATGCCGTTGCCCATCTGGCCGGCGCCGATGACGCCGATGGTCTGGACCTGCATGGAATCCTCCGAACCCTCAAGGATACCGGCCGCGGGGGGTGAACCCAATCACCAGTCTCGTGCGACGGGGCTAAAATCACCCAGCATGCGCCGCGCCGACCGCCTCTTCCAGATCGTCCAGCTCCTCCGGCGCGACCGCATCAGCACGGCGGCCAAGCTGGCGGCGGAGCTGGAGATCAGTGAGCGGACCCTCTATCGGGACATCGCCGACCTCATGGCCTCTGGCGTGCCCATCGAGAGTGAAGCCGGGGTGGGCTACCGCCTCCCCGCGCACTTCGACCTGCCCCCCATGATGTTCTCCGTGGATGAGGCGGAGGCCCTGCTGCTGGGGGCCCGCATGGTGGCGGCCTGGGGGGACCCGGTGCTGCAGGAGGCCGCGGCGACCCTCCTCCGGAAGACCGAGGCGATCCTGCCCCAGGGGCGCCGCAGCCGGCTGGCGGACCTGCCCTTCCTCGTCCCCGATCACTACGTGGAGCCCGAGAACGCCCAGCACCTCGCGGCCCTGCGGCAGGCCTTGCGGGAGCGCCGGAAGGTTCAATTGACCTACGCCCGGGCCGATGGCGCGGTCTCCGAGCGTCTGGTGCATCCGCTGGGGGTGGTCTTCTGGGGCTACCGGTGGAACCTTGCGGCTTGGTGTGAGTGGCGGGAGGACTTCCGCACCTTCCGCTTGGATCGGCTGGGCTCCGTCGCCTTGGGTGAACCCTTCGACTCCCAGTCCGGGCGCCGTCTGGAGGACTATCTGGCCCTCCGGCGCCCCTCCTGACGGAACGGTGGCAGGAGGGGGGTGCCAGGGTGGGAAAGCCCTTCAGGAGCCCCCATGCCGCCCACCCCCATCATCCAGGACAGCCCCCTCCGGGACGGTCGCCATGACTTCGATTTCGTCCATGGCCGCTGGACGGTGGAGAACCGCCGCCTCCTCCGTCGCCTCCAAGGGTGTACCGAGTGGGAGACCTTCCCAGCGGAGGTGGAGAATCAGCCCCTCCTGGGGGGCCTGGGCAACCTGGAGCAGTTCCGCGCGACCCTCCCGGACAGTACCCCCTTCCAGGGGCTGGCCCTGCGCCTCTACGATCCCGAGGCCCGCGTCTGGCGCATCCACTGGGCCGATGACCGCCGGGGGAAGCTGGATCCGGTCCTCGTCGGCACCTTCGAGGACGGTCGTGGGACCTTCATCAGCGAGGAGACCTTCGAGGGGCGCCCGATCCTCGTGCGCTTCCTCTGGATCTCCGTCTCCCCCGATGAGGCACGCTGGGAGCAGGCCTTCTCCGAGGATGGCGGTCGCTCCTGGGAGACGAACTGGATCAACGCCTTCCATCGGGTGAAGGCGTGACCCGAGTGGTGGAGATCCGAACCTATCGACTGAAGGCGGGTGTCCGCGAGGCCTTCCACGCGCGGATGGCAGGGGAATCCATCCCCCTGGTGCGTGCCTGGGGCATGGATGTGGTGGCCTATGGACCCTGTCGGGAGGATGCCGATGGCTACGTCCTCATCCGTGCCTTCGACAGCGTGGCCCACCTCCGGGCGAGTCAGGAGGCCTTTTACGGCAGCGACGCCTGGCGGCTGGGACCCCGGGAGGCCGTGCTGGCGGACATCGCGTCCCACCTCTTCGTCGTCGTGTCGCTGGACGAGGCGGGCCTCGAGGCCCTCAGGCGAGCCAGCCCGGGAGCTCCGTGAGGGCCTCCAGCACGGTGTAGCCATGGCTCTCGGGGGTGACCCCCTCCACCTGCTCCAGGGCCCAGGTCAGAGGGTAGGGCACGTGGACCGCCCGGGCCCCGAGCAACCGCACGGGGAGGATGTCGGACTTGAGGCTGTTGCCCACCATGAGGAAGCGGTCGGGGTGGATGCGGTGCTTGGCCAGCACGCTGCGGTAGGCGGCCTCCGTCTTCTCGCTCACCACCTCCACGGCCATGAAGTGGGGGCCCAGGCCGCTGCGGGCGATCTTGCTCTCTTGATCGAAGAGGTCACCCTTGGTGATCACCATGAGCCGATGGGACTTGGCGAGCGTCTCCAGGGTCTCGGCGACCCCGGGGAGCGTCTCCACGGGGCCGTGGACCATGGCCTTGCCCCAGTCCACGATGCGCTGGATCTCCACCCCCGTGATGCGGCCCTCGGTGAGCTCCACGGCCGTCTCGATCATGGAGAGCACGAAGCCCTTCACGCCATAGCCGAAGGTGCCGAGGTTGCGGCGCTCGGCCTCCAGCAGGCGGGCCTCGATCCAGGTCCGGTCGTGGTAACCCGAGAGCAGGCCCAGGAAGGACTCGTGCACGGCCTGGAAGTCCCGCTCGCAGTGCCAGAGGGTGTCGTCGGCGTCGAAGGCGATCACATCGAACATGGGATGCCATTGGGCCACACTCGGGCCTGAGGCGCCACCCCGTCCCGGCGCCTCGGGGGTGGCGCCCATCCCCCGGCCCGGCGACCCTGGACCCATGCGACGTCCTTCGAAGCTCCCCCAGGTCGGCACCACGATCTTCTCGGAGATGACGCTCCTGGCCCAGCGCCATGGGGCGGTGAACCTGGGGCAGGGGTTTCCGGACTTCGAGGGGCCCGCCCACCTGCGGGAGGCCCTGACGGCCGCCATGGCCCGGGGGGCCAACCAGTACGCCCCCATGCCCGGCGTGCTGGCCCTCCGGGAGCAGGTGGCGCGGCTGGCGGGCGAGCGCCATGGCCGCAGGGTGGACCCGGGCGACGAGGTCACCATCACCTCCGGCGGGACGGAGGCCCTCTATGCGGCCCTGGCGGCGGTGGTGGCGCCCGGGGACGAGGTGGTGCTGCTGGATCCCTGCTACGACAGCTATGATCCCGCCGTGCGCCTCCAGGGGGGGGTCCCCGTCCATGTGCCCCTCCGGGAGTCGGATTCCTCCGTGGACTGGGATCGGGTCCGGGCCTCGATCACCTCCCGCACCCGGGTCATCCTCGTGAACACCCCCCACAACCCCACCGGGGCGGTGCTCTCCGCCGATGACCTGGAGGCCCTGGCCACCCTGGTGAGGGGGACGGACATCGTGGTGATCTCCGATGAGGTCTACGAGTTCATCACCTTCGACGGGCGGCCCCACCAGAGCCTGCTGCGGCATCCGGAGCTCGCGGAGCGGGGATTCGTGGTGGGCTCCTTCGGGAAGACCTTCCACTGCACGGGCTGGAAGGTGGGCTATGCCGTGGCCCCGGCGGCCCTCTCCCTGGAGTTCCGGAAGGTCCATCAGTTCCTGACCTTCGCCACCTTCCACCCGGCCCAGGTGGCGCTGGCCGAAGCCCTGGCCTCGGATCCGGCCCACCTCGCGGACCTGCCGGCCTTCTACCAGGCCAAGCGGGACCGCTTCCGGGAGCTGCTGGCGGGAACCCGCTTCACCCTCCGGGAGGTGCATGGGAGCTATTTCCAGCTGGCGGAGTATTCGGCCTACGGCTCGGAAGGGGACCGGGCCTTCTGCCACCGCCTGGTCAAGGAGGCGGGGGTGGCGGCGATCCCGGTGAGCCCTTTCTGCGAGGGGCCCCTGGAGGCCCGCCTCATCCGGTTCTGCTTCGCCAAGAGCGAAGCCACCCTCGAGGCCGCCGCGGAGCGGCTGCGGTCCTTCGGAGCCTGACCATGCGCGGCCCGGAACGTCCGCTCCGCCTCGCCCTCCTTCAGGGGGACACCCGGTGGCATGATCCGGCCTCGAACCGGGCCCACTACGGGGACCTCCTGGACGCGGCCCCGCCCTCGGACTTGGTGCTGCTCCCGGAGACCTGGGCCACCGGCTTCACCAATGAAGTGGCTTCTCTGGCGGAACCCATGGATGGGCCGAGCGTCACCTGGATGCGGGAGCGGGCCCGGGAACGGGGGGCGGTGGTGGCCGGGAGCCTGCTGATCCGCGAGGGCGGGCAGGTCCACAACCGGCTCATCTGGGTCGACCCCCAGGGGGTGTGCGGAACCTACGACAAGCGCCACCTCTTCCGCATGGCCCGTGAGCACGAGCGATTCAGCCCGGGGGGGGACCGGAAGGTCATGGAGGTGGCCGGGTGGCGGGTGTGCCCCCTCATCTGCTACGACCTCCGCTTCCCGGTGTGGAGCCGGAACCGGATGACCCCCGAAGGCCTGGACTACGACCTCCTCGTCTACGTGGCCAACTGGCCCGAGGCCCGCCGCATGCCCTGGCGCACCCTGCTCCGGGCCCGGGCCATCGAGAACCATGCCTACGGGGTGGGTCTGAACCGGGTGGGGATCGACGGGGCGGGGTATCCCTACGCCGGGGACAGCGCCATCGTGGATTTCCAGGGCGCCACCCTGCTGGAGCTGGACGGAAGGGCCCAGGTGGGGGCCCTGGTCCTGGAGCCGGAGCCTCTGGCCCGCCACCGCGAGCGGTTTCCGGCCTGGATGGATGGAGATGCCTTTTCCCTGGACTGAATTCCGGGAGGGGGTTGACACATCCGAACGGAGTAGTACTAATTGATTAGTAGATTCGAGGTCCCCGTGTCCGATCCCCGTCCCACCGAAGGTGAACTGGCCATCCTGAGGGTGCTCTGGGCCCAGGGCGCCTGCACGGTCCGCGAGGTGCACGAGGCCCTCATCCGAACCAAGGACACGGCGTATACGACCGTGTTGAAGATGCTCACGATCATGGCGGACAAGGGGTTGGTCACGCGCGACGAGTCGGAGCGCAGCCACCGCTATGCCCCGCTGTTCCCGGAGCCGGTGGTGCAGGCGAGCCTCCTCAAGGACCTCATGCAGCGGGCCTTCGGGGGATCCGCGCTGCAAATGGTGCAGCGGGCCCTGGATGTGGAATCCGCCTCCCATGAGGAGCTGGATGCCATCGCCCGGATGATCGCCGAGGCCAAGCAGGCCAAGGGGCGGAAGCCGTGAACCTGGCCGAGGCCCTGGGCCAGGCCCTGCTGCACGCCCTCTGGCAGGGGGCGCTGCTGGCGCTCGCCGCGGCCGCCGCCCTCGGGCTGCTGGCCCGGGGGGAGGCACGGCACCGCCACACGGTGGGAATGACCTTCCTGGTCCTCATGGCCTTGGCGCCCATGCTCACGCTCTTCGTGCTCCTGGAGCCGGGCCGGTCCGGGGTCGGGTCCCAAGGCGGGATCCACGCTCCGGCAGCTCGGGTGGCCCTGATGCCCGTCGTCCACGCCTTCAGGGGACTCCGCACGGACTGGCTCGTAGGACTCTGGGCGGCCGGCACGGCCCTGATGATGGCCCGCCTTGCGGGGGGCTGGTGGGTGGTCCGGGGGCTCCTGAGCCTGGAACACCAGGCGCTTCCGATGGCTTGGCTCGACCGTGTGGCCGACCTCGCTGCGCGCATGAACCTCCGGCGCACCGTGGAAGTCCGCCTCTCCGAGCGCTTGGGCTTTCCTTGCAGCGCCCGGGCCTGGCGGCCCGTGATCTGGCTGCCCCTCGCCCTGCTTTCGAATCTGACGCCCGCCCAGGTGGAGGCCGTGCTGCTGCACGAGCTGGCCCACGTGAAAAGGCTGGACTGGGTCTGGAACGGGCTGCAGTCCTTCATCGAAGCCCTGCTCTTCTTCCATCCCGGCGTGTGGTGGCTCAGCCGCCGCGTGCGCATCGAGCGCGAACACGCCTGCGACGATCTCGCGGTGGCCCTGTGTGGGGACGCCATCGCCTTGGCCGAGGCCCTCGCCACACTCGAGGGTCTCCACTCCCAACCCCGCATGTTGGCCCTCGCGGCCAACGGAGGTTCACTCATGAACCGCATCAAGCGCCTGCTCCACCCGGAGCCCCCGGCCCGCTTCCCCCTCAGGGCCGCCCTCCTCACCTTGATCTGCGTGGGAGGCCTCGTGGCCGCCTCCCGCCTGGAGGCCCGCCAAACCGCGCCGACCCCCCCCAAGGCCCCCTCGGCTCCGAAGGGCGCCGCCACCGGATCCCACTCCGTCACCATCGTCACGGATGACGGGGGAAGCCGGGTCTACAAGTCCTGGACGGACCGGCAGGGGCAATCCCACGAGTCCTACTCCGAGAACGGCGTCGACAAGCCCGTGGATGCCAAGGTCCGCCAGTGGCTTGAGGAGGAACGCAGGCGGGAGGCCGAGGAGGAGAAACGGGCCGAGGAAGAGGAGGCCCACGCCGAGGCCGAATCCCGCCAGGCCGAGGCCGAGGGGCTGAGGGCCCGCGAAGCGGCCCTGCGCCAGGCCTTGGAATCCGAGCGCTCCCGCCTCGGGGCCAAGTCCAGCCAGCTGGCCCAGGACCTGGCCCGGGCCCAGGCGGAGGCCGCCAAGCTCGCGCAGGAGGCCGCCCAGCTTCAGACGGAGGCCTTCGAGCGCCGGCAGGAGGCCCTGGAACGTCAACTGGACGCCCTGGAGGAGGCCCTGGAGCCGGAGGATGAGGACTGCCCTCCGCCGCCCCCACCAGCTCCCCCGAAGCCACCCCGCCCGCCCAAGGCCCCGGCCCCGCCGAAGCCCGCTCTCCCGAAGCTGGGAGCGCGGCTCGCGCCGCTCCCACCGGTGGCGCCTCCACCCCCACCCGCTCCGCCCGCCCCAACCCCCCCGCCCACGCCCCCACCCCCCGCCTCCGGGTCGCTGCGGGCCCCGGGCCCCCCGGGGGGCGGGGTTGGGGGGGC
>CAZVKM010000206.1:0-6641 GCA_964627685.1 uncultured Solibacteraceae bacterium | reverse complement strand
CCGATGATACTGCGTTTCTAAGCGTGGAAAAGTAGGTCGTTGCGACGTTAAATCCGAAAGGCCCCTGAGTGCTCCTCAGGGGCCTTTTTCCGTTTGGGGATCTGGGCAAAAGCCTCTCTTGAAATTCGCCAAAAATTCGCCATACTTGATCCCCCAGGCAGGGAGGATCGGATGCTGGCGATGTGGGTTCCCGAGCTGCCCTTCCAACTTGCGGCGCAGCAGGATCGGGCCCTGGAGGGGCGTCCCCTGGCCTTCTTGAGCCCCCATGGGGGGCGCGTGGCCACCCTCTGGCTGCTCAACGCCCGCGCCCGGGCGGAAGGCCTGCGGGTGGGGGATCCCATGGACATGGCCCTGCAGCGGGTGCGGGGGTTGCGGGTGCTCGATCCCACGCCCAGGACCTGGTGGGAGGCGCAGGGGGCCTTCCGGGATTTCCTGCAGCGGTGGACCCCGCAAGGGCTCGTGGCTCGCATGGGCGAGGCCCTGGTGGAGTTGCAGGGGACCCAGCGCCTCCACGGGGCTCCCCAGGACGCGGCCCGGCGCATCCAGGGGGAGCTCCGAAGCCTCCATGGCTGGGACAGCCACGGCGGGCTCTCCCTCAGCGCCACGGCCGCGGGCTTCGCTTCCAGGCTCGGTGAGTCCTTCGTGGATGTGACCCCGGGCGGCGAGCAGGCCGTCCTGGCCCCCCGCCCGCTGCAGCGTCTCCCGGAGCTGGCCCCCCGCTGGCTCTGGCGCTTCCGCCGCCTGGGGCTGCGCAGCCTGGGGGACCTGCAGCCCATCCCCCTGCCGACCCTGGCGGAGCTGGTGCATCCCGACGAAGCGCCGAAGCTGCTGGCCCGCGTCCGGGGCGAGGATCGCCCGCGGCTCCCCCTCCTGACCGAGCCTCAGGGGCGGAGCACCCACCGGTGGCGCCTGGAGCCCCCCTGCCTGCCCGAGGGGGTTCCGCTGGCCCATTGGCTCCTGAAGCAGCTCTGGGAGGAGACCCGGTCCCCCCGCACCCTCGCACTGGCCTGGTGGGATGTGGATGGCCAGGCGCATCGCTGGTCGGCTCCCGGGGAACTCCTCCTCCGTCCGGCCCTGGTGCTGGCTCCCGCCGTGGAGCAGGCCTTCCGGGGCCTGGCCACCCGTCGGATCCTGGTGCACCGCCTGGAGCTGAAGCTGCACTGGGGGCTCGGCCAGGCCGTGGGCCTCTTCCAGGCCGACGAGTGCGCCAAGCTCGGTCGTCTCGAAGGGGCCCTGGCCCGCCTCCGGCGGCGCTTCCCAGAGGCGGAGGTGCGACCGGGGTGGCTGGCGGCGGAGGTCGCGCACCCCTATCAGGCCGGATCCCCATGAGCTTCCTGCTGGCCATCTCCGACTTCAGCCCCGGCGAGGGCATCTACACCGCGAAGGATCTGCTCAAGCTCGCCCGGCGCCTGGGCTATCGGGACCTGGTGCTCTGGGACTCCGGGATGCAGGGATACCCCAGGCTCCGGGCGGAGCTGGACTGGGCCCGGGACCTGGCTTCCCTCGGGCACGGCCATCCCGCGTTCTGCGGGCCTGGACCCTCCCCCTCCGAGCTGCGGGTGCACCTGGGGTGCCGCTTCCAGTGGCGGGGCCAGGCCCTCGGGGCCTTGCCGGTGAGCCCCTCGGGCTATGCGGCCCTGAACCGCCTCCTCACGGACCAGGCCCACGGGCGGGAAGGGCGGCTGCCCGAAGGCTGCCACCTCCTCGCCGAGCGGCTGGCGGGCCTGGATGCCCTCTGCCGGGAGGGCGTGCCGGCCCTGCTCCTGGCCCACCCGGCGCGGATCCAGGAGGCCCGGCGGGCCCTGGAGGCGGGGCTTCCGGTGGCGGGGCCTCAGGTGCTGCGCTTTCGCACGGCCGAAGGGCTGGAGCTGCACCGGCTGAAGCGCGCCATCGCCACCCAGAGCACCCTGCCGCGCACGGAGCCGCTCTGGGAACCCTCGGAGGCCGCCGTCCCCAGGGGGGTGTGGGAGGCCCGCTTCCCCGCGGCGGATCCCGCGGTGGCGCGGCAGACCGAGGCGCTGCTGGAGGGGATGGCGGGCTGGACGCTGCCATGGAACGCGGCGACGAAGGACCACTGGGTCATGGCCCCCCCCCTGGGACTGGAGGCGGCGGATCTGGACGCGGCGCTGGTGCAGCGGGTGCAGGAGGGGCTCGCCAAGGTGCCGGTGAAGGGGGACGCCCAGGCTCGGCTGGCCCAGGAGCTGCCGCTGATCCGGAGCAAGGGCTTCGCGGCCTACTTCCTCCTCGTGAGGGACCTGGTGGAGGCGGGGGCCCTTCGCGCGGGCATCTGCGGCCGGGGCAGCGGGGCCGCCTCGCTGGTGAGCTACGCGCTGGGGCTCAGCAACGTGGATCCCGTGGGCACGAAGCTCCTCTTCGAGCGGTTCCTCACCCCGGAGCGGGTCGACCCGCCGGACATGGACATCGACTTCGCCTGGGACGAGCGCAACGATGTGATCCTCCGCGTCTTCGAGCGCTATGGGGCCGAGCGGGTGGCCATGGTGGCCAACCATGTCTTCTTCAAGACGCGCTCCGCCCTCCGGGCGGTGGCCCTGGCCCATGGGCGGCCCCCGGAGGAGCTGAAGGCCATGAGCCAGCGGAGCCGCGGGTGGGATGGCGGGCTGGGGGATCTGGCCCCCGACCATCCCTGGACCCCCATCCGCCGGCAGGCGGAGGCCATCCGGGGGCACTTCCAGCAGTTCTCCGTCCATCCGGGCGGGGTGATCATCACCCCGGGGCCGCTGTGGGAGCACGTGGCCTCCCGGCCCGCGCCCGCGAAGGAGGGCGTGTCCATCACCGCCTGGGACAAGGACGGGGTCGAGAACTACGGCCTCGTGAAGATCGACCTCCTGGGGAACCGGAGCCTCGCCGTCATCCGCGACGCCCTGGAGACCCTGGGGCTCGAGGATCCGGTGGCCCTGGGGGCCGTGGCGCGGGCGGATGCGGCCACCCAGGAACTCCTCGCACGGGGCGACAGCATCGGGGTCTTCTACGTGGAGAGCCCCGCCACCCGCCAACTCCAGCAGCGGGTGGGGAAGGGGGACTTCGAGACGCTGGTCATCCACTCCAGCCTGATCCGCCCTGCGGCCAACCGGTGGGTGGACCGCTACGTGAAGCGGGTCCGCGGCGAGGAGGCCTACGAGCCACCGCATCCCGTCTTCGCGAACCTCCTCTCCGAGAGCTTCGGCGTGCTCATCTACCAGGAGGACGTGATGCAGGTCTGCGTCGCGCTCGCCGGCTGGTCCCACCACCGGGCGGACCAGCTGCGCAAGCTCCTCGGCAAGCCGGATTGCCATGAGAAGCTGCCGCTCTTCGAGGGGGAGTTCCGGAGCGGCTGCGCCGGTCGGGGCATCGCGCCGGCGGTGGTGGAGGAGGCCTGGGACATGATCCGGACCTTCACGGGATACTCCTTCTGCAAGCCCCACAGCGCCAGCTACGCCCAGGTGAGCTTCGTCAGCGCCTGGATCAAGGCCCACCACCCGGCGGTCTTCTTCGCCTCCGTGATCACCAACCAGGGCGGCTTCTACCCGGCCATCGCCTACCTCGGGGATGCACGCCGGCACCGGGTGGTCGTGCGTGGGCCCGACGTGAACGCCTCCGCCTGGCCCTATCGGGCCGAAGGCGAAGGGGCCCTCCGGGTCGGGCTCATGGCCATCCAGGGGGCCCACGAGCGGGAGGTCCGCCAGCTGCTGGAGGAGCGGGAGGCCCGAGGCCCCTTCGCCTCCCTGGCCCAGCTCCTGGAGCGGATCCCCCTCAGCATCCCCACGGTGGAGGCCCTGGGCTCCGCGGGGGCCTTCGATCTGTGGGCTCCGGACGGGGACCGCACGCGCCTGCTCTGGCAGCGGCTGGGCGGCGTTCCCCCGGGACTCCGCCCCAGGCCCACGGACCCCTTCGACCGGGCGGACTTGGAACTGGAGCTCATGGGGATCACCCTGGAGACCCACCCGGCGGCCCTCGCACGCATGCGCAAGAGCGGTGGGCCCTCCCGGGCGCAGGACGTGCAGACCGCGGGCCGCTTCCTGCGCTTCTGGGCGCTGGTGGTGGCGGACAAGCAGGTGAGCACCTCGAAGGGCGACGCCATGCAGTTCGTCACCTTCGAGGACGAGACGGGGCTCGCGGAGGCCGTGGTCTTCCCCCCCGTGTTCGGCCGTCGCCGCCGCCCCTACCAGGTGGGCGACGTCGTGCTCGTCCAGGGTCGCAGCCTGCGGCAGGATGGCCTGGCGGTGCTGGAGGTCACAGGCTGAGCGGGGCCGTGGTGGTGCCGTGCTTCTGAACCCTGGGGCACCCTGTGCTACCTGGTCTTGATCTTCCGTGGAGACGGGGCTTGCTTCCGGTCGGAGCCGTCGGTGGAGGTGTGGTCCGGGTGGAGCTTCTCCCGTTCGGAATAGAAGGCTAGATTCCCATCGGGCTTGAACATCCAGTTGAAGTCAGACAGGGCCCGGCTTGTGGGGACAGTCTGGGGGAGGCCCCTCGGAGGGACCTCTTCCATGACGTGGCCTTCGGCGGGGTCCAGCAGGAACCAATCCACACGAGGTGCGACTTGGAGGAGGCGGTCCTCAAAGGTTCGGACCCGCTCCACGAAGACGGAGCCCGGTCGGCCGCGCGCCTCCTTGGAGGGGAGATCCTTGAACAGGCCTCCCCGGAAGAGCGCTTCCTCGGCCAGGGCAGAAATGAGGACCTGGCCGTTGGGTTTGGGCTGGAATCCGAGCACGGCGCCATCCCAGAGCAGATCGTCCTTGAGGTGGCCTTCCTCGGCCCCTTTGTAGATCGAGACCACCCGCTTGAGGGAGCCCCGGGCCGCATCGAAGATCCAGAACCAGCCATGCCCCGTGCCCAGCACCAGGAAGTCGGCACTCCGGGCGGTCTGGGGGAACATGAACGCCTTTTGGAGGGAGGGGTAATTCCATCCGCCCTTCTCATCGAAGATGGGTCGGCTCAGGCCACCTTCGAACACGGATTCGAGGTGGAACTCGCCCCTGGCATTCCTTCTGAAGATCGCAAAAGGGAAGGACCGGTTGTCCCGGACGAACGTCTGGCCCATCTGCGCAATGCCGAGGATCCGGTCCTCATCCAGGACGATCGGCCGGAAGGCCTTGGGGAAGAAGAGCGTTCCCGAGGGGCTCCAGAGCTTGGCCGGGGCCTCATATCGGAGGATGTCGAGGCGCATCCCTTTTCCGAGGGGATTGGTCTCAGCCCGGGCGGAAATCCCGTAGAGGCCTTCGGGCGTGGCCTGGCCCCAATGGGCGAACGTGGTGGGGGGAACCACCGGGGACGGGATGTCCTGGGCCGGCTTGCCCAATCTCAGGATCCGGGCCAGGGCGCCCGAAGCTTCAGGGTCTCCGGATGCGACGGTCAGGAGCTCATCGGCTGAAAGCCAGGCGCAGCTGTCCTGCGTGCGAAGCATCCCCTGGGCATGCACTCCCAGCGAGATCAGTGAGGCGATGAGGAGCCGAAGCATGGCCAGCCTAGGAGCACTCATTGAGGGCAGCCGAACCACACCACCAGGCGACCGCGGCGGCGTTGGAGGTGGACCACGTCTGACATTCGGTCTTGCACCAGCAATCCGTGACCATGTAGGAACCATCATCCAGTTTTTCAATGGTGGATCGTCCGCACTTCCCTGCATTCATGCTGGTGCAGATCAGGAACATCGAGATGCAGGTGATGAGTTGCCGACGCATGGCGCCTCCAAAAAGGATGGGATGAGGGGAGCGGGGTTGAACCTTGAAGGTAGGTGGCGGTGGGGAGATCGCTCGTGAAACTTTGTTAATTTTGAATGGCGTCTTAAGGCTCGAATGACGTGGGTTGAACCTGATTCACCGCGAGGTCGCGAGGGATCCATGCCGCCGCCCCTACCAGGTGGGCGACGTCGTGCTCGTCCAGGGTCGCAGCCTGCGGCAGGATGGCCTGGCGGTGCTGGAGGTCACAGGCTGAGCGGGGCGAGGCCTTCTTTTTCACATCCTTCCGACAGGCCGAAAACCCCCTGGGCTATCCTTTGGGCATCCACTTGAGGGTCCCATGACCAAGCTCGTCTACTGCTTCGGCGCCGATCGCAACGAGGGCAACGCCACCATGCGCAACCTCTTGGGAGGCAAGGGTTGCAACCTCGCCGAGATGGCCTCCCTGGGCATCCCGGTGCCTCCGGGCTTCACCCTCACCACGGAGCAGTGCACGGCCTACTACGCGAACGGCCGGCAGCTCTCCGAAGCCGTGAAGGCCGAGGCCATGGCGGCCCTGAAGTGGCTGGAGGGGGCCCGCGGCCTGACCTTCGGCGCCACCTCGGGCCAGCCCCTGCTCCTCTCCGTGAGAAGCGGGGCCCGGGTCTCCATGCCCGGC
Source organism: uncultured Solibacteraceae bacterium (assembly GCA_964627685.1). GTDB lineage: Bacteria > Acidobacteriota > Holophagae > Holophagales > Holophagaceae > JAFDVN01. Next base: position 308 of record CAZVKM010000206.1, on the reverse strand, counting down.
ATGATGGACACGGTCCTGAACCTGGGGCTCAACGACGTCACGGTGAAGGCGCTGGAGGCGGCCAGCGGCAACCCCCGCTTCGCCTGGGACAGCTACCGGCGCTTCATCACGATGTACTCCAATGTGGTTCTGAACGTGGAGCACGCGCTCTTCGAAGCGGAGCTCGAGCGGGCCAAGGAGCGCCTCGGGAAGCACCAGGACACGGAGCTCACCGCGGAGGACTGGAAGGGGCTGGTGGCCGCGTTCCAGGAGATCGTGGCGGAGGAGACGGGCAGGCCCTTCCCCCAGGACCCCATGGATCAGCTCTG
>CAZVKM010000205.1:0-6642 GCA_964627685.1 uncultured Solibacteraceae bacterium | reverse complement strand
TGAAGTACGGCATCGCCGTGGCCGGCTCCCATGGCAAGACCACCACCACGAGCATGGTCGCGCAGCTGCTGAGCCAGGGCGGTCTCGACCCCACCATCGTGATCGGCGGGAAGCTCGGCACCATCGGAAGCAACGCCAAGCTGGGCAAGGGCCCCTACCTGGTGGCCGAGGCGGATGAGAGCGATGGCTCCTTCCTGCTCCTCAACCCCAGCCTCGCGGTGATCACCAACATCGACCGCGAGCACCTCGACCACTACCGGGATCTGGAGGAGATCGAGCAGGCCTTCGAGACCTTCGCGAACAAGGTGCCCTTCTACGGGTCCGTCTTCCTGTGCATGGACGATCCCAATGCCGCCGCCATCCGTCCCAAGCTCAAGCGGCAGGTGCACACATATGGCACCAACCCCCAGGTGGACCTGCGGGCGCGGGAGATCCGGCAGGAGGGCTTCCGCACCCACTTCAAGGTGACGGCCTACGGCGAGGACCTGGGCGCCTTCTCCCTCGGCGTCCCCGGGCACCACATGGTGCTCAACGCCCTCGCGGCCATCGGCATCGCCCTGGAGCTCAACGTCGATCGCGAGATCCTCCGCGCCTCCCTCGCCTCCTTCACGGGCGCGGAGCGTCGCTTCACCCGGAAGGGCGAGCGGGAGGGCGTCCTGGTGGTGGACGACTACGGCCACCACCCCACGGAGATCGCCGCGACGCTGGCCGGGGCCCGGGCCGGCTTCCCGGAGCGCCGCATCGTGGCCGCCTTCCAGCCCCATCGCTACAGCCGCACCAAGGCCCTCCTGGAGGAGTTCGGGCGCTGCTTCTTCGAGGCGGACGTGGTGGTGATCACCGACATCTATCCCGCGGGGGAGCCGCCCATCCCCGGCATCACCGGGGAGACGGTCCTCGAGACCCTCCGCGGTCACGGGCAGAAGGAGGTCCACCTCGTGGGCCGGGTGGAGGACCTGCCCGGGGTGCTCCGGAAGCTGACCCGCCCAGGGGACCTGCTGATCACCTTCGGGGCCGGCACCATCACCCAGGTGGGCCCCGCCTTCCTGGCGCTCTGAGGGGCCCCTGGGGCCCCCCATCCACCCTCGCCCCCCACCTGATCGCCCCAGGCCCCTTCCCACGCCTCCCGAGGCGTGGTTCGCTGGGCGACGAGACCCCCCATGCGAACCTGCCTGATCCTTCCCGGACTCACCCTCTCCCTGGCGGCCCAGGGCCTCCTCCCGGGGAAGGCCTACCGCGCCGAGGTGCCGCCCCCACCGCCCTCCCTGGGGCTGCGCTACACGCCCCATGAGGCATTGGTGGCCTGGGCGCGCCGCCTGGCCGCGACCGCCCCGGATCGGGTGAAGGCCGAGGTGCTGAACGTCACGGAGGAGGGACGGGAGCAGCTCCTCCTGGTGATCACCCATCCGGAGAACCTGACCCGGCTGGAGTCCCTCCGGGCCGACAACGCCCGCCTGGCGGACCCCCGGGGCGTGGCCCCGGAGGAGGCCCAGCGCCTCCTCGCCTCCCAGCCGGCCTTCGTGTGGCTCGGCTACAGCATCCACGGCGCCGAGGCCAGCGGCAGCGAGGCCAGCCTGGCCGTGGCCTACCACCTGGCCGCCTGCACGGATCCGGAGCTGGTGGAGCAGCTGAAGCGGGTGGTGGTGATCATGGACCTCACCCAGAACCCCGATGGCCGGGCCCGCCTCATCCGTGACGTGGAGGAGGCCACCCAGGGCACCAACCCCGCCGATCCCGAGGACGCCCAGAACCGCCCCCACTGGCCCACGGGCCGCTTCAACCACCGCCTCTTCGACCTCAACCGGGACTGGGCCTGGCAGACCCAGGGCGAGACCCGGGCCAAGACGGCCGCCTTCCGCCACTGGAATCCCCAGGTGCTGGCCGATCACCACGAGATGGGCTCGGAGAGCTCCTACTATTTCCCGCCCACCATGGCGCCCCTCCACGCCGCCATCCCCGAGGCCTTCAAGTTCAAGTGGCAGCAAGCCTTCGGCAACGGCCTCGCCCGCGCCTTCGACGCCCGGGGCTGGGCCTACTTCAGCCGCGACGTCTTCGATCTCTTCTATCCCAGCTACGGGGACAGCTGGCCCAGCCTCCAGGGCGCGGTGGGCATGACCTTCGAGATGGCGGGCCAGGTGGGCGTGGCCTACCAGCGGCGGGACGGGGACGTCCTCACGCTCATGGACCGGGTGAAGCGCCACGCCACGGCCAGCTTGGCCACGGTGGCCACCGCCGCTGCGAACCGGGAGGCGCTCCTCGGAGACTACGCGAAGGTCCGGCGGGACCAAGTGGCCCGCGGCGCCTCCGCGGGGGCCTTCCTCATCGGGGAGGGGGCCGACCCGGGGCGCACCCGGGAGCTGGTGGCCCTGCTCCGGCGCAATGGCATCGAGGTCAGCCGCACCACCGCCGCCGTGAGCTCGGGCCTCGACCCCATCGGCGTCGAGCGGCTGGAGGGCCGGGCGCCCTCGATCAGCCCGCGGGTCGCCTCGCCCAGGCCCTCCTGGAGCAGGAGGCGGTCTTCGGTCCCAAGCCCAGCTACGATGTCACCGCCTGGAGCCTGCCGCTGACCTTCGGCGTGCCCGCGTGGCATGCGAAGGTGCGTCCCGCGGTGGGCACCGAGGCCCTCCGGGATCCCGCGCCCGCCGCGCTCCCCGAAGCCGCCTGGGGCTACCTCCTGCCCGCCGGCCATGAAGGCCGGGAATCCATCCTCGCCGCCGCCCAGCTGGCCGGCTTCCGGGCCTGGGCCGTGACCGAGGAGATCCGGCTCTCGGGCCTCACCCACGCCCCCGGGGCCGTGGTGCTCCGCCCCGGCAAGGGGCAGGACCTGGCCGCGCTCCGCGCCTTCCTCACCCCCCACCTCACCCGCACCGGGCATCCCGTGGCACCCCTCCAGGGCGCCCAGGTGGACCAGGGCCCGGATCTCGGCAGCAGCCGCGTTCAGCCCCTCCAGCGCCCCCGCATCGCCGTGCTGATGGACCGACCCACGGATCCCACCGCCCTCGGTGCCGTGATGCACACCCTGCGGGAAGCCGGCCTGCCCTTCACCCAGATCCGAGCCGGCGAACTGGGCCGGGCCCGGCTCTCCCGCTTCACCCACCTCCTCCTGGTGGATGACAACGCCGCCGGGAACGCCTGGCGCGGCACCCTGGGCGACGGGGCCCGCCTCAAGGCCTGGATCCAGGATGGCGGCTGCCTCGTCGGCTTCCAGGGCGGCGCCCTCTATGCCAACCGGGCCGGCCTCCTCCAGGCGGGGTTCCGCTTCCTCCAGAAGGGGGCCGAGGAGGCCCGCCTGCGGGAGAAGGACCCCAAGAAGGAGCCCGAGAAGCCCAAGGCGGAGGACCTCACCCAGCCCTGGGGCAGCCGGGAGGACCGCGCCCTGAAGGAGACCATCCCCGGGGCCCTCCTGCGGGTGAAGGTGGATGGCACGCACCCGCTGGCCTGGGGCCTGCACGGCGCCGAAGGGGCGGTGCTCAACCTCACCGATCCCATCCTCGAACTGTCCCCCTCGGGTGAGAACCCCCTGCACTTCCCCAAGGCCCCCCTGAAGGTCTCCGGCCTCATCAGCCCGGGCCTGGAGGAGAAGCTCCACCTCACCGCCTACGCCCTCCGGGAGTCCCTCGGCCTGGGCACCGTGGTGGCCTTCGCCGGGGACCCCCTGTTCCGCGCCAACCAGCCCTACACCCGCCGGGCCTTCCTCAACGCCCTCTTCTTCGCCCCCTACCGCGCCCAGGTGGAGGAGTAGGGATACCCTGGAGGCATGGGCAAGCAGCTGATCCTCGCCATCACCGGGGCCTCCGGCTCGGCCTTCGGCGTGGCCACCCTCAAGCGCCTCGTGAACCACCCGGAGGTGGCGCAGGTGGCCCTCCTGCTCTCCCCCACCGGAAGGCGCTGCCTCGTGGACGAGACGGGACTGAAGGTGGAGGACCTGCTCGCGCTCTCACCCAAGGTGACCCACCGGAGCGAGCAGAACCTCGGGGCGGACATCGCCTCCGGCTCCCACCGGCAGGATGGCATGGTCATCGTCCCCTGCAGCGCGGGGGCCCTGGGCCGCATCGCCACCGGGATCAGCGAGGGCCTCGTGAGCCGCGCCGCGGACGTCTGCCTCAAGGAGCGCCGTCCCCTGGTGCTCTGCCTCCGCGAGACGCCCCTCAACCGCATCCACCTGGAGAACATGCTCCGGGTCCACGATGCGGGGGCCGTGGTGATGCCCCTGATGCCCGGGTGGTACAGCCGGCCGGAGGGCTTCGAGGCGCTCTACGACACCTTCGCCCTGCGGGTGCTGGATCAGCTGGGGCTCTCCGAGGCGGACCCCCGCCGCTGGAAGGGCTGAGGGTCGGCACCTGCTAGGATGATTCCGGCATTCCCCGGAGCCATCATGCGCCTCGCCCTGACCTTCGCCCTCGTCGCCCTGCCCCTCGCCGCCCAGAAGGCCAAGGCCCCCGAAAAGCCCGCGGCCGCGGCCCAGGCCAAGATCGACTGGGACGGGGAGTGGAAGCTCAAGCCCAGCCAGAGCGACAAACTCGAGGAGCGCATCGAGGAGCACGTGAAGGACCTGAATCTGGCCCTGCGTCTCTTCTGGAAGAAGAAGCTCCAGAACGCCTGCCCCACCTTCGACAAGATGGACATCTTCGCCTCCGAGACCTTCAGCGTCACCATGGGCAAGGAGGTGCCCCTCGACACCGCCACCGATGGCACCGCGGGCGAGTGGAAGCGGCGGGATGGGGAGAAGTTCCAGGCCACCCTCAAGGTGGAGGGCCGCACCATGACCCAGACCCTGAAGGGGGACGGCTATGGGCTTGTGTACGTCTACTCCATGCGCCCCGACGGCCAGAGCCTGGCCCTCCAGGTGACCTACTCCCACCCCAAGCTGGACAACCCCTTCAGCTACAAGATGGTGTTCCGGAAGGAGGATTGAGGGTCCACACGTCCTCTTTCCTTGAAACATAAGGCTTCCCGCTCGACACTGGTGGGTCGGAGGCGGCATGGCGCAGAAGGGCGTGCAGGTGATCTCGGTCGAGGCGGACAGCCTCGCCGCGGAGGCCGGCCTCGAGCCCGGGGACGTCATCCTTGAGATCAACGGGGAGCCGGTCCTCGATCAGCTGAACTACCAGTTCCTCGTGAGTCAGCGGGAGGAGACCCTCGTCCGCTGGCGCAAGCCCGATGGCCGGGAGGAGCTCGCGGAGCTGGAGAACTTCGGCGATGGGCTGGGCATCGACCTGGCCGCGGACGAAGTGAAGGTCTGCAAGATGAACTGCGTCTTCTGCTTCGTCCACCAGATGCCCAAGGGCTTCCGCAAGAGCCTCTACCTCAAGGACGAGGACATCCGACTCTCCTTCCTCTACGGCCACTTCAGCACCCTGAGCAGCAGCAACGAGGCCGAGCTCGACCGCATCATCCGGGAGCGGCTCTCCCCCATCCACGTCTCGGTGCACGCCACGGATCCGGAGGTGCGGGTGAAGCTCACGGGCAACCCCCGCGAAGGCCACATCCTCCGGAAGATCGATCGGCTGCTGGAGGGTGGCATCGACGTGCACACGCAGGTGGTGCTCACCCCCGGGCTCAACGACGACTGGGTGTGGCAGAAGACCCTGGACGAGCTCTGGGAGCGCCGCGCCTTCCAGACCACGGGCCCCCGGGCCGGCCAGGGCGGCGTGCTCTCCCTCTCCTGCGTACCCGTGGGCCTCACGGCCCACCGGGAGGGCCTGCCTGAGATCCCCGAGATGACCCGGGCCTTCGCCGAGGCCTGGGTGAAGCGCTGGACCCCCGAGGTGCGTCGCTACACCGAGGCCAACGGCGGGGAGCCCTGGTTCCTGCTGGCGGACGAGTGGTTCACCCGGGCTGGCGCGGAGGTCCCGGGCCGCGCCTTCTACAGCCGCTCCTGGGCCCAGCTGGAGAACGGCGTGGGCCTTCTGCGGAAGTTCCTGGACCACGCCCGCCGCTTCATGAAGAGCCCCCGCGCCCAGGCCTTCAGGGGCCGAAGGGCCCTGGTCCTCACGGGCGCCAGCTTCGCCCCCATCCTCAACCGCACCCTCATGGAGCTGAACCGGGTCACGGGGAGTCAGCTGCGGGCCGTGGCGGTGCCCAACCTGGCCTTCGGGGAGAGCGTCACCGTGGCGGGGCTCCTCTGTGGGCGGGACCTCCTCCAGACCGCCCATGCGGACCGGCTGGAGCACGGGGGCCGACCGGACTGGGTGGATGCCGTGGTGGTGCCCAGCGCCAGCCTCCGCACCCACACGGGGCCCACGGACCAGTACACCCTGCACGGGGTCCAGGCCCAGGCCGAAGGCACCTTCCTGGATGACCTCACCCTCGCGGACCTCCACCGCGACCTCGCGCGGCCCGTGGTGCCCGGGGGCGCCAACCTGGCCCAGCTGCTGGATCATCTGGAGGCCGCGCAGCGGGCGGCCGGGGTCCAGGGGGACCTGCGCCGCGTGTTCCATGCGGAGGGCCTGAACCAGCCCCAGGGCGCCTACAACCCCTGACCCCCAAACGAATGCGGCGCCCTTCCGGGCGCCGCACCACACGATCAGAGTGGTGGCAATCTCCGGGGAGGAGCCGAGCTCGACGCGGATCTCCAGGCCGTGCCCGCACCGGCGCGCCCTCCCGTACTCCACCTCCGGGAGCCCAAACGGAACTCCCCCGGTC
>CAZVKM010000204.1:0-6825 GCA_964627685.1 uncultured Solibacteraceae bacterium | reverse complement strand
TCCCCACCAACGTCATCTCCATCACCGACGGCCAGATCTTCCTGGAGTCCGACCTGTTCAACGCCGGCGTCCGCCCGGCCGTGAACGTGGGCATCTCCGTGAGCCGCGTGGGTGGCAGCGCCCAGATCAAGGCCATGAAGAGCGTGGCCGGCACCATCAAGCTCGAGCTCGCCCAGTACCGTGAGCTCGCCGCCTTCGCCCAGTTCGGCTCCGACCTGGACAAGGCCACCCTGGCCCAGCTGAACCGCGGCCAGCGCCTGGTGGAAGTGCTCAAGCAGGGCCAGTACGCCCCCCTGAGCGTCGAGAAGCAGGTCGCCGTGATCTGGGCCGCCACCAGCGGCTACATCGACGACGTGCCCGTGCCCGCCGTGCGCCGTTTCGAGAAGGAGATGCTGGAGTACATCGAGGTCAACGCCCCCGAGCTGCTCCGCGGCATCAAGGATTCCAAGACCATCTCCGATGAGGCCAAGGCCCAGCTGAAGTCCCTCGTGACCGCCTTCAAGGAGGCCTTCATGGCCGCCCTGGGCGCCAACGCCGGAGCCTAAGCGATGGCCAGTCTCCAGGACATCCGACGGCGCATCCGTTCGGTCAAAAACACCCAGCAGGTCACCAAGGCCATGAAGATGATCTCCGCGGTCAAGCTGCGGAAATCTCAGGAACGCCTGGTGAGCCTGCGCCCCTACGCCTCCAAGATGAAGGAGGTGGTGTATCGCGTGGTGGCCAGCGTGAAGGGCCGCCCCGAGATCACCCTGGGGCCCGCCGCCACGGCCCTCCTCTCCCCCCGGGAGGAGAAGGCCATCCGCGTGGTGGTGGTCGCCAGCGACAAGGGCCTCTGCGGCGGCTTCAACGCCAACGTGCTGAAGAAGGCCCAGGCCTTCCTCGCCGAGCAGCAGGGCAAGGACGTGAAGATCGACGTGGTGGGCAAGCGCGCCTACGACTGGGCCCGCCGCAAGGGCATCCAGCTGGAATCCGAGTACCTCGGGGTGCCCCTCACGGGCTTCCAGAAGGTCACCCGGGAGATCTCCGACGCCGCCGCCAAGCAGTACGAGGCCGGTGAGATCGACGCCCTATACGTGGTCTACAACGAGTTCCACTCCGCGGTCTCCCAGGAGCCCATGGTGGTGAAGGTCTTCCCCATCGAGCTGCCCGTGCAGCCCGTGGACGCCAAGGCGGAGATCCCCCACCTCCTCGAGCCCGATCCGAACACGATCCTCGAGACCCTCCTTCCCCGCTTCGTGGAGATCGAGGTGCTCCGCACCCTCCTCGAGTCCAGCGCCTCCGAGCACGGCGCCCGCATGGCGGCCATGGACAAGGCCAGCGGCAATGCCGGCGAGATGATCGCCAAGCTGACCCTGACCATGAACAAGATCCGCCAGGCGGCGATCACGAACCAGATCATCGAGATCGTGTCCGGCGCCAACGCCTAGTCCTGCCCTTTCAACTGCCGAGGTAACCCATGTCCAGCAACCTTCAAGGCCGCGTGATCGCCATCGTCGGTCCCGCCGTGGACGTCGAGTTCGACAGCCACCTGCCCGAGATCATGAACGCCCTGCTCACGGAGGTCACCGATCCCGTCAGCAAGACCACCGCCACCATCACCCTCGAGGTGCAGCAGCACCTCGGCGAGAACCGCGTGCGCTGCGTCTCCATGCAGCCCACGGAAGGGATGATCCGCGGTCAGGTCGTGCGCGACACCGGCGCCGCCATCAACGTGCCCGTGGGCCCCGAGACCCTGGGCCGCATCCTGAACGTGGTGGGCGAGCCCGTGGACGAGCGCGGTCCCGTGGGCCACAAGATGACCCTCCCCATCCACCGCGAGGCCCCCAAGTACGAAGACCTGAACACCGCCTCCGAGATGTTCGAGACGGGCATCAAGGTCATCGACCTCCTCGAGCCCTACGCCAAGGGCGGCAAGACCGGCCTCTTCGGCGGCGCCGGCGTGGGCAAGACGGTTCTCATCATGGAGCTCATCAACAACATCGCCAAGGGCCACGGCGGCTACTCCGTGTTCGCGGGCGTGGGCGAGCGCACCCGTGAGGGCAACGACCTCTGGCACGAGATGATGGACAGCGGCGTCATCAACAAGGACGACCTCTCCAAGAGCAAGGTGGCCCTCATTTACGGCCAGATGACCGAGCCCCCCGGAGCCCGTGCCCGTGTGGCCCTCACCGGCCTCACCGTCGCCGAGTACTTCCGCGACCAGGAAGGCAAGGACGTGCTGCTCTTCGTGGACAACATCTTCCGCTTCACCCAGGCCGGCGCCGAAGTGAGCGCGCTGCTGGGCCGCATGCCCTCCGCCGTGGGCTACCAGCCCACGCTGGCCACCGAAATGGGCGGCCTGCAGGAGCGCATCACCTCCACGAAGAAGGGTTCCATCACCTCCGTGCAGGCCGTGTACGTGCCCGCGGACGACTACACCGACCCCGCGCCCGCCACCACCTTCGCCCACCTGGACGCCACCACCAACCTGAGCCGTGAGATCGCGGCCCTGGGCATCTACCCCGCCGTGGATCCCCTGGCCTCCACCTCCCGCCTCCTGGATCCCCGCATCCTGGGCGACCTGCACTACAACACCGCCATGCGCGTGAAGTCCATCCTCCAGAAGTACAAGGAGCTCCAGGACATCATCGCCATCCTCGGCATGGATGAGCTCTCCGAGGACGACAAGCTGGTCGTGGCCCGCGCCCGCAAGATCCAGCGCTTCCTCTCCCAGCCCTTCCACGTGGCCGAGCAGTTCACGGGCATGCAGGGCAAGTACGTGAAGCTCGAGGACTCCATCAAGGGCTTCGCCGAGATCTGCGACGGCAAGTGGGACCACCTGCCCGAGCAGGCCTTCTACCTGGTCGGCACCATCGAAGAGGCCGTGGAGAAGGCTGAGAAGATGAAGGCCTAACCCATGGCCGGCCACCTTCTCCTCGAAGTCGTCACCCCGGAGCGCCGCGTCTTCAGCGCCCAGGTGCAGGACGTCATGTTCCCCACGGCCCACCGCGGGTACTACGGCATCAAGCCGGACCACACCCCCGTGCTGACCCCCGTGGGCAACGGCCTCATCCACTTCACCCAGGAAGGCCAGAAGCACTGGTTGACCGTCTTCGGCGGCTTCGCCGAGGTGGGTCCCGACCATGTCACCATCCTGGCACGTGAGTCCGAGACCGTGGACATGATCGACCTGAGCCAGGCCGAGGCCGACAAGGCCCATGCCCTGAAGCAGCTCAAGGAAGCCCACACCGAGCACGACATGGACGAGGCCCAGGCCTCCCTGGAAGCAAGCCTCATTCGCATCCAGGCCGCCGGCCACCCCGGCGGGCACGGCTTCTGAGCCGCACCTGAGACGGGGATCATCCGATCCTCATGCCAGACTGGAAGGCCCCCGATGGATGTCGGGGGCCTTCCCCTTCCGGAGTGCCGCGTGTCCGAGCTTCCCATCATCGATCCCCGCCAGCTGGACATGCTGCGGGATCTGGATCCCGAGGGGGCCCCGGACCTCATCCGGGAGCTCATCGGCATCTTCGAGGAGGACGCGCCCATCCGGATGGCGGATCTCCGGAAGGGGCTGGCCGAAGGCTCGGCGGAGGACGTGTCCGCGGCGGCCCACGCCCTGAAGGGCGGGGTGGCCAACCTGGGCCTGGCCCGCCTTGCGGAGCTCGCTCGGCAGGCTGAGAACGCGGGCCGCAGCGGCGACCTGGCGGTGGTGGAGGGCTTGGTGGCCCCCATCGAGGCGGGCATCCAGGAGGCCGTGGCGGCCCTCAAGGCCACCCTCTAAGGCTCCTACCAGCTGAAGTGCTCGTTCTGTTCGAGCATGCGGAGGCGCGGATCCCCCAGGGCCCGGAGCTCCGGCAGCATGGCCGGCTTGTCGCCCGGGGTGAGGTGGTAGATCGCCACCGGGACATCCACCTTCAGCTTCTGGAGCTCCCGCCCGAGCATGGCCGGCGTGAGGTGCTTGCTGGCCTCGGCGAGCCAGTCCTGGTCGTTGGGGAAGGATGCCTCGGTGATCACCAGCCTGAGGTTGGGGGTCCGGTTGGCCACCTCCCAGATCCGCTCGGTGGTGCAGGTGTCGCTTGTGAAGATGAAGGCGTCCTTCCCGTCCTCCACCAGGTACCCCACGCAGGGGACGAGGTGGTTCACGCGGATGGGGGTGAAGCGGAGGCCCCGGACTTCGTAGACACGCTCCGGCTCCACCTCGGTGTAGCGGATGGTGGGATCGTTGGGGGAGGGGATCACGCTGAAGTCGGGCCAGAGCTCGTCGTTGAAGAGGTGGCGGCGGAGCACGTCCAGCGTCTCGGGGAGCGCATGGATCTCCACGGGCTCGGTGGTGTGCCCGAACACGTTCTTCGTGAAGAAGGGCAGGGTGCAGATGTGGTCGAGGTGGCTGTGGCTCAGGAACACGTGGCGGATGCGCTTCTGCTCCTCCACCGTGAGGGCCCCCGTGAGGCTGCCGGCGTCGATGGCCACTTCCTGGTTGATGAGGAGCCCCGTGAGGCGCTCACCATCCGCCTCACCGCCACTGCATCCCAGAATGCGGAGTTCCATGGAGTCCTTTGGGTTGAGCCACGATAGCAAAAGATGAAAAAAAAGGCACCCGGTGGGACCGGGTGCCTGTGGGGGGTCGGTCGCCTCAGAAGCGGATGCCGCCGTAGAGGCCCACCTGGAACTTGGGGGCGTTCCCCTTGAGCACCTCCTCGGTGCTGCTGGTGGCGGTCACGGAGGTGGAGGTGAGCGGGGCCGCCACTTCCAGCCCCACGAAGGGCTTCACGAAGGGGGTGGGGAAGGCGAAGCCGATGTTGGCCCGGCCCCAGGGACGCCCGTAGGTGGTGCTGGGGTTGCCGACGCCGTTGGAGGAGAGGGACTCCGAGCGGTATTCCACGCCCGCACCCACCGCCACGAAGGCCTTGAAGTTGAACATGGCACCCACGGACCAGTGCTTGTGGGAGAACTCCGCGGCCCCCGGCACGGTCTTGCCGTTGATCTCGAAGGTGCTCTTGCTCTCGGGCTGGTAGCCGGCGGTGAGCTGGAACAGGGCGGGGCCGATGTCCACGAGGCTGTAGCCGAAGCGCACCCCGGTGACGGTCTTCTTCTCGGGCTCGACCTTGGTCCCGGTCACCGTGAAGCTGTTGAAGGTCTGCTGACCGATGAACACGCCCAGCTCCACATCCTGGGCGGCCAGGGGGGCGGCGGCCACGAGGGCCAGGGGAAGCATCAGTTTTTTCATGGATCCTCCTCGAGTGGGGGCGGTGGGGCTCCGGCCATCCTGACGGAGCCCCCGCGGGGATGCAATAGTGGGGGGATGCGCGCCACCCTGGGCTACCTGCTCCTGGATGCCTTCGACCCGGACACCGGGGAGCTGGCGCTGCGCCTGGGCCTGTCCCTGGAGGACGTTCCCACCGTGCTCCGGATCAAGCTCCACCTGGGGCGCTCCGGGGACCCGCTGGACCTCGTGAAACGCGAGCTGCGCACCCACGCCCAGATGCCGCTCCCGGCCCTCTGGGACCATGGGCTGCGCACCATCATCCACGCCCTCGAAGCGGAGCTGGAGGGCGCGGAAGGGCGCAACCCCCTCCGTTACCTCTGGGTCGGCACCCAGGTGCTGCACCCGTCGGATCCCCATCAGGGCACCCCGAATCATCCCGTGGCGCAGCAGATCGAGATCCTGCGTGGCTGGGCCCACCGCCTGGAGACCTCGGGCGAGCGGGTGCGGGCCGCGGAGTTCCTGGAGCGCCTGCTGCTCCTGGCCCCCAAGGACCTGGGGGCCCTGGCCCGCCTCGCCGGCTTCTTCCGCGACCAGGGGCTGGCGGAGGAGCTGGCCTCGGTGACCCTCCGGTGGGTCTCCGCCGATCCCCGGAGCCTCGAGGCCCGCCTCCGCCATGGCGAGGCCCTGCTGGCCCTCGGGCGCAGCGAGGAGGCCCGCCGGGCCTTCGAGGCCGTGCTCAAGATCCAGCCCCTCCACCTGCTGGCCCACCTGGGCATGGCCCAGGCGGTGGGGTTCCTCGGGGGCAATCCCTTCCCCCACCTGGATGCCGCGGCGGAGCTGGATGCGGAGGCCACAGCCTCGGTCCTCTCGGAGACCTTTGATTACCGGGTGCTGGCGCCCACGGCGGGTGATCGGATCTACCCCGTGGACGACCTGCCAGGCCTCCTGGGGGTCAGCGGTGCGGAGGTGCGGGCCTTCCAGGTGGAGCGGGGGCTGCCGGTGGCGGACGCTTCAGGCGCGGTGCGGGAGGTGGAGCTCAGCCGCTGGGTGGGCGTGGTGAACCGGTACCATCTGCCGGGACACCCTCTGAACTGGACGGCCCCGACGCCGCGCAAGCTTCCGGAATTGGCTTAGGGCCCTGGGCCGGGGACAATGGAGCCATGGCCGCCACGCTCCGCACCGACCTTCCCTTCCCCCTCTTCCGTCGCGGCAAGGTCCGGGATGTCTACACCCTGGGCGAGAAGCTGCTCATCGTGGCCACGGATCGCATCAGCGCCTTCGACTGCGTGATGCCCGAGGGCATCCCCGACAAGGGTCGGATCCTCACGGCCGTGGCGAACTTCTGGTTCGAGGCCACCCGGGACCTGGTGCCCAACCACTTCCGGAAGGCCCATGAGTGGCCCGCGGAGCTCGAGCCCTACCGCGCCAGCCTCGAGGGCCGCGCCGTGGTGGTGGAGAAGACCCATCCCCTGCCGGTGGAGTGCGTGGTGCGCGGGTACCTGGCAGGTTCCGGGCTGAAGGAGTATCAGGCCACCGGCGAGGTCTGCGGCGTGAAGCTCCCCGCCGGGCTCCAGCTCGCGGATCGCCTGCCGGAGCCGATCTTCACGCCGGCCACCAAGGCCGAGAGCGGCCACGAC
>CAZVKM010000203.1:0-6869 GCA_964627685.1 uncultured Solibacteraceae bacterium | reverse complement strand
GGCTGGTAGCCCGCCTCCACCAAGGTCTCGAAGCCGGCCTTCACCAGCGCGGCCGCGCCGCCGCAGAGCACGGCCTTCTCGCCGAAGAGGTCCGTCTCCGTCTCCTCCTCGAAGGTGGTCTCCAGCACGCCGGCCCGGGTGAGGCCGATGGCCTTGGCATAGCTCAGCGCCAGGGCCAGGGCCTGGCCCGAGGCGTCCTGGTGCACGGCTACGAGGCCGGGGACACCACCCCCCTCCACGAAGACCTCCCGCACCCGGTGGCCCGGGGCCTTGGGGGCGACGAGGCTCACGTCCACGCCTGCGGGCACCTCGATGGTGGCGTAGCGGATGTTGAAGCCGTGGGCGAACATCAGCGTCTTGCCGGGTTTCAGGGCTGGGCGGAGGGCGGACTCGTAGAGGGCGGCCTGGCCCGTGTCGGGCGTGAGGACCATGACCACGTCGGCCCACTCGGCCGCCGCTTCGGGCGTGAGCACCGCGAGGCCCGCGGCCTCGGCCTTGGCACGGCTGCGGCTGGTGGCGGGCAGGCCCACCCGGACCTCCACCCCGCTGTCCTTCAGGGAGAGGGCGTGGGCGTGGCCCTGGCTGCCGTAGCCGAGGACGGCGACCTTGCGGGCGCGGATGAGGCCGAGGTCGGCGTGGGCGTCGTAGAAGAGGGTGGCCATGGGGGCTCCTGGGGAGGGCTTCGGTCTTCAGTCGTCGGTCGTCGCGGTGCGGAAGCCGGGTGGGAAGGTCGAAGCGGTTTGTAGAAGGGGAAAGTGGGATGGGTCGGGTGAATGGTGTGGGTCGGAATGCGACGACCGAGGACCGAAGGCCGACGACGGCCTGAAGGGCCTACGCCGAAGCTTCCAACGCGCCGTCAGCGGGGACGCGGGCCATGGCCACGGCGCCGCTGCGGCCGAGGTCCAGGAGGCCGAAGGGGCGGAGCACCTCGATGAAGCGGTCCACCTTGGTGCGGTTGCCCGTGCACTCGAGCACGAGGCTGTCGGCGGCGAGGTCCACCACCCGGGCCCGGAAGACCTCCGCCAGCTGGAGCACCGCGGGGCGGCTGGCGGGGCCGCAGGCCACCCGCGCCAGGCAGAGGTCCCGGGCCAAGTCCCCGGTCTGGAGGAGCTCCACGGTGCGCACCACCACGAGCTTCTCCAGGTGGGCCACCACGCGGCGGGCACCGGCCTCCGTGGCCTCCACCACCAGCGTCATGCGGCTGGCCCCAGGCTCCGAGGCGGGGCTCACGGTGAGGCTCCGGATGTTGAAGGCGCGCCGCCGGCACAGCGCCGCCACCCGGTCGAGCACACCGGGTTCATCGTCGAGCAGGGCGAGGATGCAGTGGGATTCGAGCATGGGAGACTCCGAGGGAAGGGGAAGACACGGAGAACGCGGAGGAGACGGAGATCGCGGAAGGAGGGAGCAGAGGGGACTATCGGGTTCCTTCTCCGTGTTCTCCGCCTCCTCCGTGACCTCCGTGTCTGGGCCTTTTCATGCGGGATCCGCACCGGTCTCGGCGAGCACGGAAGGCACGGGGCGGCGGATCATGTCGTGCAGGGCCGCCCCGACGGGGACCATGGGGAAGACGCTGTCCTCCTGCTGCACGCGGAACTCGATGAGGGCGGGGCCTTGCACGGCGCGGGCCTTCGCCACGGTGTCGGCGAGGTCGGCCCGGGCCTCCACGCGGAAGGCGGAGAGGCCGTAGGCCTCGGCCAGCTTCACGAAGTCGGGGCTGAGGATGGGGCTGGCGGCGTAGCGGCGCTCGTAGAAGAACTCCTGCCACTGGCGCACCATGCCCAGGAAGCCGTTGTTCACCACGGCGATGCGCAGGGGCAGGCCCTCCTGCACGGCGGTCATGAGCTCCGGGCTCGTCATCTGGAAGCCGCCGTCGCCGGCGATGACCCAGACTTCCTTGTCCGGCCGTGCCTTCTGGGCGCCCAGGGCCGCGGGCAGGGCGAAGCCCATGGTGCCCAGGCCGCCGGAGGTGATGAGGCTGCGCTCGCCCTCGTGGCGCCAGTACTGGGCCTCCCACATCTGGTGCTGCCCCACGTCGGTCACCACGGTGGCCTCGGGGCAGAGGCGCCAGAGGTCGTGGATCACGTGGGCGGCGTAGAGCACCCCGTGGTCGGGGAGCTGCTGGATGTCCCGCACCGAGGCCTTGCCTCTGAGGTTCTCCAGGTGGGCCCGCCAAGGCGCCCGGGTGCGCGGGGTCGCCTGGGCCTGCAGGGCCGTCACCACTTCCCGCAGGTCGCCATGCAGGGCCAGGTCCACGGGCACGTTTTTGTGGAACTCGGAGGGGTCGATGTCGATGTGGAGCTTTTTGGCCCTGGGGGCGTAAGCGCTGAGCTTGCCGGTGACCCGATCGTCGAAGCGCATGCCGAAGGCGAGGAGCAGGTCCGCCTCCTGGATGGCCTGGTTCACCCAGGCCTCGCCGTGCATGCCCATCATGCCCAGCGACAGGGGATGGGTGGCGGGCAGGGCGCCCAGGCCCAGCAGGGTGCTGGCGTAGGGGATGTCCTGCGTCTCCGCGAAGCGCTGCACCACCTCCCGGGCGCCGCTGAGGGTGATGCCGTGACCCGCCAGGATCACGGGCCGCTCCGCCTGGGCCAGCATGGCCAAAGCCGAGGCGAGGTCCGCCGGGGCCACCTTGGGCGTGGGGCGCCGGTGCTGGCGGCGCGGCGTGGCGGCCTCCCAGTCGAAGTCGGCCGTGGCCTGCTGGGCGTCCTTGGTGATGTCCACGAGCACGGGGCCGGGCCGGCCGCCGCGGGCCACGGCGAAGGCCTCCCGCAGGACCCCGGCCAGATCCTCGGCGCGGGTCACCAAGTAGTTGTGCTTGGTGATGGGCAGGGTCACGCCCGTGACGTCCACCTCCTGGAAGGCGTCGGTGCCCAGCAGGCCGCTGCCCACCTGGCCCGTGATGGCCACCAGGGGCGTACTGTCGAGCATGGCCGTGGCGAGGCCCGTGACGAGGTTCGTGGCGCCGGGGCCGCTGGTGGCCACCACGACGCCCACCCGGCCCGAGGCCCGGGCGTAGCCATCGGCCATGTGGCAGGCCCCCTGCTCGTGGCGGGCCAGCACGTGGTGGATGGGCGCATCGACGAGGGCGTCGTAGGCCGGCAGGATGGCGCCGCCGGGGTAGCCGAACACGGTGTCCACGCCCTCGCGGGCGACGCACTCCCAGAGGATCGGGGCGCGGGTGAGGCGGGGGGCGCTCATGCCAGCACCGGCTGCTTCGCGTCGGGGAAGGGCACGCCGGCCCCGGCACCGCGGCTCGCGCACTGGGCCGCCGCGGCGTAGCGGGCGAGGACGCCGCGGCGGACCCTAGGCTCGGGCTCCGACCACTGGCGCCGGCGGCGCTCCAGCTCTTCGGGGGCCACCAGCAGGTCCAGGCGGCGGCTGGGCAGGTCCAGGAGGACGCTGTCGCCCTCCCGCACCAGGGCGATGGGGCCGCCCACGGCGGCCTCGGGGGCCACGTGCCCCGCCATAAGGCCCCGGGTAGCGCCGCTGAAGCGGCCGTCCGTGAGCAGCGCCACGCTGTCGCCGAGGCCCGCGCCCATGAGCGCGGCGGTCACCGCCAGCATCTCCCGCATGCCGGGGCCGCCCCGGGGGCCCTCGTAGCGGATCACGAGCACGTCGCCAGGCAGGATCTCCCCGGCCTGCACCGCCTCGAAGGCTGCTTCCTCGCCGTCGAAGACCCGGGCGGGGCCCAGGTGGTGGGTGCGGGCGGTGCTGGAGCACTTCACCACGCAGCCCTCGGGGGCCAGGCTGCCCCGCAGGATGGCGAGGCCCCCTTCGGGCTTCAGGGGCCGGTCAACGGGGCGCACCACCTGCTGGCCGGCGGTCTCCTGGGCCTTGGCTGTGGATTCGGCGAGGGTCTGGCCGGTGACCGTGAGGGCGCCACCCTCCACCCGCCCGTCGGCGATGAGGCGCTGGAGGAGCAGGGGGCCGC
This sequence comes from uncultured Solibacteraceae bacterium, assembly GCA_964627685.1. Taxonomy (GTDB): domain Bacteria; phylum Acidobacteriota; class Holophagae; order Holophagales; family Holophagaceae; genus JAFDVN01. Next base: position 2,938 of record CAZVKM010000203.1, on the reverse strand, counting down.
CCCCGGCGGCGTGGAGGTCCGGAGCCGTGAAGCGCCCGCTGGGTTTGAGGTCGGCCAGCAGGGGCGTGGTGCGGCTCACCCGGTCGAAGTCCTCCAGCGCCAGGGCGACGCCGGTCTCCCGGGCCAGGGCCATGAGGTGGAGCACCGCGTTGGTGCTGCCCCCGCTGGCGGCCACGGCGGCGATGGCGTTGAGGAAGGCGGTTCGGGTGAGCAGGGTGGAGGGCCGGCGCTCCGTGCGGGCCAGGGCCACGGCCAGGCGGCCCACGGCGCGGGCCGCTCCGGCCTTGGCGGGGTGGGTGGCGGGGATGCCGTTGAAGCCCGCGGGGGAAAGGCCCAGGGCCTCCAGCACGAGGCTCATGGTGTTGGCGGTGAACTGGCCCCCGCAGGCCCCGGCGCCCGGGCAGGCGGTGTCCTCCACACGGGTCAGGTCCGCTTCGCTGAGACGGCCTGCGCTGCAGGCCCCCACGGCCTCGAAGACATCCTGGATGGTGAGGTCCTTGCCGTCGCAGTGGCCGGCGTCGGTGGAGCCGCCGTAGAGCACGACGCCGGGGAGGTCCAGGCGGGCCAGGGCCATGGCCACGCCGGGGTTGGTCTTGTCGCATCCGCTGAGGGCCACCAGGGCGTCAAAGGGGTAGGCCAGGCCCACCAACTCGATGGAATCGGCGATTAACTCACGACTCACCAAGGAAGTCCGCATTCCCTCGGAGCCCATGGTGATGCCGTCGGAGACGCTCACGGTGTTGAACTCGAAGGGGGTTCCGCCCGCCTCCCGGATGCCCTCCTTCACGCGCTCCGCCAGGTCTCGCAGGTGGAAGTTGCAGGGGCCCACCTCGATCCAGGTGTTGGCGATGCCGATGAGGGGCTTCCGCAGGTCCTCATCGCTGAGGCCTGTGGCCTTGAGCATGGCCCGGGCCGGGGCGCGGTGGGCGCCGTCCACGAGGGCAGAGCTCCGCCGCCGCCCGCTGGGGGCGCTTTGATCGCTGGGGGATGTCATGGAAGGTTCCTGAAATGGGGAAGGCCCCGCGTCCTGGTGGGAGCGCGGGGCCTTCCGGGTGGGAAGTGGACTCTCTTAGGTCCCCGCGCGTGTCCTGGGAATGCTCACGATCAGGCTGGGAATGCTGATCGCCACAGGGGGTACGGGGATGATGAGCTCAACGGCGACGGGGACGCCCAGCGCGAGGCCACCGACAAGGTCGGCGCGCTGCGCGAAGGTGACGGTCCCAGAGGCCATGCGAGGAGTCTAGGGTTCAGGAAGGCAAAGTCAAAGGTTAATTTTTGAAAATCGTTTGTTAAGGATCTGTCACCCGACCCCGCGAGGTCGGATGGTGGAAGCGCTCAGGGGCCGACGGCGAGTTCCGGCATGGTGCCTTGCCAGCAGCGCTGGTAGAGCCGCTCACGGATGCGATCGCCGAGTTCCCGGGTGCCCAAGCGGTGGGTGGCGCCCTTGAGGTCCGGGGTGCCATGGCCCTCAGCCAGCACGTCGGCGATCGCCTGTTCCAGGAGCCCCGCTTCGGCTTCGAGGCCCAAGCTGTGACGCAGGAGCAGGGCGGCGCTGGCGATGGTCCCCACGGGGTTGGCCACGTCCTGGCCGGCAAGGCTCGGGGCGGAGCCATGGATGGGCTCGTAGAGGCCCACCGGGCCCCCGAGGGAGGCGCTAGGCAGGATGCCGAGGGTGCCGCCCAGGACCGCCGCCTCGTCGCTGAGGATGTCGCCGAACAGGTTCTCGGTGAGCACCACATCGAAGTGGGTGGGCTGGGTGACGAGGAGCATGGCGGCGCTGTCCACGTACTGGTGTTCCACCTTCACGTCCGGATACTCCGTGGCCACGCGGTCCACCGTGGCGCGCCAGAGTCGCGAGGCCTCCAGCACGTTGGCCTTGTCCACGGAGGTGAGCAGCTTCCTCCGGCTCCGGGCCGCCGCGAAGGCCACCTGCGCCACGCGTTCCACCTCCGGGGCGGTGTAGGCCATGGTGTTCACCCCGCGGTCCATGTCCAGGGATCGGGGCAGGCCATAGTAGAGGCCGCCGGCGAGCTCACGGACGATGAGCAGGTCGGTGCCCCGGACGATGTGGGGCTTCAGGGGGCTGCCCTCCACGAGGGCGTCGCTGATGGCCACGGGCCGGAGGTTGGCGAAGCATCCCAGGGTCTTGCGGAGGCGCAGGAGCCCCGCCTCGGGCCGCTGATGGGCGGGGAGCTTGTCCCAGGCCGGGCCCCCCACGGCGCCGAGGAGCACCGCATCGGCGGTCTGGCAGGCGGTGGCGGTGACCTCGGGGAAGGGGTCGCCTGTGGCGTCCACGGCGGCCCCACCCAGGAGGTGGGTCTCGAAGGTGAGCTCCAGCTGGCGCTCACGTCCCAGCAGCTCCAGGCAGGCCACGGCCTCCCGGACCACCTCCGGGCCGATGCCATCGCCCGGGAGGACGACGATGCGGTGGGTCCGCCCTGCACTCACGCGGCACCGCCCTTCATGCGGGCCACGAGGTAGGGCAGCAGGCCGCCCGCCTCCAGGAAGCCCTTGGCGAAGTCGCTGAGGGGCACGAAGGTGAAGGTGGCGCCCGTCTCCACCACGTGGAGCACGCCCGCCTCCAGGTCCAGGCGCAGGGTCTGGCCCGCCTGCACCGCGGCCACGGCCTCGGGGCACTCGAGCACCAGGAAACCGTTGTTCACGGCGTTGCGGAAGAAGATGCGGGCGTAGCTGGCGGCGATCACGGCCTTCACCCCGGCCCCGCGCAGGGCCCAGATGGCGTGCTCCCGGCTGGAGCCGCAGCCGAAGTCCTCCCCGGCCACGATGAAATCGCCGGGCTGGACGCGCTTCACGAAGTCCGTGTCGAGGTCCTCCATGGCGTGCTTGGCCAGCTCGGCCTCCTCGTGCACGTTGAGGTGGCGGGCGGGGATGATCTCGTCGGTGTTGATGTGGGCGCGGCCGTAGACGTGGGCGCGGC
>CAZVKM010000202.1:0-6890 GCA_964627685.1 uncultured Solibacteraceae bacterium | reverse complement strand
CACCATCTTCGAGCTGGCGGCCCATGAGCCCGAGTCGGTGCAGGCCAACATCCGCCGGGTCGTCGCCGCCGGGGCCCACACCATCGGGGAACGGAATTACCGCCACAAGGACGGGACCCTCGTCGCCGTGGAGGTGTCCGCGGCCCCCCTCAAGCTCGGGGATCAGACCGTCTTCTCCGTGATCGCGCGGGACATCCGGGCCCGGAACGCCAGCCAGGAAGCCCTCCGGCACAGCGAAGCGCAGCTGAAGGAGGCCCAGCGCCTCGGCCGACTCGGGAACTGGCGCTTCGACCTCCCGACGGGCTCCATCACCTGGTCGGAGGAGGTCTACCGGATCTTCGATCGGGATCCCGAGCTCGGTCCACCGAGCTATGAGGCCTACCTCGCCGCCCTCCACCCCGAGGACCGCCCGGCCCACATCGCGCGGGTGGAGCGGGCCATGGCCGGTGAAGCCGACCTCGGCTTCGACCTCCGCACGGTGGATCGGGAAGGGAGGATCCACTGGCACCACGGGCAGGTGCACCCCCTCCGGGAAGGCGACCAGGTGGTCGGCCTCTACGGGGTGGCCCAGGATGTCACCGAGCAGAAGGAGGCGGAGGCCCAGCTCCGGGCCCTCGTCTCCAACCTCAAGGGGATCATGGAGCAGGCCTCCGACGGCATCTTCGTGGCCGACGCCACCACCACCTACGTGGACGCCAACCCCCAGGCCCTCGAGATGGTGGGCTACAGCCTCGACGAGCTCCGCTCCCTCCGCATCCTGGATCTGCTCCCCCCCGAGGAGCGGGAGCAGCTTCCCGCGCGGCTCCAGGCCGTGAAGACGCGGAGGCCCTACCTCGCCGAGCGGACCCTGCTCCGGAAGGACGGCTCCCGGTTCATCGCCGAGATCAGCGCCAAGCAGCTTGAAGATGGCCGGTACCTCTCCATCGCCCGGGACGTCACCGAGCGCCGTGCCGCGGAGGAGCGGCAGCGTCAGACGGCCCAGGAGCTGGGTGAGGCCCAGGCCCTGGGCCGGATCGGGAGCTGGACCCTCGAGGTGGCCACAGGGGAGGTCCGGTGGTCGGACACGCTTTACACCATCCTCGGTCGGGATCCGGCCCTGGGGCCCCTCTCCCCCGAGGTGGGCGCGAAGGTCTTCGACCCGGAAGGCACGGGGGCCTATCGAACCACCCTGGATCGGCTGCTCCGGGAAGGTGGTGAAGCCCACTCGGACCTCCGCGTCCGCCTGGAGGGCGGCGAGACGCGGATCTTCCACAGCTTCATCCGGGCGATCCGGAAGGAGGATCGGGTCACCGCCCTGAAGGGCGTCCTCCAGGATGTCACCGAGTCCCACCTGGCCCGGGAGGCCCTCGCCGACAGCGAGGCCCGCTTCCGCATCATCGTGGAGCAGACAGGGCAGCTGGTGTACGACCTGGACCTGGCCCGGGAGACCATCACCTGGGATGGGGCCATCCGGGACCTCACCGGCCATGAACCCGAGACCTTCCGGAAGGTGGACCTCGCCGCCTGGACGGCCCTCATCCATCCCGAGGACCGGGAACGGGCGCTCGCGGAGCTGAACGATGCGATGGGCCACCTCCGCGCCTACCACGCCACCTACCGGTTCCAGCGCCGGGATGGGTCCTACTTCCCCGCGGAGGATCGGGGGGTGTTCCTCCCTGGTCCCGATGGGAAGGCGGCGCGGATGCTCGGCACCATGTCCGACGCCTCCATCCGTGAGGAGGCCCGCCTGGCCCAGGAGCGCAGCGAGCGTTCCTTCCGCCACCTCTTCGACCTCAATCCCGCGCCCATGGTGCTCAGCCGCCCCATGGACGGAACCATCCTCCTGGCCAACCGGGCCGCCTATCGGATGTTCCGGCTCACGCCCGAGGAAGTGGAGCGGAAGCGCACGGTGGATTTCTTCGCGGATCCCCAGGATCGGGCCCGGCTCCTGGCGGAGCTGGCGAAGGGGGGCCACGTGGAGGACTTCGCCCTCGAGCTCCAGGTCCATGGGACCCGTCGCCAGGTGCTGCTCTCCGCGGGCATGCCGGAGTACCTGGGTCAGAAGGCCATCCTGGTCGCCCTCACGGACATCACGGACCGGGCCCGGGAGGAGGAGCAACAGCGGCAGAGCCAGAAGCTGGAGAGCCTGGGCCTGCTCGCCGGGGGCATCGCCCACGACTTCAACAACCTCCTCACCTCGCTGCTCGGCAACCTCGGCCTCGCCCAGCTCCACGTCCCAGCCTCCAACGCCGCCACGCCCTACCTCGCCGACATGGAGCAGGTGATCGACCGGGCCGCGGACCTGGCCCGCCAGATGCTGGCCTACAGCGGCAAGGGCCGCTTCCGCCTCGAGGCGGTGAACCTCCACGAGGTGGTGCGGGAGATCACCCACCTGCTCTCCGTGGGCATCCCCAAGCGCATCCAGCTCAACCTGGACCTGGAGGCGGACCTTCCCTGGGTGATGGGGGATCCGGTGCAGCTCCAGCAGGTGGTCATGAACCTGGTGACCAACGCCGCGGAGGCCATTGGCGACCAGAATGGCTTCATCCGGCTCCGGACGGAGCATCGGGCCCTGGAAGCCGAGGCCCGGCGCGGCCTCCTCGTCGGAAAGGGCCTGGAGGCGGGGCGGTACCTCTGCCTGGAGGTCGAGGACTCCGGCGGTGGCATGACGCCCGAGGTGCTGGCCCGGATCTTCGATCCCTTCTTCACCACCAAGTCCACGGGCCGGGGCCTCGGACTCTCCGCCCTGCTCGGGATCCTCAATGGGCACCGGGCCGGCCTCACCATCGAAACCGAGCCCGGCCGGGGCACCACTTTCTGCGTGTGGTTCCAGCGCCTGGAGGGTGAGACCCCCACGGCCCAGGCACCGGATGGCACCGCCCAACCCACCCGGTACCGGGGACGGGTGCTCGTGGTGGACGATGAGAGTTCCATCCGCAGCAGTGCCACCGCCCTCCTCCAGCACCTCGGGTTCGACGTGGTCGAGGCGGCCGATGGCCAGGAAGGCCTGGACCACCTCCAGGCCTGCGACGGGGCCTTCGACCTGGTGCTCCTGGACCTGACCATGCCCCGGATGGATGGCCGTGAGGCCCTGGGCCACATGCGGGCGCGATGGCCCCACCTTCCGGTCATCCTCTCCAGCGGATACTCGGAGCAGGCCGGCAGCCTGGACCTCGGGGGTCCCGGAGCCTACCTGCCGAAGCCCTACCGGGTGGTGGACCTCCGCGAAGCGCTGGCCCGGGCCTTGGGACGCTAGTCCGTCCCGCCCCCCCCGGGGGTCCGCACCCGGCGGAGCACCTCCGCCACGGCCCGCTCGATCCCGATCCAGACCTCGGACAGCCGGGCCTCCCCGAACATGTAGGCGGGGGTGGTCACGAGGTTGAGCGCCTCGTCCACGGCGATCTCCGAGGCCCGGTCGTGCCGCTCGTGCTGACTGCCCAGGGCCGCCACGGCTGCGGCGCAGCCCTCATCATTGCCGAGGGTCAGGGTGCCTCCCCTCCCCAGCCCCTTCAGCACCAGGGCCACGAGGGCGGGGGCGATGCAGAGGGCCCCCACGGGCTTGCCCGCCTCGAGGAAGGCCTGGATGAAGGCGGCCACATCGGGCCGCACCTCCGCGGCCGCCCCCCGGAAGGCGAATCCGCAGTGGTGCTTGGCCACGCCGAAGCCCCCGGGCATCAGCAACGCATCGAACGCCGAGGGCGGCGCCTCCGCCAGATCCAGGATCTCGCCCCGTGCGATGCGCGCGGACTCCTCCAGGATGTTCCGGGTTCCGGGCACCTCCTGGCCCGTGAGGTGGTTCACCACATGGTGCTGGGGCGCGTTCGGGGCGACGCACTGGATGCGCGCGCCGTGCTGATCCAGGGCGAGGAGGGTGAGCACCGCCTCGCGGATCTCGGCCCCATCCAGGTGGCCGGAGCCGGCGAGCAGGACGGCGACGCGGGGCGAGGGGCTCATGGGGACCTCCGGGCGGGATGGCCCCATCATCCGCTCCGCGGAGGCCGCTGTCATGGAGGATCATGGGGGGATGCGTCTCCAGGCCGGCCCTCCCAACGCCCTCGCCCGCGCCCGCGCCCGGCGGGAGGCGGAGGGACTGGAGCTGCTCGACCTCACCCTCTCGAACCCCACCCGGGCCGGCTTCGCCTACCCGGAGGCGGCGATCCGCTCGGCCCTCTCGGCCCCGGGCATCCTCCACTACCGCCCCGAGGCCCTGGGCCCCCGGGCCGCCCGGGAAGCCGTGGCCCGGTACCACGGGGTCCCCATGGAGGATGTGATCCTCAGCGCCTCCACGAGCGAAGCCTACGGCTGGCTCTTCAAGTGGCTCACCGGGCCCGGGGACGAGGTGTTGGTGCCCAGCCCCAGCTACCCCCTCTTCGACCACCTGGCGGCCCTGGAGGGGGTGGTCCCCCGGGCTGTGCCCTCCTATTTCACGGACCGGTGGCACCTGGACCTGGAGGCCCTGCGCGAGGCCCTGGGACCGCGCACGCGGGCCCTGCTCCTGGTGAGTCCCAACAACCCGACCGGCGCCTGCCTCACCCGGGGGGAGTGGCGGGCCCTCGGCGACCTGTGCGCCGACCGCGGGGTGGCCCTCCTCGTCGATGAGGTCTTCGCCGACTTCCCCCTCGAACGGGAGCCCGGGAGCTTGGGCAGCAGCCTCGCGGAGCCGGAGCCCCCCTGCGAGGCCTACGTCCTCTCGGGCCTCTCCAAGGTGGCGCTCCTGCCCCAGGTGAAGCTGGGATGGACCGTGCTCCGGGGCCCCCGCAAGGAGGCCCGCCGGGAGGGGCTCGAGCTCATCGCGGACCAGTACCTCAGCGTCTCCGCCTCCGCGGCGGAAGGGGCCGAGGCCCTGCTGGCCCTGGCCCCCGGGCTCCGGGCCCAGGCCCACGAGCGACTCCTGGCCAACCTCGCCACCCTGGACCGGTCCCTGGCGGCCCTTCCGGCCCTGGGGAGGCTCCCCGTCGAAGGGGGGTGGTCCGTGGTCCTGCGCATCCCGGCCCTGGAGGAGGACGAGGCCGTGGCCCTGAGGCTCCTCGAGGCGGGCGTCCTGGTGCACCCCGGGCACTTCTTCGACCTCCCCGCCCGGGGCTATCTGGTGCTCAGCCTCCTGACACCCCCGGCGACGTGGGCGGAAGGATTGCAGAAGGCCCTGCCCCTCCTTGGGTCATAATCCCCGCAGCATGTCCACCCACTGCCCCTCCTGCGCCGCCCCCCTGGCCTTCCGGCCGGGCACCATGGTCTCGGTCTGCAAGGCCTGCGGCTCCCTCTGCGCGCGCACCGACCGCGACCCCGAGCTCATCGGGAAGGTGGCGGCCCTGGTGGACACGGGCTCCCCCCTGACCCTGGGCGCCACCGGGCGCTTCGCCGGACGGGCCTTCACCGTGGCGGGGCGCCTGCAGCTGGCCCACCCCCTGGGCGGCGTCTGGGACGAGTGGTACCTCGCCCTCGAGGACGGCCGCTGGGGCTGGCTCGCGGAGGCCCAGGGCCGCTTCCTGCTCACCTTCCGGCATCCCGCCAAGGCCCCGGTCCCGCCCTTCGAGGCCCTGGAGGCCGGACGGCCGCTGGACCTCGGCGAGGAGGGCCGGTGGACCATCCAGGAAGCCAGCGAAGCGCGGGTCGCCGGGGCCGCCGGGGAGATCCCCTGGCGGGTGGACCTCCAGGCCGCCTTCCCCTTCGCGGACCTCGGCGGTCCCCATGGCGCCTTCGCCACCCTGGACTACTCGGAGATGTCCCCCGCCCTCTACCTGGGTCGGGAAGTCCCCTTCGCGGACCTGCACCTCCAGGGCGTCGACGCCCCGCCCCCCACGGCCGTGCGGCGGGAGGCGGCCCTCAACTGCCCCAACTGCGCGGGTCCCCTCAAATTGCGGGCGCCGGACCGATCGGAGCGGGTAGCCTGCCCGAACTGCAACGCCCTGCTGGACTGCTCGGGAGGCAAGCTGGCCTTCCTCAAGAGCCTCAAGCAGCCCCAGGCCCCCATGGCCCTAGCCCTCGGCCAGGAGGGCCTCCTGCAGGGCCGCAAGGTGGTCTGCGCCGGCTTCATGGTCCGCTCCTGCACGGTGGAGGGCGTGGACTACCCCTGGGGGGAGTACCTGCTCCTCACCCCGGACCATGGCTTCCTCTGGCTGGTGGAGAGCGAAGGGCACTGGAGCTTGGCCGAACCGCTCCCCGCCGGGGAGGCGCCCCAGGGCCAGGCGGACGCCCGCAGCTACACCTGGCGGGGCCAGGGCTACCGCCGCTTCCAGGATGTGACGGCCGTGGTCCGGGGAGTCTGGGGGGAGTTCTACTGGAAAGTGGAGCTGGGGGAGAAGGCGGAGATCGCCGAGTGGGTCGCCCCGCCCCGCAGCCTCAGCCTCGAGGTGCAGCGCCACAAGGGCGGCGGCGCCGAGGCCAATTGGACCCTCAGCACCTACCTGGAGCCCGGGGAGGTGCAGGCCGCCTTCCGCCTCCCCCAGCCCCTCCGGGCCCCGGCCAACGTCGGCGCCTTCCAGCCGAACCCCCACAAGGCCCGCCTCTCCACCGTCGGCACCTGGATGGCCCTGGCCCTCCTGGCCCTGCTGGGCCTCGTGATGGTGCAGAGCCTCACCCATCGGGGGGAGGTGGTGTGGTCGAAGCAGGTGGACCTGGTGCAGGCCTTCCCCCAGCTGGCGGAGCCCACCGCCCGGGGCCCCGCCCTCCCCGGCTCGCCCCGGGCGCCGCGGCCCGCCCCGGGCGCGGCCGGCACGGAGGCGCCGGATCCGGTCCTCATCTACGGCCCGCTCGAGATCCGGGACGGGCGCAAGAACATGGCCTTCACCCTGGAGGCCCCCGTGGAGAACCAGTGGCTGGGCATGGAGGGCGCCCTGGTGAATGAGGAGACCGGCGAGGTGGAGGCCTTCGAGGTGGCCTCCAGCTGGTACCACGGCGTGGATGACGGGGAG
>CAZVKM010000201.1:3068-7027 GCA_964627685.1 uncultured Solibacteraceae bacterium | reverse complement strand
GCTTCTTCATGAGCTCCCGGCGCTTGGCCTCCGGCGCCTGGTTCGCGCCCGCCGCGTTGAGCTCGGCCTCGATCTCCGCCTCCAGCTCCTCCATGGACTTCACCGGGGCCACCTTCGGGGCGAGGTGGAGCCCTCCCTCCTCACCCGCGATCTTCAGCGGGACGGGCTTGTTGATGGCTTCCGACAGGCGCTTGAGCATGGGGATCACCAGGAAGAAGAGCACCAGCCCCCCCACGATGGCCCAAACCACGGCCGGCGCAAACTGTCGGACCAGGTCGATCCAGAAGGCCTTCCGCGCCTCGGCCTCCTCCTTGGGGTTGGTGGTGGGGGCGAAGGCGATGTTCTCCACGGTCAGCTGGTCGCCCCGCTGGGGGTTGATGCCCACGGCGCTGGCCACCTGGTCCCTTAGCTTCTTGAGCTCGTCCGGGGTCCGGGCCACGGCCTTGGCGATGTCCGCGCCCTTCCCGTCCTTCTCCCAGGCGGTGGCGCTGTCCACGATCACGGCCAGGGTCAGGCGCTTCACGCTGCCGGGCGCCTGCTCCACGGCCCGCACGGTCTTGCTGATCTCGAAGTTGGTGGTGCTCTCCTTCTTCTCGCTCTGCTCGAGGACGCCCGCCTGGGCGCCTCCTGTGGCCGGGGCCACATTGGAGGGCGTGCCGGGCACCCCGGCCGCACCATCCCGCTTGGTGACCTTCTCCTCCTTGGTGTTGATGCTGCGCTCCACCTGTTCCTGGGGGTTGAAGCGCTCCTCGTTGACCTTCACCTTGTCGAAATCCAGCTCCACATGGGCCGTGGCCCGCACCTTGCCGAAGCCCACCACGGGCTCCAAGAGCTCCGTGACGCGCCGCACCAGGTGCTCCTCCTCCTCCCGGGCCACCTTCTTCTGGCTGTCCGAGGCGCCGACCATAGGATCCCGGCCCGTGCGGCTGAGGATGCGGCTGTTCTGATCCACCACCACCACCTGCTCGGCCCGGAGGCCCTCCACGGAGGCGGCCACGAGGTTCTGGATGGCGGCGGTGTTCTCCTCCGCGAGCATCCGTCCGCCCTTCAGCTTCAGCACCACACTGGCCTTGGCCTCCTCCTTGTCGTTGAGGAAGGGGCTGTCGTTGGCGGGGCTGATGTGGACGACGGCATCCCCCACCTGCTGCAGGCTCTTGATGGTCTTGGCCAGGTCCGCCTCCAGGGCCCGGCGGTGCATGACCTTGCGGCTGAAGTCATCGGCAGTGAGGGGGGCGTTCTCCAGCTTCTCCCAGCCCAGCTTGTCCCCGGTCAGGATGCCCTCCCCGGCGAACTTGAGGCGGAGCTCACCCACCTTGGCTTCGGGGGCGTAGAGGGTGCGCTGGTCGCTGGAGAGCTCGTAGGGGATGCCCTGCTTCTTGAGGCTCTCCACCATGGCGTTGGCATCCGTGGGGGCCAGGTTCGAGGCCAGCACGTCCATCCGCTCCTGGGAGGCCCAGAAGATGAGGCCGGTCAGGGCGAGCACCACGGTCAAGGAAATGGCCGCAGCCACCGCCTTCTGCGTGGCGGTCATGTCCCTGAAGGCGCTCACCACCTGGTCGCTGAAACTGTTCCCCTCGGCCATGCATCCCTTTCAGGCCCAACCGACCGCGGGATCACAGCTGCATGCGCATGACCTCGCGATAGGCGTCGATCAGCTTGGATCGGACGGCCATCATCATCTGGAAACTCAAATCGGCCTTCTGAACCGCCAGCATGGCCGAGTGCATGTCTGCACTCTCCCCCAGCATCAAGTTCCGTGCCTCTCCCTCGGCCGTCTGGGAGGCCTGGTTCACTTCCGTGAGGGCCTGCTTCAGCAGATCGCCGAAATCCGGCCCCCCGGCTGGGTTTCCTTCGGGCTTCGCCCCCTCCAGCGGCAGCTGGGGGGCTTGGAGGCCTTGGAGTTTGAGGGGGTCCATGTCGGTTCCAGGATGGGTTCAGAGGAGGGGAGGCGCCAGTCGAAAATCCGTCATTCTCTTGATTTAACTAACCCGGAGGATGTCCAGGGCGCTCTGGGCCATGGCCTTGGCGCTCCGCACCACGGCCACGTTGGCCTCGAAGGCGCGGGAGGCTTCCGTGAGGTTCACCATCTCCTCCACGGGGTTCACGTTGGGATAGGAGACCACCCCCTCGGCGTTGGCATCCGGATGACCCGGCTCGTAGCGGGTGAGGAAGGGCTCCTTGGAGGTGCGGATCTCGGCCACCTGCACCCCGGCGGCCCGCAGGGCCTGGTCGAAGCCCATGTCCCGGGCCACGAAGACGGCGTCCTTCCGGCGGAAGGGGCCCCCTTCCTTGGTGCGGGTGGTCTCGCTGTTGGCGACGTTGGCGGCAATGAGCTGCACGCGGAGGCGCTGGGCGCTCATGCCCGTGGCGGCGATGTCGAGGATCGTGGGGATGCTCATGGGCTACTTGCTCCCTTCCCGGATGGCGCCATAGAGGCGGCGCAGCTCGGTCTGGAGGAACTGGCTGGCCATCTGATAGGTGCTCTGGGTGCGCGCCAGCAGCATGTTCTCCCGGTCGAGGCTCACATCGTTCCCATCGTTCCGCTCCCAGGAGGGACGGAGGGGGGTGTCCGTGGCCGGCAGGGAGGCGCTCCCCCCCGCCTGGAGGTGACCGGGGTGGGTGAGGGCCAGGGCCCTTCCCGGTGAATTTTGCCCTTCCTGGGCTTCCAGGGCGCCCTTGAGGGCCCCCTCGAAGGAGAAGTCGCGGGTCCGGTACCCCGGGGTGTCGAGGTTGGCCAGGTTCGACGCGATGAGGGTCTGCCGGCGCGAAGCCAAGGTGAGGCTCGCATCCATGAGGCCGATCATCCGGTTGTTTCGGGTGATGTCGAACACGGGGCACCGTGCAAATTGGGCCGGAAGGTCGGCCTTCGGAGGGCTTCCGATGCAGCGCCCATGCCAAGGACCGACGTCCGGGAGGGGCCCCGGAGGGGAACCGGACCCCCTCCAGCTAAACCTTGGCAATGAAGAACCCGTTGCTACACTGACCCCAGACTCCGGAGAGCCCCATGGCCAAGATCACGTCGAGGACCGAGAACGACATCACCCTCCTCTATCCCGAGGGCAAGATCACCCTGGGGGATGGGGATCAGGAGCTGGGCGAAGCCGTCCGCCAGTCCCTGAACGGGGGCGCGAAGAAGATCATCATCAACTTCGAAAAGGTCACCTACCTGGATTCCAGCGGCGTCGGCGAGCTCGTGGGCTGCTTCACCTCCATCAAGAACAAGCAGGGTGAGCTCCGCATCTGCGGCATGAACGGCCGCATCTTCAGCCTGATCAAGATGACCAGCCTTCACTCGGTGTTCTCGGTGGTGGACACGGAGGCCGAGGCCCTGGCCAATTTCTAAGCCACAGGTGATCAGGCCCCTCGCGAGCCTGCTCCTGATTCCGGGGGCGCTGGGACAGACGACGTCCCAGGCCCCCGGCGCCGTCTCGGCCCTCCGGATCGAGGGCGCCGAGGCGGGTGAGGCGCTCCTCATCCGCGCCGCTTACGGTCTCCGGGAGGGACAGCCCCTCGACGGACCCGCCCAGGAGCGGGGCCTCGCCGCGGTCCGAAGGCTGGATCGCTTCCTCTCCGTGGAAGGCGGACGCGACGGGGAGGTGGCCTGGATCCGGGTCAGGCCCCTGCGCCCCGTGGCCCAGCTCACCTTCACCTCCCCCCTGCCCGCAGGCCCCACCCGCGACCTCTTCCCGGGCCTCCATCGCGGGATCCGCGTCGGGGACCTGCGCCTCCTCGCCTGGCAGGCGGCCGCGACGCAGCGGCTGCAGGAGGCCGGATACCCCTCCGCGGCCGTCCACCTCCGGCGCCTCGGCCAGGGGGAGACCCTGGAAGTTCAGGTGGAACCGGGCCCCCCGGCCCTGGTCCGGGAAGTCACCGTGGTGGGTCCCGCCACGCCCTACTCCGCCGCTCAGCTGCAGCGCTGGGCCGGCACCAAGTGGGAACGCTTCGGTCCCATCATCGAA
>CAZVKM010000201.1:0-3058 GCA_964627685.1 uncultured Solibacteraceae bacterium | reverse complement strand
CTCAGCTGCAGCGCTGGGCCAGCCTCCGGGAAGGTCGGAGCCTGTGGAGCGCGGCCCTGGAGCGGAACGCGGGCCAGGCGCTGCGTGAGCGGTTCCTGAAGGACCACCGCTATGAGGGCTGGGCCCGGCTCAGCTACGACCCCGCCTCGGGCCGGGTGACCCTCGAAGCCCAGCCGGGCCCCCGCGTGAAGCTCCGCGCCGAGGGGGCCCGTGTGGGTGGGCTGCTGGGAGGCTCCAACCGCCTGGCGGAGCTGGTGCTCTTCGCCCGGGCCGCCCAGTGGAGCCCCTCGCTGCTGCCCGAAGGCGAGCGGCACCTCACCCGGCACTTCCGGGAGCAGGGCTACCGGGACGTCAAGGTGACCCACACCCGCACCGTGCTGAAGGGTGAGGCCGCCCATCCGGAGGAGGTTGAGGTCGTCTACCGCATCGACCGGGGGCCGGCCTTCCGGCTCGAGGACATCCGGTTCACGGGCCAGCGCGAGGTGGAGGAGGGGGAGCTCCGGGCCGCGGCCCGTGCGGGCCTCCAGCGGCTGTTCCGGCTCAACGTGGCCACCCCGGAGCTGGTGAAGGCGCTGGAGGACCGGATCCGCAACCTCTACCTCGCACGGGGCTTCGCGGACGTCCGCGTGCGTGGCCACCTGACCCCCCGGGAGCGGGATCGGGTGGACCTCACCCTCGACATCCGGGAGGGCAAGGCCCGCCACCTGCGGAGCCTGGAGCTCACCCTCGCGGCGCAGCCGGGTCTGGATCCGGAGCGCCTGTGGCCGGCCCTGGGTCTCTGGCTCGCGGATCGTCCCGCCGGGAAGCCCGGACCGGCGGGCACCACCCGCTGGCCGGCCGATCGGGCCCACCTCCAGGGCGTCACGGGGATCCTGGAATCCTCTCCGACGCCGGAAGGAGGGCGGACCTACCGGATGACGGTCCCCAGGGCCATCCCCTTCGTGAAGGGGGACCTGGGCCTGGTGCTGGCGGACCTCAGGCAGCGCCTGGCGGGGCTCGGCAGCCCCCGCCCTGAGCTGACCTTCGTGGAGGAGGCGGGGCAGGAACGGGCCCGGATCGAGGTTCCCACCCAGCCCCTGGAACCCCTCCGGCGCCTGGTGGTGCGCGGGCTCGATCGGACCCGCCCCGAGGCGGTCCTCCGGGAGTTCCCCACGCCCCCCACGCCTGCGCTCGATCCCGCAGCCCTGGATGCGGGCCTCTCGGGCCTCTCCACCCTGGGCGCCTTCTCCCGCACGGACCTCCAGAACCTCACCGAAGCCCCTGGTGAGGAGGCGAGAGGCTGGAGCCGGGGTGACCTGGAGCTCCGCACCGAGGAGCGCAGCCCCTGGACCTTCTCCGAGGGCTTCGGATACGACCGCGCCCAGGGCTACCGCTTCCTCTTCGGCGTACAGCGGGGCAACCTTGGGGGCATGGGGCGGAGCCTGGACCTCGGGATCCGGGCCGGCGACCAGACCCTGGCCTCGAAGCCCCTCCGAGAGCTCTTCCCCACCGGCGAGGTGAATCGCAGCCTGGACAGCTACTCCCTGGGATACACGGATCCCTGGTTCCTGCCCGGCGCCCTGGATCGACTGCTGCATGTCCGGACCCGGATGCGCCTGGAGGGCGCCTACCTCGAAGAAGCCAATGCCGGCTTCTTCGCCCGGCGCCGCCGCTTCCTGGGCGACCTGGACTGGCGGCTCACCCCCCTGCAGAACGTTCAGGTGGGGTATCGCTTCGAGCGGGCGGAGGTCGCCAGCGCCAAGGACCCCACGACGGGGGATCCCCTCTTCAACGCCGAGGAGCTCTTCGCCCTGGCCCGGTCCCCGGAGCGCAGCATCATCTCCTCGGTGCACGGTTCCCTGACCGTGGATCGGCGGGACCGCCTGGCGGACCCCACCTCGGGAGCCCTCTTCAGCGCCTACGTGGAGGTGGCCCCCCAGGCCCTGGGCACGAGCCCCAACAGCAGCTTCGCCAAGGTGGACCTGCGCCACCAGTGGAACTGGCCCGTGGGCTTCCGGGCGGAATCCGGCATCGTCACCCTGAACCTGCGCCTGGGCGTGGCCCGGCCCACCTCCACTTCCGCCCGGGACCTCCCCCTCACTGAGCGCTTCTTCGGCGGCGGCCCCTTCTCCGTCCGGGGCGTGGAGCCCGGCTTCCTGGGCCCCGTCCAGGAGCTTCCGAAGCGGGACAGCAGCGGCGCCAAGATCCCCGTGGCCGGCCAGCCGGGCGTCTACGAGACGCAGCTCACCCCCCTGGGAGGCCAGATCCTCTCCGTGGCCAACCTGGAGTACCGCTTCCCCCTCCCCTGGATCGGGAACACCCTCTGGGCGGAGATCTTCCTGGACGGCGGACAGGTCTACGCCCAGGTGAACCCCGGCCCCCGCTTCACCACCGTGAGCGACCCCGGCAGCCCCGGGGGGCTCCGGACGGTGGACAACGGGGCCCCCTTCCCCGCCTGGCGCGTCACGCCGGGCTTCGGCCTGATCCTCAAGGCCGGCTTCCCCATCCGGGTGGAGTACGCCGCGGACTGGCGCCGCATCCTGGGCCGTCCCCGCAGCCAGACCGACCGGGACACCCAGCTCCGCAACCTCTTCTTCTCGGTGGGCTACCAGTTCTGAGGGGCTACCTCAGCGCCACGGGCCATCGGCAGATCTCCGCCTGGGACCGGTGGCAGCCCACGCACCAGCCCTCCGCATCCAGGGCGCAGACATGGATGCACCCCGTGGGGGCGGGACGGTTCGGGGCTTGCGGGTGGGGATCGCGGGATCCCGCGGGGTGGGGCTCGGTGACCATTGGGAGCAGTATCCGGTCTTGCGGCGGAATTCCGATAGGTCCCGAACCTGGCACTCGGCTTCTCGGCGGTCCGAGACCGCCCGGGGAAGGGCATGAAAAGGGGCCGCGGTATTCCGATGGGTCTCGAACCTTGCGCGCGGCTGGGCGCGGGCCTGATCCGCTCCGGCCCTCCACCGGAGGGCCTCCACGGGGCCCTATCCGCCCGCCGCTGCTTCTCGGCGGTCCGAGACCGCCCGGGGGATGGGCACGAAAAAGGGCCGCGGAATGCCGATGGGCCTCGAGCCTT
>CAZVKM010000200.1:0-7070 GCA_964627685.1 uncultured Solibacteraceae bacterium | reverse complement strand
TCGCCAGCTTGGCGCGGAGGGCCGTGGCCTTCTTCAGGGCCTCGGCCACCTCGGCCTCGGAGTGGGCGGTGTAGAGGATGTGGCGGGCCTTCACCTGGGGGCCCTGGGCGAAGCTGCCCTTCTTCTGCTCGTAGGCCTGCTTGAGGGCGGCCTCATCCACCTTCAGGTCGCCGATGGTGGCCCGGTCCACGGAGGCCACCTGCAGGACGCGGCGGGGACCCTCCTCGAAGCGGGGGCCGGACGCCTTGAGGAACGCCTCGAGGGTCGCATCGCCGGGATCGGCCACGGCCATGGGATCCGGCCGGAGGGAGAGGGCCTCGAAGCTCACCTTCTCGTTGCGGGCCCGGTCCTCGGCGGCCAGCCAGGCCGCATCCACCGGCACCTGGAAGGCGGCCAGCTTCAGGAGCTTCTCGCCCTGCAGCATCTTCTTGGCGTTGGCCTCCTCCTGGCTGAGGAAGCCCTTCAGCGCTTCGATGCGGAAGCCCTTCTCAAGCTCGGCCAGGGGCTTGATGTGGCCGTCGGTTCCGAAGAGGCCGAAGAGCTCGGGGCTCCGGACCGCCTCCTGCCGCAGGCGGCGCTCCAGGGCGGAGCGGACCTCCTCATCGGTGAAGAGGATGCCCTGGCGCTCGGCCAGCTCATCCACGAGCCGGGCCCGGAGAAGCTCCTGGAGGGCCTGGCCCTGGGCGAACTGGTAGAGCTGCTCGGGGCCGATCTGGCCCCCGAACTGCCGGCGCATGCCCTCCGCGTAGGTCTGGGTCAGGCGGGCCAGCTCGCCGTAGAGGACTTCCCGGCCGAAGGCCCGGGCCACCACCAGGTCGGGGGTGTTGCCCCGGTTGGAGGGGGCCAGGTAGGCCACCATCCCGAGGCCCACGACGGCCATGACGGCGGCCATGGGGGCTCGCTGGGACTTGAAGACGGACCGGAAGTTGCGAAGCATGGGGACCCTTCGGGCGAATCCCTTAGATTAACAAGGGTCGGGCCTTGGCTTAAACTGGAGGATCGGAGGAAGGCGCATGGCCGTCCGGGAAGTGATCACCTGGGGGGACCCCAGGCTCAAGAAGAACAGCGAGGATGTCGGGGCCTGGACCCCCGAGCTGGAGCAGCTCGTGGCGGACATGTTCGAGACCGCCCTGCACGAGGAGGGCGTCGGACTGGCCGCCCCCCAGATCGGGATCAACCTGAACCTCGCCGTCATCGACTGCAGCTGCGGGGAGGACCCCGCCCAGCGCATCGTCCTGATCAACCCCGAGGTGGTCCGGGAGGAGGGCCTCCAGAAAGGGCCGGAGGGCTGCCTCTCCATCCCCGGGATCACGGAAGTGCTGGAAAGGCCCAAGAAGGTCTGGATCCGGAACCGCAAGCCGGACGGCACCTGGACGGAGCTGGAAGGGGAGGACCTCCTGGCCCGGGCCTTCTGCCACGAGATCGACCACCTCCGGGGGCGCCTCTTCGTGGAGTACTTCGGCCCCGTGAAGAAGCAGGTCATCCAACGGCGCTACAACAAGTCCCACAAGGCCAGCTGAGATGACCCGCGTCGCCTTCCTCGGGACCCCCGAGGTGGCCGTGCCCGCCCTCCGGGCCCTCGCGGCGACCACGGAGGTGCAGGCCGTGTTCTGCAACCCCGACCGGCCCGCGGGGCGGGGGCGGATCCTCACCCCACCCCCCGTGAAGGCCGCGGCCCTGGACCTGGGGCTCCCGGTGCACCAGCCGGAGCGCTGGAAGCTCCCGGAGACCCGGGCCCTCTGGGAGGACCTCCGCATCGACCTCGCCGTGGTGGTGGCCTACGGTCACATCCTCCCCTCCTGGATGCTGGACAGCCTCCCCCTGGGGGCCTGGAACCTCCACTTCAGCCTCCTGCCCCGCTGGCGGGGCGCCTCCCCGGTGAACTTCGCCCTCCTCGAAGGCGACGCGGAGACGGGCGTGAGCCTCATGGGCCTGGCGCCGGGCCTGGATGAGGGCCCCGTCCTGGCCCAGGTCCGCCGCCCCATCACCCTCCAGGACGACGCCGAGTCCCTCCTCGCGGCGCTGTCGGAGGACGCAGCCCACCTCCTGGCCGCCCACCTGCCCGCCCTGCTCGGCGGGACGGCCCGCCCGACACCCCAGGCCGGCCCCCACACCTACGCCCCGAAGCTCAGCAAGGAGATGGCCCGGCTCGAGGTCGCCCAGCCGGCGCTGGCCCTCCATCGGCGCATCCGCGCCCTCCAGCCCTGGCCCGCCGCGGAGATCACCGTGCAGGGCCAGGGGGTGAAGGTGGTCGGCGTCGGCGCCCTCCGCCCCAGCGACGAGGCCCCCGGAACCCTGCACTGGGACAAGACCGGCGCCTGGCTCACCGCCGGCGACGGTCAGGCCCTGGAGCTCACGCGCCTCCAGCGACCGGGAAAGCCGGTGCAGCCGGCCCTACAGGCCCTGCAGCCCTGGGGGACGTCGGGCCTACAGGCCCTCCGGGGCTGAACCAGACGCCGCTCAGCCCACCCGCGTGGCGACATCCCGGTAGTCGGGATCCATGTCGTAGACGCGGCGGAACTCCTCCTGGGCCATGGCGGTGTGGCCCTGCTGGAGGTAGAGCTCGGCGAGGTCGTAGCGGAGACCCACGCTGTCCTCGGGGGGGAAGCCGGGGGCGTTGATGCCTTCGTGCAGCCAGGTCATGGAGGCGTCGAAGTCGCCTCGGGCCTGCTCGCAGATGGCGAGCATGGAGCAGCACTCCAGGGTGCGCTCGGGGTCGCCCATGGCCTTCTTGAACTCCTCGATGGCCGCATCGATGAGCATCATCTCCTTGTAGGCGATGCCCAGGTTGTAATGCGTGTCGTAGTCCTCGGCGTTGACCTGCTGCTCCACGCCACTGCGGAAGGCGTCGAAGAGCTCCTCGACGCTCTGCACCTTCTCCACCACGTTCGTGGTGTCGTGCATCTCCTCGCCCTCGCCCTGATCCATGAGGGAGGTGCCGAGCACGTCGGTGAGGTCGAAGAAGGAGTTCTCGAAGTCGTCCTCCTTCGCGACCTCCTTCTGCACGGACTTCCCGAGCTTCTTGAGGGCGCCTTCGGCGCGCTCCAGACGGGCCAGCAGCTCCGGGTGATCGGGATGGTCCGCCAGAGCCTGGCGGATCTCGATGGTCGCCTCTTCCGGGCTGCCGTAGTCGAGCTGGAAGTCGATGTCCGAGAGCAGGCTCTCCAGCTCCTCCGAGACTTCGGGCTCCCCGGCGGTCGGGGCGGGCAGGGCCACGGGAACCGGAACGGGGGCCGGGGGAAGGGGGACGGAGGGGACCACCGGGGCCGGCGCAGCCTCGAAGGCCGGGGGCTCCGGGAGGGTGGGCAGCTCCGGAAGGTCGAAGTCCAGGTCGTCCAGCGGTGTCGCCGCCTCCGGAGCCGCCATGAAGTCGGCGCGCTGGGAGATGGGCACGAGGTTGGTGAAGCTCGGCTCTTCCGCGGCCGGAGCCGGCTCCGGTGCGGACGGCACGATGCTGGTGGTGTCCATCCAGTCCAGCTCCGCGGGCGCCATCTGCTGGGTGGGCATGGGCGGCACGGGGACCGTGGGGGCGCTGAAGCCGGCCACGTCCAGGCCCTCGAACCCGGGGACGGTGAGACCCCCGACGTCGGGCCCATCGAAGGCCATGGGCATCACGGGGACTGTGGGTTCCGGCAGCGGGGCCAGAGGCGTCACCGGCAGGGCCACGTCATCGAGCGCGATGAGGGCGTCCAGGTCCCCCGCGGGCTCCGGAGGCGGCCCGAGGGCGATGGGCGCCTGGGGTGACGCCATGGGGACGGCGGGAGCCGAAGGCATCGCGCTGCCCTGCCCGGGCACGTAGTCCGGCAGGCCGTTCATGCGTCGGATCAGGCGGGTGCTGTTGGGGAACAGCCCCTCCGCCTTGTCCAGCACCTGCAGCGCCTCGCGCTTGCGGTTGAGCTTCAGCAGGGACTCACCGCTCTGCATGTACTGCATCTGGGCCTTGCCCATGAAGCCCGTCTTGCGGTGGATGTCGGCGATGGCGTCGATGATCTGGACGTTGGCCGGATCCACGTCCAGGGCCTTCTTGTAGGCCTCGATGGCCCGGTCGCTGCTCCCGGTGCGGAGCAGGCCCTCGGCCTCCTTGGAGAACTGGTCCACCTTGATGCGCTTGAGGGGATCCACTTCCGTGAGCCCACCGTGGGTGTGCTCGGAGCTCATGCGCTGGGGCAGCGGCGGCGGCGCCCGGGGCGTGGGGAGCGGCGCCGCGGCGCCGGGGGCACCCCCGGCCTGGGCGAGCAGGCCCTTCACATGGGCCATGAGGTTCGCGTCGTGGGCGGCCTCCGCCTGGGCGTGGGCGTGCTGGAGGTAGGTGATGCGCTCCTCGCGCTTGCCGCTCTGGTGGGCGATCTCCGCCAGGAGGATCAGGGCTTCCACCGTGAACTGGTTGTTGAGCCCGGTCTTGAGGGTCCGCGCCACGGCATCGCCGGCGCCACGGCGGGCCAGCTCCTGCGCGATGGGGTTGAAGAGGCGCAGGCCCTCGTCGGAGCGGTTGGCACCCGCCAGCTGCCGGAGGGCCTTCTCGCAGAGGTGCAGGCTCTTCTCGGGCAGCTGGGGCACCTGCGTGAGGGCCTCCAGGGCCCGGTCCGCGTTCCCGGCCCGGATCTCGATCTCCGCCAGGGCCTCCAGGAGCTCCATGCTGCGGGGGTTGGTGGTGAGGCCCTCCCGGAGGTGGTTGGCCGCACCCGCGTAGTCCTGCTGGATCACACACAGCCGGCTCTGGGTGAGGTACACCTGCGGCGTGGTGATCATGGTCTTGGCGCGTTCGAGGATCTGGTTGGCCTCCTGGTGCTTCTGCTCCAGGGCCAGGGCCTCGGCCACCTCCAGGTAGATGCCCGCGGCGCGATCCTTCATCCCCTCCTTGTTGTAGAGGTCCGCCAGCTTCACCTTCATCTTCAGGTTCTTGGGGTCCAGGTCGACGACCTTGGTGAACTCCTCCAGGGCCCGCTTGATGAGGCCCTTCTTGGTGAAGTGGTCGGCCACCTGGAGGTGCACCTTCACCGCGTCGCCGGGGCGGTTCATCTGGCGGTAGAGCTCCGCCAGCCGCTGGGCGGCGTCGATGTCATCCGGCGCGTTGCGGCAGACCTTCTGCATGATGGCCGCGGCTCGCGCGTGGAACCCGTCCCGCTCGTAGGCCATGCCCAGGCGCTTGTGGATGTCCACGCCTTCGCCCATACGCCCGATCTGGATGTAGAGGTCCCCGATCTGGTTGAGGGTGTTGTAGTCCTTGGGGTTGTCGTCGACGAGCTTGCGGAACTCCTCGATGGCCTTCTCCACCTTGCCGGAGGCCAGGTAGGCATTGGCATTCTTGGAAATCTTGGCTCGGTCGATGGCCATTTCGGACGCCTCGGAAAGGCTTGAGGTTCTGGGATTTCTTCAGTCTACGGACCCTGGCTTGGATTGAACAGACACGGGGACGATCCCCAGGTCCCGGGGGGTGAAGGCTTCGGGCAGGAGCTCCTCCAGTCGGTGGAGGGCCTTGG
Source organism: uncultured Solibacteraceae bacterium (assembly GCA_964627685.1). Lineage (GTDB taxonomy): Bacteria > Acidobacteriota > Holophagae > Holophagales > Holophagaceae > JAFDVN01. The sequence continues at coordinate 1,590 of CAZVKM010000200.1, read as the reverse complement.
CCCGACCATTGGCCAGCAGGATGGGCAGGCGATCCGCGAACTCCACCAGCACCTGGCGGCAGGCGCCGCAGGGGGGCGTGAGCCGATCGGCCTCCGTGACCACCACGAGGGCCACGGGGTGCTGGCGACCCTGGGCCACCGCGCTGCAGGCGGCCACCCGCTCCGCGCAGGTGCAGAGGGGGTAGGCGGCGTTCTCCACGTTGCAGCCGGCCACCACGGATCCGTCGGCGAAGGCGAGGGCCGCCCCCACGTGGAACCGGGAATACGGGGCATGGGCCCGGGAGCGGGCGGCCCAGGCGGCCTCCAGGAGGGGGGCCCAGGCGGGGCTTTCGGGGTCGGCGTAGGGGTTCATGGACATCCTTGGGATCGGCTCAGGGAAAGGGGAGGCTTAGCGTGGGTCCGGGCCCTGGGCCTCGGCCACCGCCAGGGCCCGCCAGCAGGCGGTGGGGTCCCGGTGCCGATGCACCCCCCCGGGCCCCCGGACCACCAGGTGCACGTCCCTCCGCTGGAGCCGGGCCTGCAGGATGGCGCCGGAGAGTCGCTCCAGCTCCCGCTCGAAGGCCCGCCCGGGACTCCAGTCCGCCAGGTCCAGCTGCAGCTGGAGCCCCTTGGGGCGCTCCTCCTCGAAGGTCCGCACCCAGGGATGGAGGGCTCCGGGCAGGCTCCGCTGGGCCGTGCGCTTCCAGTGCACCCGGGCGGGGGCATCCCCCGGCCGGAGGGGACGGGCCCCTTCCGGGCTGCTCTCCCCGGGCTGGGGGACGCTGCCCGGGCCCTCCTCCGGGTCCAGGCTCAGGCTCTCCCCGGGGGTCCGGGGATGGGGGAGCACCAGGAGGGGGCGGTCCAGGGGCAGGCGCCAGGCCTTCTCCAGGAACCCGAAGGGGTAGCGGGTCCGCAGTTCCAGGGTGCGGAGGGTGGTCCAGCCCCGGCGCTCGGCCCGGGCATGGAGCACCACCACGGGCTCCGCCTCCCCTTGGCCGCCCCCCAGGAAACTGGGCTCCACTTGCCCACCCTCCAGCTCCAGGTGGAGCTCCAGCCCCCGGGGGATCCCCGGGGATCGGTCCTTCAGGCGGAGCCGGAGGCCCCCCCGCACGCGGGCGAAGAGGTTGCCCTCCTCCACCTGCTGGAGGTCCAGGCCCCGCAGGGCCTGGCGGCTGGCGATGCCCGAGACCAGGAAGAGCCCCAGCATGAGGCCGAAGATCAGGTAGAGCAGGTTGTTCCCGGAGTTGGCCGCGAAGCCCCCGACCGCCGCGAGGGCCAGGAGGTACTGCGCCCCCAGCCCCGTGAGGGCCAGGCGGAGGCGTCGGTCCTTCCAGAGGAGCATGGGGCCAGTGTAGATCGGCCTCCGGGAGCCGGGGCGGTACACTGATCCTTCGACCCCCACGACACCTCGGACGTTTCATGCTCAATCAGCTTTTCCGTACCAAGACCCTGGAGCAGCTCCGCGCCTCCGCCGAGGAGCCCGAGCACCAGCTCAAGAATAACCTGGGGGCCTACGACCTCACGATGGTCGGCATCGGCGCCAGCATCGGCGCGGGCCTCTTCTCCTCCATCGGCACGGCCGCCGCCGGCCACCTGGCCGACGGCCGCGCC
>CAZVKM010000199.1:0-7086 GCA_964627685.1 uncultured Solibacteraceae bacterium | reverse complement strand
ACGGCTGGCGCGGCGCCGACATCCGCAACATCCTCGACTTCCAGCGGGACTTCCCGGGCGCCAAGCAGATCAAGCTGGAGCAGAACTACCGATCCACCCAGGCCATCCTCGATGCGGCCAGCACGGTGATCGCCCACAACAGCCAGCGCCTGGGCAAGACCCTCTGGACGGACCTCGGCCACGGGGAGCGCCTCTCCTTCCGGCTCCTGGATGATGGGCGCGCGGAGGCGGAGCACGTGGCCCGGCGCATCCTGGAGCAGCGCGCCGTGGACCCGGAGGGCAAGGTGGCCATCCTCTACCGGGCCAACTGGCAGAGCCGCCCGCTGGAAGAGGCGCTGCGCACCCAGAACCTGCCCTACAAGCTCGTGGGCGGCACCAAGTTCTACGAGCGCCAGGAGATCAAGGACCTCATCTCCTACCTCCGCCTCGCCACCAACCCCTTCGACCTCACCTCCTTCCGGCGCTGCGTGAACACCCCCACCCGGGGCATCGGTCCCACGACCCTGGCCAAGATCGAGGCCGCCATCCCCGAGAACGGGACGCCCCTGGAAGGCGTGGCCGCGCTGCTCAAGGCCGGGGGCTTCTCCGGCCGGAGCCAGCGGGAGATGCTCCGCTTCCATGACCTCTTCGCGAAGGCGGAGACGGAGAAGCGCGCCCAGCCCCTCTCGGGGTTCATCCGCTGGGTGCTGCACGAGAGCGGCCTGCTGCAGGCCCTGGTGGATGAGGACACCCTGGAGTCCAAGGGCCGCATCGAGAACCTGGAGGAGTTCCTCAACGCCGCCTCGGAGCTGGACGGCCTCGGGCTGGATGGCTTCCTCGATCGCATCACGCTCATGGCGGACGCGGACGAGGTGGAGCAGGACGCCCGCATCACCATGATGACCATCCACTGCGCCAAGGGCTTGGAGTTCCCCACGGTGTTCCTGGTGGGCATGGAGGAGGATGTCTTCCCCAACCGCATGGCCAAGGAGGACGACGGTCTCGAGGAGGAGCGGCGGCTCTTCTACGTGGCCATCACCCGGGCCCAGCGCAAGCTCTTCATGAGCGGCGCCCGCCGCCGCGCGGCCTTCGGCGGCCCGCCGACCCTGGGCATGCCCAGCCGCTTCCTCAAGGAGGTGCCCACGGAGGCCCTCGATCAACCCATCCGCTGGGGCACCGAGCTCTTCCAGGCGGGGCAGGGCGGCTGGACGCCCGCCCCGGCCCGCGGCGGGGGCGGCGTGTCCGTGGCCGGGGAGCTGAACCGCATCCGGGGCATGTTCGCCCAGGTGCGCGCGGCCCAGCCGCCGCCCGAGGGCCCCGAGGCCGGGGAGCCGGAGCCGGCCCCGGAGCCCGTCCCCGGGAACGCCTGGCCCGTGGGCACCCGCGTGCGCAGCCCCCGCTTCGGCCGGGGCCTCATCACCGGCGCCACGGGGCGGGGGGACATGCTCACCTACACCGTGCGCTTCGCCGAGAGCGGCGAGAAGCGCATCGTGGCCAAGTACGGGATGCTTCAAAAGGATGAAGGCTGAAGGATGACGGATGAAGGCCCTTCATCCTTCCGCCTTCATCCTTCATCCTTAGGGAAACCCTCCCAGGTGCCCTATGTCCGATGCCGCGGCCCGTCCCGCCCCATCCCTCGCCCTGCCTTCCGCCATGGTGGCCCTGGGAGCCTTCCTCCTCTTCCAGGTGCAGCCCCTGCTCGCCAAGCGCATCCTGCCGTGGTTCGGGGGCTCCGCGGCCATCTGGACCGCCTGCATGCTCTTCTTCCAGCTCATGCTGCTGCTGGGCTACTTCTACGCGCACGGGCTGCAGAAGCTCGCGCTGCGTCGGCAGGTCCTCGTGCACGGCCTGCTGCTGGCGGGCAGCCTCCTCCTGATGCCCCTGGTTCCGAACCCCGCCTGGAAGCCCACCACGGCCGGTGATCCCACCCTCCGCATCGTGGGCCTGCTGGGGGCCACCGTGGGCCTGCCCTACCTGCTGCTCAGCGCCACGAGCCCCCTGGTGCAGGCCTGGGTCTCGCGGGAGCGGCCGGACTGGCAGCCCTGGCGCCTCTTCGCCCTCTCCAACGCCGGCAGCCTCCTGGCCCTGCTGAGCTACCCGGTGCTCATCGAGCCCTTCCAGACCCTGCCCACCCAGGCCTGGGCCTGGACGCTCACCTTCGGGCTCTACGTGGCCTGCGCCCTGGCCATGGCCTGGCGGGTGCGGAACCTCCCCGAGGTCCGGACCGAGGCCCTGGAGGAGGCCCCGGCCCCGGGCCTGGGCCTGCGGCTCTTCTGGGTGCTCCTGGCCTTCCTGCCCAGCCTGCTCCTGCTGGCCGTCACCAGCCACCTCAGCACCAACGTGGCGCCCATCCCCTTCCTCTGGGTGCTGCCCCTCTGCCTCTACCTGCTGAGCTTCATCCTCACCTTCGAGCATCCCCGCTGGTACCACCGCCTCAGCTGGCTGGGCCTCCTGGGGCCCGCGCTGATCGGCATGGCCATCCTCCAGGGCCGCACCTTCGCCCACGCGCCGGTGCGGGTGCAGGTGCCCGTGTTCTGCCTGGGGCTCTTCATCGCCTGCATGGTGGGCCACGGGGAGCTGGCGCGCCTGCGGCCCCATCCCCGCCACCTCACGGGCTTCTACCTCTGCCTCTCCATCGGCGGGGCCCTGGGCGGCGTGTTCGCGGGCCTGCTGGCGCCGCGGCTCTTCGATGGCCTCTTCGAGCTGCCCCTTGGGCTGGTGCTCTGCGCCATGCTCGCGCTGGCCGCCTGGATCCGGGAGGCCTCCGGGGAGCCCGCCTGGGTGCAGACGAGCCTCCGGGCCCTCCTGGTGGCCGCCACGGTGGGGCTCGTGACCCTGGGCCTCATCCACCGGCGGGAGCAGGTGCAGGCCAGCCTGGTCCGGGTCCGCAACTTCTACGGGGCCATGCGGGTGAAGGAGGAGGGGGAAGGCGAGGCCCGGATGCGGCTGCTCCTCCACGGCACCATCAACCACGGGGGCCAGTTCCTCACGCCCGGGAAGGAGCGGGAACCCGCCACCTACTACGGCCGCAGCAGCGGCGTGGGCCGCGCCCTGGGGGACCTGCAGGCCGCGGGGCCCGTCCACGCGGGCATCATCGGCCTCGGCTCCGGCGGCCTGCTGGCCTACGTCCGCCCCGGGGACCGCTTCCAGGTCTACGAGATCAACCCCCTGGTGGAGACCATGGCCCGTGTGTGGTTCAAGGGCCTGCCCCTGGCCCCCGCCCCCGTGACCATGGCCCTGGGCGACGCCCGCCTCGTGCTGGAGCGGGAAGCGCCCCAGGCCTACGACCTCCTCGCCGTGGACGCCTTCAGCAGCGACTCCATCCCCCTCCACCTCCTCACCCGGGAGGCCTTCGACCAGTACGCCCGCCACCTGAGGCCGGGCGGCCTCCTGGCGGTGCACATCTCCAACCGGTACCTGGACCTGCGCCCGGTGCTCGCCGCGGAGGCCGCCGCCGGGGGCTGGCGCACCGTGCTCGTGGAGGACAGCGCCGAGGATGAGGACGAGGGCGTCTACAGCTCCGACTGGGTGCTCCTCTCCCGCGGCCCCGGAACCTGGGGCCCCAAGGTCTCGGCCGTGTCGAAGCCCCTGCCGGGCCCCGGGAAGGTGCGCCGCTGGACCGACGACTACAGCAACCTCTACCGGATCCTCAAGTAACGACGTTGGATGTTTCAAAACAATGCTGCTTGCAATTAGATCTTAGGTGCTTAAACATTAAATCTCTTTTGGAGTGCGCATGATTGATTTAAGAGTCTCAATTATCGGTATGCTTATATCTTGGAGCTGTTTCGCCCAAGATGCGCTTGATCAATTTTTAACAAAAGTAAATGGGATATCCCTCTCATTGGCTGTACTGACACCAGGAAAGGACTCACAGGGGCGTACGATTTCTTCTGTTGAAATTCGAGGAATGTCAGGCGTTAGAACATTTTCTCGAGTTTTAAGTTCGGATGGTAAAAACTCAAAGTATTTTATAGACGGGACTCTTTTTTTGGAGACTCAAATAATTGACCCATCGAAACCAAATGCAATGTATCGCATTATTTTTGCATATGGCAAATTGATTTCCAATCATTTCCATGAAAAGAGTTTAGAACATTTCGAGAACGGCGTCCTTCAGCGGAGGGATAAGTTTGGTGATCGTCAACTTGGGGATTTACTTGATGTTTTATCTCCGGAGCGGAAGGTAAGAGAGCTTCGATCGAATCGGATGTGGGATTTTTTGAATACAAAAATTATTTTGCAGGGAAGAGTCCCTAAGTTCGTGGCAATGGCTGGCGGTCCTGCTGGTTACGTAGAAGGCCAAGCCCCGCCTTGCAGGACCATTCGACATCCAATCTACCAAATGCCCGATGGTACCCAAGGTGGTGGCGATGTTGAACTGGTTTGCCCTCCCGTATTTTCATTAAATTCTGGAGTGCCAGTGGATGCCATTGGTACAACCGATGGCAATGTCTATCGAATCCAGATGATAGCCATTGATGGGATTGGGCAACTGATTGCATTTCAAGCCTTAGGTGATGCTCTGCCTCGCTTGGTGTACCGAGATTGGAGAACCCCAGTCGAGGTTGAAGTGAACGGGGCTACAATTTCATGGCGAGATGGGGTTGGATATGCATACTCCACCTCTCTTGCGGTTCCTTCTGGGGGCAAGGCGTCAGCTATGGCCGCGTTAATTGTTGGGGATGGATCATTGCAGCAAACGGTGGGAACTGTAATCTCTGGTCGTACAATTGTTCGAAAGGAGAATTAATGCGCTTGTTCCCGAAAATTGCGGTAGTAGTGTTCCTGCTCAGCCAATCCAATTTACAGCTATTAGCCGAGTGTTGGACGCTTATTCGTGTGAGTCAAAAGAGTTATTGGCAAGGAGGGGAATTCGTCATAGAAGTTCAAACAGAAGTATTGGGCACTTGGTGTTCTGGAGGAGGCGGCACAAGTGGTGGTGGTGAAACAACGGGGGGAACCGGAACTTCTGACGGAAATATAGCGGCTTTGGCGACACCTGTCGGTCAAATGATTTCAAAGGCAAAGGATTGTGTTAAATCCTATTTGACTTCAATGGGATTTGTTGTTGATCCAACAAAATCTAAACTTACAATCCAGGGATCTAATGTTAGTAACCCAGTCGGGGATCAAGAGCAATTGGCAAAAATTAATCAATGGACTTCCGAAGGATCACCATTTACGTATAATAGGATGGACGGATCAATCGGGCTATATTGGGATAATGCAAAAATTTCGACCTATACTATTCCGGCAGATAAATCGGGAACCGTATTAGGATATAGATCGATGCTTGCTACAAATCCTGCGCTTTCTCAGGAACTGATCCAAAATGCGACGGCTAAAATCAACGAATGGGTCACTCAAGCAGGGCGTTCAACGGGCCCAACGGCCTTGGTCTATCTGGCTCTAGGGAAATCGCTGGGGTCGAGTTCTCTTGATCAGACATTTCTCATGGGTCATGAATTAGGCCATGTACTAGCAACTTCGCAAAGTAATGGAACCCACCCAGACTTTTGGATTGATGAATCTGGTGCATTAAGGTTGGATACAGCCCAGTCTGGTTCGGGGAATCCAGACACATTTGGTATGCTGATGGCCGCGAATTCAAAGGCGGTGGCGGAAGGAACGACGATCGAGCAAGCTCTTCGATCAATGGGGCTCAATGCTCTTGCGGATGGCGTTGCCTCAAGATTTGGTAGTGGAGGTTGTTAGCATGGTCACTCCTCCGGCGATGATTGCTGTTATTCAAAGTCAGGATGAATGGTTGAAGGAGTCTTCGAAATATGAAAAACGACTTCTTTCATATGGTGAAGTTGGCCTTCCTGCGAAATTGAATGGCGCATGGAGAGCGCATAAGCCGGGGGAACCATTAAGCAGTAATGGGATATATTATTTTACGGCTCGTCGCCGTTTATGGGTTAATGAGTTAAATGATTTATGCTCTTTGGCATATGCTCGCAATCCTTTTTATGAATGGAGTGGCGCTAGGCATACAGTTGTGAACCCAGCGGAGTGGTCTTTTATGGCAAACTCCATGCTTTATAAGGCGATTGATGGAAATATTAGAATTCATGAAAATCGAAAATTAGAGGTTCGATTTCGTCCATTTCGCGGATTTGAAATTCCTGCTGGCGAAGAAGTTGTTGAGATATACGAAAGGGTACTCCCCCGCCCTGGACCCTTTTTTGCTGACTACGATGATTCATTGAAAATTTCACCCCCAGAGTTGATTGGTTCTTGGTCAACTACGGCTGTGGGATCTGCATCTCAACAGATAGAAATAACCCATCCCGTCGGTAAGCCAATCTCAATTCGCTTTATGCCGCCACTAGAAATAACAGGATGGCCGGAATTGCTCCGCTCTGGATGGGATTCGACTGAGGTCGTTTATTGGGAACCCGGCGTTTGGTGGCTGAGAGGGGCAAAGGGGAGAGATGCAATTGAGATGCGTTTTGAGGTGAGGCCCGATGGAACCCTTCAAATTGTGCCCCGTGATCCCGAGGACTGTGGATCTCAACCAAAATTATTGAGTCCATTGCCACTGTTCTCCCGCCTCAAGTAGGCCAGGCCTTCGCCTCCCGCTTGGCGAGGGCCTTGAGGTCTTCCCCGCTCCCCGGGCCATAGGTCTCCACGTCCACGGCGCGGGCCAGGGCCTGCAGGGGCGCGGCCCGCTCGGGGCGGAGGCGGCCCAGGCGGAGCAGCCAGGCCCGGGCGGTCTCGCCGCGGCGGGGCTGCGCGTTCACGGGGACGCGCCGCAGGAGCGGCCGCAAGGCCCGGATGCCCTCGGGGGCCTTGGGGCCTGAGAGCCGCGGCCGGAAGTGGCGGAGCAGGAGGAGCCCGACCAGGGCCCCGGCCAGCACCCGCCAGGGCCAGGAGGGCCACTGCCAGCGCCAGCCTTCCAGGCGCGTGCGGGCCCAGGCGAGGCCCGCCTGCTGGTCCTCATCGGAGAAGCGCACCACGTAGCGGTCCCACCGGTAGCGCAGGGCATCGGCCATGCGCGTCCAGGGGCCCAGGCCCTGGGCCTCGGCGGCGCCCAGCTCCCCGGCGGGGGTGCCATCCTCCGCCCGCCAGGCCCGGGCCTCCTCGTCCCACCACTCCACC
>CAZVKM010000198.1:0-7087 GCA_964627685.1 uncultured Solibacteraceae bacterium | reverse complement strand
TTGGGTTCGACCAGCGTCACCCGGACGGTGCGCAACGCCCGGGAGGTGGCCCATGCCTAAGGCTCGCCAGCGGGGCTTCAGCCTCGTCGAACTGCTCATCGCGCTGGTCTTCACCAGCATCCTGATGGCCGGCCTGGCCCGGGTGTACCAGGCCAGCCTCTCCTCCTTCCACACGGGGGCGGAGCGCCTGTCCATCCAGCGCAAGGGGCGGGTGGCCATCGACATGGTCTCCGACGACCTGAACTCCGCGGGGATGTACCTCTTCAACATCCTCCAGTACCCCACCGCCATCGACGCCTCCCGGACCGGCTTCTGGGTGGTGCCCAACGCCACCGTGACCCTGAGCGACGGCGCCATCAAGGCGGACAAGCTGTACTTCTACTTCGACCAGCCCCTCCCCTTCCAGGGCACCGTCACGGGTGGCACGGGCGGGGTGGCCATCGCGGGGCTTTCCGAGTTCGAAGCCAGTGGCAAGGAAGTCACGGGTGCGAACCTGGGCTTCAGCGTGGAGACCGGCTCGGTCAGCTTCGCGCAGTCGGTGAAGGCCGGCCAGCGCCTGGTGATCCTCGACGGGTGGCCCGGCTTCGAAGTGGCCTCCGCCTCGGCATCCGGGAGCATCGTCACCATCATCCCCAAGGAGAACTACCAGGAGGCCTCCGGGGCCCCCACGGGTGGCAACTTCGTAAGCAAGAACCGCCATCGGGATGGCTCCCCCGTCACCTTCATGAACACGGCCCAGCTGGTGCGTTACTCCATCCAGAGCCGGGCCCTCGATCCCGCGAACCCCGCCCAGACGGCCCCCTGCCTGGTGCGGGAGCAGGGAACCTACAGCTCCTCCGCCGCGGAGGGCTTCGCCTCCGTCTCGGAGAGCCAGGTGCTGGCGGAGGATGTCTCGGGCCTGAGGACCTACTTCAGCGTGGATGGGGGCCAGAAGTGGATCACGTCCACCACGGACTGGACCACCTTTAAGGCCAACGTCGCAGATGCCCTCAACGCCGGCACCGGACGGAAGGGCTTCACGGCCCTCACCGATCCCAGCTGGTACCGCGACATCCCGGTGCTGGTCCGCCTGGACATCACCACCCGCACGCCGGTCAAGCGTACCGATTACTCCGCCACCGCAGGGGCACTCGGGTACCGAGAGCAGCTCCAGTCCCTGATCCTCAAGCCCCGGCACTTCGGGCTCACCTTCCGATGAGGTCCCCCATGCGCACTCACACCGTGGCCCGCCGCGGGGAACGCGGCGGCATCGTGATCCTCGTGGCCCTCTCCCTCCTCGTCCTGCTCACCATCGCAGCCACCGGGATGTCCCGGAACTCCCTCCGGGAGATGGCCATCGTCGGGTCCAGCCGTCAGGCGGCCACGGTGCGGCAGGTGGCGGATGCCGGCATGGAGTTCGCCGTGATCTGGTCGGATCCCCGCAACGTGGCCGCCAACCCCGGGGCGAAGAACTTCCAGGCCCTCCAGACCACCCTGCTGGCCAATGCGGACTACCAGGGCATCTACCAGGACCTGACCGCCCAGTCCGACACGACCTACACGACGCCGGACCAGGTGAACACCTTCTCCCTGCGGATGCTGCGCATGGGCAAGCTTCCCGTGATGCGCACGAGCGTGGCGGATGAGCGCCTCTACGACGACATCTGGGTGGCCCAGTCCATCGGCAAGGCCACGGTGGGGAGCCTGGAATTCGAACACCGCAAGGAAATGTGGCTGACCACGCCCGCCAAGATCAACTGATCTCCCATTGCCCATGCCGAGGTGGCCCATGAACGTCCGATGGCTCTCCAGTCTGCTCAAGTCCGCGCTCCTCATCCTGGGCAGCGGGCTGCTGCTCCAGGCCCAGCTGGATCCAAAGCTCCAGCCGATCCCCGGCAAGAGCACGGACTTCCTGGACCTCTACCAGACGGGCAACCGTGCGGCCGCGAAGCCCGAGGTGGTCACCACCTTCGACTTCTCCGGATCCATGCAGCAGATCATGTACCACTCGGCCTTCCCCAATAAGACCAACGAGGAACTGGGGAACAACGGCGGGGACTACCTGATCCGCATCACCACGGCGGCCAATGGCAGCGCCTTCACGGGCTTCGACTGGAACACCAGCACCTCCCTGACCATCAACGGCGTCACCTACGCCTTCACGGGCATCGGCCTCGTGAAGCCCAGTGGCGCCTTGGTCACCAGCGCGGATGCGGACTCCTTCAAAGGGATCGGCGACGCCAACTACCCCTACGCGAGCAACGGGAAGCTGAATGCCATCAACTGGGTACGCTGCGCCTCCCACGTCCGGGTGAAGGCCACCTGGGGGGCCACCTCTCGCACTGTGGACCTGCCCCTGCCCTGGACCATCCTGGATGCCAATGCGACCGGGAACCCGCTCAATGCCGCCTTCACCATCGATCCGAACACTTCCACCAAGATTGAGCTGGATACCAATTACCTGGGCACCGCGTCGGGTAACCAGTTCCTGCGGTACAGCAGCGCGACCCGGGCCATCGTCGGCGCGGGCTGGCTCTATCGAGGCACCTACATCGCCTGGATCTTCTCCGGGAAGGATGCCGGCGGGAGCTACATCATCAAGGACTATGTCGCGGCCCCCAAGCCGCTCGACAACGGCCTGCCCAACCGCACCCGCATCCAGGCGGTGAAGGAGGCGGCCATCAAGACCTGGCTCAAGTACCAGGACAAGGTCTTCTGGGCCATGCGCGGCCTCGAGAGCACCGCGGATCCGGCCACCAGCACCAACGCCGGCGCCGGGGGGGCCATCACGGTGCCCACCAACAACTCCACCTCCGGCGCGGACCGGGACTGGGTCCTCCTCAATGACGATCCCCTCAACGGGGCCCGCCGCATCGCCAAGCTGGTGGCCACCTCGAGCACGCCCCTGACCCACGCCCTGGCGGACACCTACTTCCAGCTCCAGAACAACAGCCCCTTCAATCGCGTGCACAAGAAGTACAGCGATGCCAACGACCAGCGGCCCGTGGACTGCCTCAAGCACTTCGTCATCCTCTTCACGGACGGCAGCCCCAACACCGGGAGCGACATTCCCGCCAACGAGACGGTGGCCAACGAGCCCTATTCCACGGGGCCGGTGGACGGCAACAAGGCCGTTCGCACCACCGCCAACTCCCTCGATCGGTACACCGGGGTCTACTGGAACGTGCCCACCTTGGCCGGCGTCGCCGCCCACGGTGGCAGCCAGGCGCTGGGCTGGATCCGGGACCCCCGCACGGCGGCGGCCGGCAGCACCGTCACCCAGATGGCCCCCTTCTGGGTCAAGAACCGGGCCGACAACACCGGCAGCGTGACCACCTTCACCACCCCCCATCCCATCCAGACCATGACCGTCGGGGTGAGCCTGGGTGAGGGCTACGACAACTCCGGCAACCCCATCGCCATCGTCAATGACCCCGGGAGCCCGAAGTACCGCCTGATGGCCGCGGCCACCTTCGGCGATCCGGCCCAGCCCAACTACAACCTCGCCACGGCCAAGGCCTTCGCGGTGGATGGCTCGGGCACCCCCCTGGCCAACTCCGTCTACTACTTCGACGGCAAGGATGCCGATGGCATCGTGAAGAACCTGGATTACGCCTTCAAGGCCATCAATGCCATCAACGGCCAGGGTGTCGCGGCCACGCCCGTCGTCCCCTTCTCCGGCGTGGCCCTGGCCACCCAGATGTACCTGGGCAGCTTCCAGGCTCCGGATCAGTCGGATCCCAACACCCTGTGGACCGGGGACCTGCTCATGTTCCCGACCCGTCAGAACAACGGGACCACCGAGATCCTGACCAACGCCGGCTCCGCCATCACGGTGCTCGACCCCAAGACCGCCGCGGGCCAGGCCCAGTGGAGCGCCGCATCGCTCCTGGATTCCGCCACCTGGAACTCCCGCATCATCTACACCCGCCCCAAGGGCACCCTGGCCGTGCCGGAGCCGGGCCTGGTCTCCTTCACCGATGAGGCCGGGACCGGGAAGTTCGACTCCTTCAAGGGGAGCATGGACGGCACCCTCTCCGATTCCCAGAAGCAGGCCCTGGTGAACTGGATGCGGGGTGCGGACAACGGCGCCGATGCGAGTCGCACACCACCCTTCTCCAACCGCGCGAACCTCATGGGCGACATCATCAACAGTGCCCCGGCCGTGGTGGAATACGACTTCCGCACCTACTTCCCCCCGGCGGGAGGCACCCGGAACGTCCACTACCGCCTGATCTTCGTGGGCACGAACAGCGGGTTCCTGCATGCCTTCGCGGAGACCAGCTGGGACGTGGAGACCCCCAGCGGGAGCGGCATCTACCTCACCCACGGCTCCGCCCGGGAACTGTGGTCCTTCATCCCCACGGACCTCCTCCCCTACCTGGGCTCCCTCACCATCAAGACGAACCCCCACCGCATCACGGTGGACGGCAGCCCCGTGGTCTACCACCAGGATCTCCCCAGCAACACCTCGACCCTGGGCCGTACGCCCCTCTCGGGCAACGGGAAGGTGGACAACGGCGAGAAGGCCTACGTGATCTTCGGCCTCCGCAAGGGCGGGCGCAGCTACTACGCCCTGGATGTCAGCGAGCCCCTGAATCCGAAGATCGCCTGGAGCCTGCGGCCCGACGAGGCGGCCAACATCCCCAGCTCCAGGCTCCTGTCCAGCTCCGTGGACATCGCCACCACCCGCACGGTGGTGGGCGACATGGCCTATGCGACCGCCATGCCCGCCGTGGGCCGGGTGCTCTACACCGCCAGCGGCAAGCGTCAGGTCCGCCCTGCGGTCTTCCTGGGCGGCGGCCTCAGCGACCCCGAAGTGGAGAAGGCCTCCTTCTCGAGCCGCCTCATGGGGCGCAGTGCCATGGCCCTGGATGCGACCACCGGGGAGTTCCTCCAGGTCTGGGACCTGCCGAACAAGGCCACCATCGGCTCGGTCTCGGCGGGGCTCGTGCCCTTCGAGTTCTTCCCGAGCTCGGGCATGGTCCAGCGGGCCTACTTCACCGACACCAAGGGCGGCCTCTGGGCCCTGGGGTCCACCCAGCCCAGCGTCAACCTCGGCACCGGGGCGGACTTCACCACCTTCCGCCTCGACAGCAGCGACCTGGACCGCTGGACCAATTCCGGCACTTCCTCCGGCTCCCCCGTCGTCCGGAAGATCTTCCAGTCCAACCAGGACAAGATCAGCACCCTGCCGGCGCCCTTCAACATCGGGGTGCTGCCCGTGGCCCGCACCACGGACCCGAAGGTGGCCCCCCCCACCGTTGGCGTGGCGTTCGTCTCCGGCGACCGGAACAACCCGCTGGACCTCTACCTCACGGACCCCAAGCCGGCCCGTCACCGCATCAACGTGGTCTTCGACCGCCAGGACGTGAACAACCGCACCCTGGATGATTCGAACCTCCAGGACATGTCCTCCCAGACGTCCGACACCTCGACCCTGATCAACCCCTCGGACGCGAGCTACTACCTGAACAGCAAGTTCGGTTATTACATCAATTTCCCTGATCCGGTGGCCAATGGCTCCAACCTCTTCTACTCGAAGGGGATCAACGAGCCCACCGTGCTCGCCGGAGTGCTGTTCTACAGCTACTTCAAGCCCACCTCCGGGGACTCCTGCAGCCCCGGTTCCGGCCTCACCCGCAGCTGGCGCGTCTGCGACGTCGTCAATCCCGTCGTGAGCAACAACGCCGCCTCCAGCACCGCGGTCCCCTGTGCCGCCGGGTTCGTGATGGAGTGGGCGGGCGTGGCCTCCAACTTCGGGGCCCGCGGTACCGTGTCGGTGAACCAGGCCGGAGGCGTGCTCGCGGCGGGCGGTGGCGGGGCCGGTGGCACGGGCGCCAGCGATGGCGGCAAGGTGGCCATCGGGACGGCCACGGGGAACTTCTCCCAGACCTTCCCCAAGCCCCGCGTGTGGCGCACGGTCCACTCCACCAACTGAGGTCCACCCTTCCTGACCAGCCCAGGGGCCCCGCGAGGGGCCCCTTTCCGTGGGCGTGCTAGCGTGGAAGGGTGGATTCAGCACCTCTCGGCCTCCGGGCGAAGAAGGCCTTCGGGCAGAACTTTCTGGTCAATGAAGGGGCCATCCGGGGCCTCGTCCAGGCGGCGCTGGCCTCCCCGGCCCAGGCCCTGCTCGAGATCGGGCCCGGCCCCGGGGTCCTCACGGAGCGGCTCCTGGCGGATGGGCGCCCCCTCCACGCCATCGACCTGGATCCGGAGGCCATCGCCCTGCTGCAGGGCCGCTTCGGGGATCGACCCCACTTCCACCTCCGCCTGGGCGATGCCGTGACCGCCCCGCTGCCGGAAGGGCCCTCCTTCTCGGTGATCGGGAACCTGCCCTACAACGCCGCGACCCCCATCCTCACGCGCCTCCTCCTGGAGGGATTCCCGGCCGAGCGGATGGTGCTGATGTTCCAGCTGGAGGTGGGGCGGAAGCTCATGGGCGGGCCCTCCACCAAGGAATACGGGCCCCTGGCCATCCTGGCCCAGCTCTGCTGCCGGCTCACCAAGCTCATGACCCTGGGGCCCGGCTCCTTCAGGCCCGCGCCCAAGGTGGATTCGGCCGTCCTCCTCTTCGAGCCGAGGCCCGAAGCCCCGTCGCTGCCGGAACGGAAGGCCCTCCTGGCCCTGCTGCATCGGGCCTTCGCCAGCCGGCGCAAGACCCTCTCGAACAACCTGGGCCCCGAGGCCGAGGCCCTGGGATTGGATCCCCGGGCCCGGGCCGAGGCCCTGCCTCCGGCCGCATGGCTGGAAGCCCTTCATCGGAGCAACCTGTGAACGCATCCCTCACGCCCTTCGCGGCGTGGACCGAACCCCCCGTCGCCGAGGAACTGCGGCTCATCCCCATCGGGGGGCTCGGTGAATTCGGCATGAACGCCCTGGTGGTGCACGCCTCCGGAGGCATCCTGCTGGTCGACTGCGGCCAGCTCTTCCCCTCCGAGGACCAGCCGGGCATCGACAGCATCGTGCCGGACTTCGCCTACCTGGAGGCCTTCGCCGACCGGGTGGAGGCGGTGGTGCTCACCCACGGACACGAGGACCACATCGGGGCGCTGCCCCACTTCCTCCGGCGCTGGCCCGTGCCGGTGTACGGGACCGCCTTCACCCT
>CAZVKM010000197.1:0-7107 GCA_964627685.1 uncultured Solibacteraceae bacterium | reverse complement strand
GTGAACCTGGTGGACGAGGATCGCCTCGTGGCCATGAAGCGGGCCGGCTGCGAGTTCATGCAGTTCGGGGTGGAGCACGGCTCCGAGCGGGTGCTCGCCCTGCTCGACAAGGGCACCTCCATGAAGCACGTGCGCCAGGCCCTGGGCCTCGTGCGCAAGGTGGGCATGAACCTGGGCATCTACCTCATCACCGGCATCCCCGGGGAGACCTGGGAGGACGTGGAGCTCAGCGCCAGCCTCATCCGCGACACCAAGCCCCACGACGCCCAGATCTCGCCGCTGGCCCTCTACCCCGGCACCCGCATGTACGACCAGTACCGGGCCGAGGGCCGCATCTCCAAGGACTTCTTCCGGGAGAGCGGCGACGCGGAGATCTTCGCCCGGGTGGATGCGCACACCGAGAAGGCCCTGCGCCACCTGGACAAGGTCATCCAGCAGACCAAGGGGAAGGCCCGCTACACCCCCGCGGAGTTCGCGGAGCAGAAGAAGTGGCTGGGCTTCTGCGCCGTGACCAACATGCTCTGCGGCGAGGCCGCCGAGGAGATGGGCCGCTTCACTGAAGCGGAGGCGGAGTATGACGAGATCGTGCGCCGGGAGCCCGGCAACTTCTGGGGCTTCATGAAGCGCGCCCTCCTCCACGAGAAGCTGGGGCGAATGAAGGAGGCCCGGGCCGACCTGGCGGAGTCCCTGGCCCTGGCCCCGGGCAACCCCGAGGCCACCGAGCTCGCGGGCCTCTGGGGCCTCAAGCTCACCAAGGACCGCAAGGGCGGCCCCGCCCAGGGCCCCACCGGGGTGATGAGGGGGGCCGAGGCCTTCCTCCAGAAGCGGCGTTAGGCTTCCGCCCCACCCAAGGTCCGGAAGAACCGCTCGGTGGCCTCGTTCGCGGGGAACATGCTCTCGATCCGCAGCTCATCCGTGGTCACATCCAGGGCGGTGCCGAAGGTGGAGATCACGGTGAAGAAGGAGGCCTGGAGCCCCCCCACCTCCAGCTCCAGCGGCAACACGGGCAGGAGCCCCGCGCCCAGGGCAGCTCCCCGGAGGGCCTCATCCTGGTAGGGCGCCAGTTCCGCCAGGATGGCGCGCATGTCCTCGCCCCCCACCGCCGTCGCCTCCCGGGAGGCCCGGTGCCAGAGCAGCGGGGCCACCTCCGACCAATTCAGCACCCATGGGCGGAGCCCCCGGGGGTGGAAGAAGAGCCGCAGCAGGTTCCGGGGCGCGCCCCCCAGGCGGGTCCACAGCTCCGAGCCGAGGGCCTGCTCCAACCGATCGAAGGGACCATTGGTGAGGCGGATGTTCCAGGCCCGATCCAGGGCGAGGGCCGGATAGGGGTGGTGGCTCTGGAGCATTCGATGCACGGCGGTCATCACAAGCCCCATGCCCGGATCCTCCAGTGAGCTGGTGCGGAAGGCCGCTGAGAAGCCCGCCGCATCGAGCAGGGCGTTCCGCTCCCGCAGGGGGATCTCCAGGGCCTGCGCGAGCTGGAGGACCATCTCCCGGCTGGGGCGGCTGCGGCCGGATTCCAGGAAGCTCAGGTGCCGCTGCGAGACCCCGGAGTCCAGGGCCAGGGCCAGCTGGGACACCCGCCTCCGCTGTCGCCATTCCCGCAACAGCCTGGGGAACGGGGCCTCACATTCCCGGCCGGCTTGGTGGGGATGGGAAGGCACCGGAAGCTCCTGGGAAACCCGGGCAGTATGGGGCGCCCCCCCAGAGGGGTTCAATGACCTGCGAGGTAATTGAAGGCATTCCCCGGCAGGCCCACCGTGGGAGGGGAATCCCCTTAGGAGGCCACCATGACCCCACGCGTCCTTTTGTTGATCCTCGTGCTGACCGTGTTCAGCGCCCTCACCGGGGTGGCCTTGAGCCAGGTGGGCTACCTGGGGATCCTGCTGCCCCATTTCCAGAGCTGGGGGGCAGGTCAGGTGCTGGCGGACCTCACCATCCTCGCGAGCCTCTCCTGCATCTGGATGGTGGGGGATGCCCGCCGCCGGGGTCGGACCGCCTGGCCCTACCTCGTGCTCACCCTCGTGGCGGGGTCCTTCGGTCCCCTGGCCTACCTCCTGGTTGGCGAGTGGGCGGCATCCCGGTCCCAGGGTGCCTGACCTAGTCGATCTTCACGTTGGGGCTGCGCTCCACGATCATCAGCACCAGCGTCTCCAGCTCATCCACCATGAGGAAGCGCAAGACCGGGTCCCGCCACCCTTCCGCCTCGGGTTCCCCTCCGCCCCGCACCTCGAAGAAGGGACCTCGGCGACGGATGCACCCGACCCGCTTCCAGCCGAGGCGGCCCGCCCCCGCCCAGCGGGCCATCGTCGGGGGCAGCAGGTGGATCTCCACGGAGAGGCCAAGCTGATCCACCAGCACGTGGGTGCCCTCCAGGAGCACCACGAAGCCCAGGGAAGCCACCAGCCCCAGGATCCCCAGCAGGCAGGCCAGGCCGGTGAGGACCAAGAGCGCCCAGAGTCCGAAGGTGCCCTCCCCCGCCGCCTTCGCGAGGGCGATGGAGGTCCAGATCCGCGGCAGGTGCCGGATCAGCTCCGAGCCCACCCGGAGGCCCGCCATCCAGCTGCCGACGAACAGCAGCAGGGCGGTGGCCCGTTGGGTGAAGGACGGTCGGAAGACGAGCGGGGTGGTGGAGGTCATGCCTCAGGGGATTGTAGCCGCGGGCCGGCTGTTCCTCAGACCCGCTCCAGGTGGCGGTCGATGAAGGCCCCGATCTGCCGGAGGAAGGCCTCCGGGGCCTGCCGCCACTGGACCCCCACGAGCACCGGCCCCTCCAGGTTCCCGATGAGCCGGCCCATCACGTGCCGGACCTCCCCATCCACCTTCACCTGCGGGAGCGAGGGATGCTCCAGGACCATGCCCCGCAGGAGGACGCCCGGGTGGAGCCGGATCGAGGTGCGCTGTTCCATCCGCAGCCCCAGCCCCCCCATGGAGAGGTTCGTCATGGGCACGCCCCGGTACACCTTGTCGTCCACCTGGAAGCGCAGGGTGTAGCGGTCATCCAGGGTCAGCCGAACGTGGGTGCGCCGGTCGTCGTGGGGCTCCATGGAGAGATTCATCGACTGGCGAGGCCCGGGCCCTGACTTCAGGGGGCTCCCATCTCCGCCACCAGGCGCCGGGCGGCCTCGGCCGGATCCTCCGCATGGGTGATGGGGCGGCCGACCACCAGGTAAGAGGCCCCCATCTGGAGGGCCAAGGCCGGATCCACCACGCGGGCCTGGTCATGGGCCGCGCTCCCCTTGGGGCGGATCCCGGGGCAGAGCCGGATGAACCCCTCGCCGCAGGCCTCCCGCACCGCCGCCGCCTCCTGGGCGCTGCACACCACGCCATCGCAGCCCGACTCGGCCGCGATGCGCGCCAGCTGGAGGGCCGCGGCGCCGGGTTCCTCGGCGTGGCCGAGCCGGGCCCATTCCTCCCGACCCAGGCTGGTGAGCACCGTCACCGCCAGCAGCTCCGTGGTGCCCCCCGCCGCGCGGTGGCCCCGCACGGCCTGGGCCGCGGCCTCGAGCATCTGGGGGCCGCCCTGGGCGTGGACGTTGATGAGGCGCGGGTTGAGGGGCAGGACGGCCTCCAGCGCCCGCCTCACGGTGGTGGGGATGTCGTGGAGCTTCAGGTCGAGGAACACCGGCCCGAAGGCCTGCAGCTCGCGCACGAAGGCCGGCCCTTCCGCGCAGAAGAGCTCCAGGCCCACCTTGTAGATCCCCACCTCCCCCGCCAGGCGTTCCGCCATGCGGAGCGCCTCGGTGGCCTTCGGCAGATCCAGGGCCACGGCGAGGCGATCCTTGGGGTGGGCATGGCGCGTCATCGGGGGTCCTCCGGGCATCGGCTCGAAGCATTCTCACACGGAGCCCCCACCCCCGCGGGGCCCGCAGGCTTCTTCCCCGGAGCCGCCGCCTCCGGGGCACCATGAAACCATCGTCCCCACGGTGCCCCATGCCCCTGCCCCATCCCCCCGCCCTCCTGCTCCCCGCCATCCCCTCCCAGGGCCGACCTGCCCAGGTGCGCCCCCCCGTGCAGACCTTCGACCAGGCGGCCATCGCCCTGCTCGACGCCTACGACGCCGGGCGCACGCTCCCCCCCGCGCCCACGCTCGCCCCCAGGGATCTCCCCGCCTACCGCTGGCTCAGGGCCTGCGCCCTGGCCAAGCCCGGCACGCCGCCGGCGAACCCGTTCCCCAAGGGCCCCCTGCATGCGGAAGCCGAAGCCCTCCGGGCGCTCTGGTCCCGCCCGCCCGAGGCGGCCTCGGCCCGGCTGGCCACCCTGCCCACCCAGGCCATGGGCACGGGTCTCGCCCTCTGGCGCTGGGGCAAGGCCCACTCCCACGGCAAGGCCCTGCCCCTGGCCCTCCGGCAGGCCTGGGAGCAGCGCCTGCTCCTGGGCCCCGCCGTCGAGCTCGTCCAGGGGTACGCCCTCCGCCACGCCCTCTGTTTCGCCCTCGCGGAGAAGGACGAGGCCCGGCTTGGCGCCCTGAGGAGCCAGATCCCCCAGGATCAGGAGGATCTCTACCGCCTGGCCCAGACCGCCTTCGGGCTCCTGGGCAGCCCCCTGCCCAAGGTGCGGCTGTGGACCCTTCCCGGCCTCCGCCCCGAGGACCGCTCCCTCGCGGCCCTCGGGGGTACGCGCATCTGGATGGCACCCTTCGAAGCGGGCCTCCCGAGGGTCCCCCCGGGCTGCGCGTGGGTGGTGCCCACCCTGGGCGGCATGGCCGAGCCCAAGGATGCCCAGCTCGACAGCGTGAGCACCGCCGAAGCGGGGCCCGTGATCCAAGCCCTCACCGCGGCCGGAAGGACCGCCTGGCTCGCCCCCAGCCGGGCGGACTTCGAGCGGCTCGGCCTGGTCCACTTCCCCATCCTGCTGCGCTTCGATGCCGAAGGCCGGCTCGAGGAGCTGCGCATGGGGGATGCGGCCCCGGAGGAACCGGGGTTCTGAATCCGGGGCGGTCAGGCCACCCCGGCAGCCTGCAGGGCCCCGATGAACCCACCCCAGATCAACTGGGCCCAGTAGTGGAAGCCCCGCTTGGGCGGCTTGGGCAGCCAGGAGGCGTGCAGGCGGTCCTTCAGCATGGGGTGGTTGCCATCCGGATCCAGCACCGCGGCCACCACGGGACTCTCGAAGTCGAAGGCCGTCCAGCGGTCCTTCCCATCCCACAGGAGCCGGCGCTCCTCCTTGTTCTCCAGCCTCACCCAGAGGGTCATGGGCGCGATGATCCCGCCCTTCCGCACCAGCACCACGCGTCCCGTGCGGCCGGGGGTCACGGACTGGGGGGCCGCGAAGACGGGGGCGCCCTCCTTGCCCTCCATCCACCCCCCCTGGAGCGTCTCGCGCACCTCGACCTTCTGGATGGCGTAGTCCAGCACCTCGCTGCCCTCCACGAAGTCACGCCAGAAGGAGGAGAGGTCGCGACCCGCAACCCGCTCCGCGATGCGCTTGAAGTCCTGGGCGGTCGGATGCTTGAACCGCATCTCCTCCGCATAGGTGCGCATCACCTGCTCCATCACGGGCCTCCCGAGGAGCGCCTCCAGCTGGTTCAGCACCATGGTGGGTTTGGCATAGGCCACCCGGGCGTAGCTGTCCCAGTCCCGTGCCCTGAAGCTGGTCACCGTCAGGGGGTCGGAGGTGGGGCTGGCCCAGTAGCCCCCCCACTCCAGGAAGTCCGTGGGCACATGGAGCCGGCGGCTCGGGAGCAGGCCATGGTAGGTGGCGTTCATCACCTTGTGGGTGAACCAGCTGTTGAAGCCCTCATCCAGCCAGGCCTCCTCGAACTCGTTGCTGGCGAGCATCCCGTAGAAGTACTGGTGGCCGAATTCGTGGACGCTCACCACCTCGGGTTCGATGCGCAGCTCGAGGGGATCGAAGGCGGTGGAGGAGGCCGTGATGAGGGTGGGGTACTCCATCCCGTCCGCGCCCGGCGCGTCCTCCGGGGTGTCGATGACCGTGAGGGTCGGGTAGGGGTACTTGAAGTACCACTCCTGGCTGAGGCGCAGCGCCGCCTCGATGGCCCGGCGCTGGCGGGGCAGGTTGTCCGAGGTCCGGCTCTCGTAGTAGTAGAAGACCTGCACATCGCGGTAGTCGAAGCGCCGCCAGCTCCAGTCGAGCTTGGGCTTCACCGCGAAGGCGAAGTCGTGCACATCCTCGGCGTGGAGCTGCCACCGCCGGTGGTTGGCCCGCTTGGGGTCGTCCAGGGCGTCGTAGAGCTTCCCGTCGGGTCCCTTCTGCTCCACCGCCGTGCCCGTGTGCGCCACCAGCAGGGTGTTCGGCACCGAGAGCGTCACATCGTAGGTGCCGAAGTCGGAGAAGAACTCCGTGAAGGCGTGGTAGGCATGGCAGTTCCACCGGTCGCCCTGGTAGACCCCCACCTTGGGGAACCACTGCCCCGCCATGAGGAAGTTGCCGGCCCATCCGGACCGGGCGAAGACCTTCGGGAAGCGGCTCTGCCAGGTGAGCTCCACCTGGAGGCTCTCCCCGGGGGCCACGGCCCGCGGCAGGGTGAACCAATACACCGTCTCGTCCTCGCCGACATGGCCGGTCAGGGGCTTCCCGTCCACCTTCCCACCCAGGAGGCGGCAGTAGCCCCAGGAAGCGGGATCCGCGGGGTTCGCCATCTGGTCCCCCCTCAGCCGCCCCCCGCTCTCCTTCACGAACCGGCTCTGGGGCCCCTTGAAGGCGTTGAGGTACAGGTGCACCGGGAACTCCCGGGTCGGCGCCGTGCCCCCGTTCTTCCAGGTGATCACCTCCACCCCATCCAGCACCTTGTTGGGCCAGTCGAGGTTCGCCTCGATCCGGTAGTTGGCCAGTCGCGGGCTCAGCGGCTTCGCGAACCACTTGTCCGTGGCCCAGGTGCGGGGACCCGCCGCCAACGGCAGGAGGAACAGCAGCAAAGCGGCAAGACAGCGCATGGACATCCCGGGGAACCGCCCCAGTGTATCTCCACCCTTCCCTTTCCTCCCGCCCGTGCTACACTAACCCTCCAGCCGCGGGGTGGAGCAGCCAGGTAGCTCGTTGGGCTCATAACCCAAAGGTCACAGGTTCAAATCCTGTCCCCGCTACCAACCAAATGATGACCGGAGCCTGAAACGACAACGATTCGCGCTCTTTTACCATCCAGCA
>CAZVKM010000196.1:0-7141 GCA_964627685.1 uncultured Solibacteraceae bacterium | reverse complement strand
TGGTAAGTTTCTCCGCGGCCGCAGGCGGGATGCCGGCCAGGAAGGTGATGCTGCGGAGGTGCTGGATGGCCTGGGCCATGGGTGTCTCCCCTGGGCCCTCGGATGGGGAGGGCGGAATCCCCATTCTCCCCAATTGCGGACCAAATGGTTAGGCCCTCGCCCCAAACCGGCCCCTGCGCCTGGAATTCATTGAATCCAAAGCCCCCGGGATCGGCGCCATCCCTCCCCCAAACGCAGGACGCCCCGTCACCGGGGCGTCCTTGAACGGGCGGATCGGGCGTTACTTCACGCGCTCCATGTAGGTCCGGTCCTCCACCTTCACCCGGATCTTCTCGCCCACTTCCATGTAGGGGGGCACGCCGACCACGACGCCGTTCTCCAACTTCGCGGGCTTGTAGGAGCCCGTGGCGTTGGCGTTCTTCATGACGGGATCCGTCTCCATGATCTCCAGGACCACCGACACGGGCAGGGTCGCGGAGAGGGGGGTGCCCTCGTAGAACTCGAGCTCCACCTGCATGTTGGGGGTGAGGAAGACCAGGTCGTCCCCCAGCACTTCCTTGCTGACTTCCATCTGCTCGTAGGTCTCGTTGTTCATGAACACGAGGTGGTCGCCGTCCTCGTAGAGGAACTCCAGCATGTGCTGCTCGAGGCTGGCCTTGTCGATCTTGTCGGAGGAGCCGAAGCGGTTCTCGCGGTTGATGCCGTCCTTGAGGCGCTTCATCTTCACCACGACGCGGGCCGGCAGGTTGCCGGGGGTCTGGTGCTCCACGCTGATCACGCGGCAGAGCTCGTTCTCATAGTTGATGATCATGCCGGCCCGGCACTGGGTCGCGTTGATGTTGGCCATGGGGATCCTCCTGACGGAAGAAAGGCCCCGATGTGGATCAGGGCCTTCCGGTGGTGGGGATACCAGGATTCGAACCTGGGACTTCTTCCGTGTGAAGGAAGCACTCTACCGCTGAGTTATATCCCCGCGGTCGTCCAGACTACCAGATCGGGGGGATTTGGCTAGAGGGATTCCTTCAGGGCCCGGGCGAAGCGGGGAGCGTCGGCCGCCTTCAGGCCGCAGATCCCGACCCGGAGCCCCTCGGGCATGGGCACCACGAAGACGCCATGCCCCTTCAGCCGCTCGCAGGTGCCCATGGGATCCGCCATCGCGAGGGTCACGAAGAAGCCGCCCTCCCAGGGGGCCCCCTCCAACCCCTCGGCCCGGAGGGCTGCATCCAGGGCCTCGGCCCGCACCTTCAGGGTCTCGGCCCACTGGGCCTGGCTGGCGGCCAGGGCGGCCTGGGCCGCAGGATCCTTCTCCAGCCGGAGCAGCAGGGACATGGGGGCCTTGGCGCAGTTGGAGTAGGTGCCGCGGCAGCTCACGGAGAGGGCGGCCTGCAGGGCCTCGTCCTTGCACCAGGGGAAGACCAGGGCCCCGGCCCGGGCCCCGTAGAGGGTGAGGGCCTTGGAGAGGCTGAGGCTGGCGGCCACGAGGACCCCGCCCTGCTCCGCGAAGGCCCGGTAGTCCGCCAGGGCCTCGGCCACGGCGGCCTTGTCGCGGGCGTAGTCGAGGTAGGCGAAGTCCAGCAACAGGGTGACGGGCCCGAGCTGGCCCAGCTCGCGGAAGGCCTCGAGCAGGGCGCGCCGGTCCTCCCGGGAGAGGCTGCGGCCCGTGGGGTTGTGGCAGGGGTCGTTGAGCCAGAAGAGCAGGCGGCCCTGCTGCTCCAGGAGCACCTGGGCCGTGCCCTTCCAGGTCGCCACATCGAGCTTCTCCCCAGGCGCGGGGTAGGGCACGGTGCGCAGCTTCACCCCGTTCTCCTGGGCCAGGGTGGCGTAGGGACCCCAGAAGGGGGCCGCCGTGAGCAGGGTCATGCCTGGCTCCAGCAGGTTCTTCACGGAGAGGGCCAGGGCCCCGCTGCCGCCGGGGGTGGCGCAGCCCACCCCGTAGCCCGTGAGCTCGGGCCAGTGCCGCTTCGTGAGGGCCGTGAGGTAGGCCGGATCCCCGGCGATGGGCGCGTAGGGCGCCACCTCGGGGCCCGTGAGCTGACCGTAGAGCTCCATGACCGTGGGGAGGATCACCAGCTTGCCGTCGTCGTCCAGCAGGGCGCCCACGGTGGCGTTGACCACGGGCTGGCCCTTCGCCGCCAGGGCCTGAGCCTCGGCGTTGAGCTTGAAGATGGGGTCCTGCCCATCGAAGGCGCGTCGGGAGGGGATCAGCTGGTCGACCATCCCCCCAGTTTACCTTTGGGCTCCTACACTTTCCGCAGGAGAAGTCACATGATCCGCCCCTTCCAAGGCATGGTCCCCACCGTGGGTTCCCGCGTCTTCATCGCCGACAGCGCCCTGGTCATGGGGGACGTGCAGGTGGGCGACGACGCCTCCATCTGGTTCAACTGCGTAATCCGCGGCGACGTGAACTTCATCCGCATCGGCGCCCGCGCCAACGTGCAGGACGCCTGCTGCATCCACGTCACCAACGGGAAGTGGCCCACCATCCTCGAGGAGGAGGTCAGCGTGGCGCACAACGTAATGCTCCACGGCTGCACCATCAAGCGGGGCGCCATGATCGGCATGAGCACCACCATCATGGATGGCGCCGTCATCGGCGAGGGCTGCCTCGTGGCCGCCGGCTCCCTGGTGAAGGAGGGCTTCGTGGCGCCCCCCAACACCCTCGTCTCGGGCTGGCCCGCCACGGTGAAGGGGGAACTCAAGCCCGCCCAACGGGAGCTGGTGGCCAAGATCTGGACCAACTACGTCCGCTACAAGGAGGCCTACTTCCAGGACGGCTGGCCCGTGGCCGAAGCGCCTTGGCTCGAGGGTGCCCGCCCCGGCTTCGAGGACGGGCACCCCTATCCCTGAGCGTCAGTCCATGGTGACCACCTTGGTGATGAGGTCCGCCTGCCCGGCCTTCCGGACCTGGGCCCGGATCTGCACGGCCGGATGGCTATGCCCCTCCCGATCCTGGGTGAACCCGCCCTTGAGGGCCACTTCCCCGTCCCGGGTGGGGCCCTCTGCGGCGAGGTAGGCACAGGTGGTGGGGGCGTAGACGTTCCGCCCCTGGGGCAGGGTGAAGGCCGGCTTGGCCAGGATGGCCGTCACCACCGCCGTGGGATCCACAGGCTGGCCCGAGGGCCGGGGAAGGGCGTCGGCCATCCTCAGCGCCTCCTGGGCCGCCTCGTTCACCTGCATCTCCACGGCCTTGGTGCGGGCGTGCTCCCGCTGGCCGAGCAGGGCCGGGATGGCGATGGCGCTCACGATGCCGATGAAGGGCAGCATGATCACGGGCAGCACCAGGCCGATGATCCCCGTGACGAGCCCCGTGGCCGCCACCGGCTCGTAGCGCTCCGGCTCCGCCTGGGCGATCCGCTTCGCCTTCCCCTGCTGCACGAGGGCCACGATGCCGAGCACCACCGCCACGGGGACCCCGATGCAGGTGAGGGCGAACACGATCGAGAGGATGCCGCAGACCTTGGCGGCCTTCGCACCGGGCGCCGGTTCCAGGGCAGGGGCGGGAGGGGGGACATGGGGCTGCATGGGGACCTTTCGGGGGGAAGGCTCCAGTATCCGCCGCGCCCCGGACCGGGCTCAAGGAGGGGGTTCCGGGGCCGATCCGATGGGAACCCCTCCCCTTTCCCGGTGTCCTGTGATTAGACTTCCCGCATGTCCCCCCATCTGATCCTGCGCGTTCATGCGGACCCGCGACTGGGCCTGGGTCATGTGGCCCGGGCCCTGGCCCTCCAGGAGGCCTGGCGCGCCCTGGGTGGATCGGTCCTCCTCGCCGTGAGCGGGGATGCCCGGGCCAAGCGCATCGGCGAAGGGACCCACCCCTTCCTGGACCAGCCCCTGCCCTGCCCCTCCACCTACCTCGGGGAGAGCCTCCACGCGCCCCTGGGCGATCATCGGGCGGATGTCGTGCTCGTGGACCAGTGGGACACCACCCCGGAACAGCTCCAGGCCCTGCGCCCCGCCAAGGTCGCCGTCTATGAGGACGACGGGGACGCCCACGAGGCGGGGGACCTCCTCTTCCAGCCCTACCTGGAAGGGGTGCGCTGGGATGACCATCCCCTCCGCGTGGTGAACGGCCAGAAGATGCGCCCCTTCGAGACCATGCACGACCGCTGCCGGGTGGTGCGGGGCGCCGCCTTCGTGGTGGTGGACAAGGTGGCCCTCGAGCAGCGCCCCAAGCGGGAGCCCCTCCAGCCCCTCGCCGTCCACAAGCTGCTCGTGACCTTCGGAGGCAGCGACGGGCCCGGGCTCGCCCAAAGGGCCTTCGAGGTGCTGCGGACCCTGGCCGGGGAGGACCGGTGGCGGGGCACCTGCACCCTCCTGGCCCCCAATGGGGTCGAGGGGGATCCCTTCCCAGGCTGCACCGTGGCCCGGAGCCTCCCGAACCTCACCCGCCGCCTCCAGGACCACGATGCCCTCTGGTGCGCCGGGGGGGTCACCCTCGCCGAGGCCATCTGCCTGGGGGTGCCCGCGGCCGCCTGGGGACAGAACGAGCGCCAGGGTGGCATCCTCGGGGACCTCGCCCAGGCCAATGCCTGCTTCGGCCTCGGCGTCGGCACCGAGGCGGACCCCCTCATCGTCCAGGAGGCCCTGACCCAGTGGCTGGGCCCCGAAGGGCAGGAGTCCCGCCAGGAGCAGGTCCGGGACGGCATGCAGCTCATCGATGGCCTGGGCGCCCAGCGGGTGGCGCAGGAGCTGTGGAAGCTGGCCGGAGCCTGAGCCCCCCGGGGGCCCTTCCGGGGAAATTCCACCTTGACCCCCCCGCCTCCGGGCGATAGCATCTTCCTTCTGTGACGACTCGGCCCTGAGGTACGTGTCGGCGCAGCCCGAGCCGAATCCGGAGCATTCCATGAGCACCTTCTTCCCCAAAGGCAATGAACTGAAGCGCCAGTGGTTCCTGGTGGACGCGACCGGCGTGCCCGTGGGCCGCCTGAGCTCCCTCGTCGCCGAGGTGCTGGCGGGCAAGAACAAGCCCACCTGGACCCCCTTCATCGACACCGGCGACCACGTCGTCGTGATCAACGCCGACAAGGCGGTGTTCACGGGCAAGAAGCTCACCCAGAAGGTCTACCACGAGGTGCCCACCACCCAGCCCGGCTCCATGAAGAGCATCCCGGCCAAGGTGATGGTCGAGAAGCACCCCGAGCGCATCGTCGAGAAGGCCGTGAAGGGCATGCTGCCCAAGGGCCCCCTCGGTCGCCAGATGTACCGCAAGCTGAAGGTCTATGCCGGCGCCCAGCACGATCACGCCGCCCAGCAGCCCCAGCCCCTCGAAGTCGTCAAGTCCGCCAAGTAAGGAACCGAGGAACCCATGGCCACCACCAGCAGCTACTACGGAACCGGTCGCCGCAAGACGGCCGCCGCTCGCGCCTTCCTGCGTCCCGGCACCGGCAAGATCAACGTCAACGGCCGCAGCCTCGAGTCCTACTTCCCCAACGCCGTGCTGCGCATGATGGTGCACCAGCCCCTCGTGCTCTCCGACCTGAACGGCAAGTTCGACCTCCACATCACCGTGGTGGGTGGCGGCCCCGCCGGCCAGGCCTCCGCCATCCGCATGGGCATCTCCCGCGCCCTCCTCGGCTACAACGAGCAGCTCCGCAGCCTCCTGCGCGGCGCCGGTCTCCTGACCCGCGACCCCCGCATGAAGGAACGTAAGAAGCCCGGCCAGAAGGCCGCCCGTCGTCGCTTCCAGTACAGCAAGCGCTAATACCGTTCTCTCCAGGGGGGATCTTCGGATCCCCCCTGTTTTTGCTCCACCGGGCCGTCGCAGACGGTCGAATCGGGCGGGAAGATCCCCCGCCTTCATCCCACCTCACAGGGAGGCCTCATGGCTGCCATCCAAATGAAGGAACTGCTCGAAGCCGGCGTGCACTTCGGTCACCAGACCAAGCGCTGGAACCCCAAGATGAAGAAGTACATCTTCGGCGCCCGCAACAGCATCTACATCATCGACCTCCAGAAGACGCTCCGCCTGTGGAACCAGGCCGCCGGCTTCCTGACCAAGGCCGCCTCCCAGGGGAAGACCTTCCTCTTCGTGGGCACCAAGCCCCAGGCCCAGGAGCTCATCGCCGAGCAGGCCGCCCGCTGCGGCGCCTTCTACGTGAACAACCGCTGGCTGGGCGGCATGCTCACCAACTTCGCCACCATCAAGAAGAGCCTCGAGAAGTTCCGCGAGCTGGATGCCATGCTCGCCGATCCCTCCAAGACGGCCCAGCTCTCCAAGAAGGAGATCCTGACCCTCACCCGCCAGCGCGAGAAGCTCGATGCCGCCTTCCACGGCATCAAGGACATGCGCGGCCTCCCCGACGTCATCTTCGTCGTGGATCCCCACCGTGAGGACATCGCCGTGACCGAGGCCCGCAAGATGGGCATCCCCGTCGTGGGCATCGTCGACACCAACTGCGATCCCGACAAGATCAACTTCGTGATCCCCGGCAACGACGACGCCATCCGCTCCATCCTGCTCTTCACCGAGCGCGTGGCCGACAGCATCATCGAGGGCCGCGCGTCCTTCCAGGACAAGGGCAACAACGAGGCCATGAAGCAGATGATGGCCGAGAAGATGGGCGAGGGCGCGGAAGCCTAAGCCGCTTCCTTCCCGCATCCTTCAGCCACCGGTGACGACTCGCAGGTGGCTGAAGTTTTGAAGACGACACCTGATTCAGGAGATTGAACATGGCTTACACCGCCCAGGACGTGAAGGAACTCCGCGAGAAGACCGGTCTCGGGATGATGGACTGCAAGAAGGCCCTGGAGGAGAACGCCGGGGACATGGAGAAGGCCGTGGAGTGGCTCCGCAAGAAGGGCCTCGCCGCCGCCGAGAAGAAGTCCGACCGCATTGCGGCCGAGGGCATCGTCGAGGCCTACATCCACCCCGGTGGCCGTGTGGGCGTCCTCGTGGAAGTGAACTCCGAGACGGACTTCGTGGCCCGCAACGAGTCCTTCCAGCGCATGGTGAAGGAGATCGCCATGCACATCGCCGCCGCCGATCCCGCCCCCCGCTTCGTGACGAAGGATGAGGTCACCCCCGACTTCATCGAGAAGGAGAAGGAGATCGCGCGCGCCCAGGCCCTGGCCACCGGCAAGCCCGAGAACATCGTCGAGAAGATCGTCGAGGGCAAGATGAACTCCATCTACAAGGACGTCT
>CAZVKM010000195.1:0-7147 GCA_964627685.1 uncultured Solibacteraceae bacterium | reverse complement strand
CCTTGAGGTAGGCGTCGAGCCCCTTCATGAGGTCCGTCATCACGGCGCCGGACCAATCGCCGCTGATCTGGTCGCAGAAGGCCTGCCCGTAGCTGCCCGACCCGTGGAAGTTGATCATCACCACGTGGTAGCCGCGGCCCGCCCACACCTGCGGGTTCCACCGGTAGCTCCAGCCGTCGGTCCAGGGGCTCTGGGGCCCGCCGTGGATGAGGAAGGCCACGGGGTACTTCTTGGCGGGGTCGAAGTTGGCGGGCTTGAAGGTGAAGGCGTGCACCTTCTCCCCGAAGGCGCCCTCGAACCACATCTCCTCGGTCTTGCTCAGGTTCGCGGTGAAGCCGGCGTTGAGGCGGGTGAGGGTCTCCACCTGCCCCGTGGCCGTGTGCACGCGCACCACTTCGGGCGGCTTGGCATAGCGGGCCTCGACGCCCACCACGTTCGCCCCGTTCACGGCGAAGCTGGCGAGGTGGCCGCCCGGGGTGAGCTTCACGGGGGTCTTGCCCGGGGTCCAGCGGTAGAGGGGATGGCGGCCCTGCTCCACCGCCGCGGTGATGAGGTCGCTGCCCTGCCACTGCAGGTCCTCGAAGCTGAGGTCCACCTTCTCCGTGGTGGCGATGATCTTGCCCGTGGCCCGCTCCATGACCCGCAGCTCAAAGCGGTCGGACTCGAAGCCCGGGCGCTGCTGGGCACGGTAGGCCAGGTATTTGCCGTCGGGACTGATGCGGGGGGTGTTGTCCATGGCCGGGTTGGTGGTGAGCTTCCGGATCTGGCCCGGGGCCGCCACCTTCACCTCGTAGAGGTCGCCGTTGGTGCTGTCGCCCTTGGCCGCCTCCTCGTGGGAGCCGAAGACGAGGGCGGAGCCGTCGGGGGCCCAGCTGAAGGGGTCGCCCGCGCCCGTGTCACCGAAGTCGGGCACATCGTGCTTCCAGCCGGCGGTGAGGTCCTTCGGGGCCTCACTGCCATCGGCCTTCACTATGTAGAGGTGGCCCACCTGCATGGGGTCCCGCCACTCGTTCCAGTGGCGGAACATGAGGGACTTGATGAGGGTGGCCTTCACCTTGGAGGCCTCCTTCGCCTGCTGATAGGCCACGTTCTCCGCGTCGTTGCCGCTGGGCACGGTGGTGCCCAGGAAGGCGAGCCACTTCCCATCAGGACTCCACACGTGGCCGCTGGCCCCGGCGCTGTGCTTGGTGATCTGGGTGCGCATGTTCGTGGCCAGGTCCAGCACCCAGAGCTGGCCGCCCTGGCTGTAGGCCACCTTGGCCCCATCGGGGCTGAAGCGGGGACGGGAGGCGCTGCCGGCGCCCGTGTCGAGGATCATCCCGTTGCCCGTGATCCCGTTGTTCTTGGCGGCCCAGCGGATCCAGAGGCGGTTCACCACCTTGTTGGCCTCGAGGTCCACGGTGCCCACCTGCCAGGCGAGGTCGCCCTGGGCGCTCACGGTGGCATCGGCCACCCGCTGCACCTTGAACATGTCCGCGATCTGGAAGGGGGTCTGGGCGGCCAGCGTCAGCGACGCAGCGGCGAGCAGGTGGGCGACACGCATGGAGGCTCCTGGGGAACCCCCCATTGCACCCCGGGCCGTGCTGCCAATCAAGTTCCTTCCCAGTCAACGCCTATATCTGTGACTCGAACGACCTTCCGATCCCCCAGGGGACTTCGATACCATCGCTCACCCACCCCGAGGTTTACGCTCATGCCCTTCCCCCGGCTCTCATTGCTGACCCCTGCCCTATGGACGGGGCTCTTGCTCACACCCCAGGCTGTGGTCGCCCAAAGCCCCAAGCCCCGATCGGCCGACTTGCTCGTCCGGTTCCAGGAGCATGTCAAAGGGCAAGGGTTCCTCTATGGCTTCAAGAATGCTGAAGGCAAGATCGCCATTCCACCCCAATACGCGTTCGCCAGCGACTTCTCAGAAGGCTACGCCGTGGTGTTCAAAACGCTCGACAATCGCTCCCGCAGTGAATCGCTGCAGGGACTCATCGACACCACCGGAAAGCTGGTCCTCGATCTGGGCCCATGGGTCGATGCCCACAGGGAGCTCTTCAACCTGTCCGAGGCCCCGAGCTTGGATCTCATTTTCGCCAATAAGCATGAAACGGTCTTTTCCGACGGACTGCTGCACCTTCCCATCGGGAAGATCAGAGGCATCTTCGTCGACCCCAAAGGACAATGGGTGGACCTCCGGAAGTTCATTCCAGAACGTCATGTGCTTGGTGACTTCGTGGACGGCTGGGTGCCCATCCTGGCAGGTAATTCCCATTCGGATGTCCGGGGATTCATGGATCGGAAGGGGAACACCCTCCTGGTGGGCAAGCTGAAGGTCCATGAGCGGGCCGCCCGGGTGTTCCGGTGCGGCCTGGTTCTCATCCATCCCTGGGAGAAGGAGGACCTCGTCGAGTTTTGGGACCGGACGGGAACCCGGGTGCTCGGCCCTTTCAACGATGCCAGTTCTTTCAATGCTTACGGAATGGCGTGTGTCCAACCCATGGGTCCCAAAGGGCTCAAGGAGCCCTACTACTTCATCGATCCCAAAGGCAACAAAGTGCTGGGCCCCTATTCAGGATCCGCGACCTTTGACCGATTCGGCGTCGCCATCGTTTCAGATCCCGCCACGCCAGGTGATCGCTATTACATCGATGCCAAGGGGCGCAGGTTGGGCCCGGTTCCCAAAACGCCCGAAGTTGACTTGCCCCTCATTCCCCTTCGCCTCGTGACCCTCCCGCGCGGCGGTGAAGCCCCGCCTCCGGGAGCTTCCTCCGCCGCCAAGCCTGTGCCTCCAACGCCCCCTCCCTCCAAGAAGGAGACGCGCAAACCAACCGGTCCCTTCAAGGACATGTAGGTCGGGGAGGGGTTCTCTCCTCCTCAGAATTCCTTCATCAGGTACCGGGCGATGACCATGCGCTGCACCTCGCTGGTGCCCTCGCCGATGGTGCAGAGCTTCACGTCGCGGTAGTACTTCTCCACGGGGTAGTCCTTGATGTAGCCGTAGCCGCCGTGGATCTGCACGGCCTCGTCGGCCACCTTGCAGGCGATCTCGGAGCTGTAGAGCTTCCCCATGCTGGCGGCCTTGGCGTAGGGCTTGCCTTGGTCCTTGAGGTTGGCGGCCTTGTAGATGAGGAGCCGGGCGGCCTCCACCTGCACCTGCATGTCCGCCAGCTTGAAGGCGATGGCCTGGTGCTCCGCGATGGGGCGCCCGAAGGTCTTGCGCTGCTTGGCGTACTTCACGCTCTCCTCGAAGGCGCCCTGGGCCATGCCCAGGCCCAGCGCCCCGATGCTGATGCGGCCGCCATCCAGGGTGGTCATGGCCTGCTTGAAGCCCACACCCTCGCCGCCGAGCATGTGCTCGTCGGTGACCTTCACGTCCTCCATGATCAGCTCGGAGGTGTCGGAGGCCCGCAGGCCCAGCTTGTTCTCCTGCTTGCCGGCCTTGAACCCGTTCATGCCCTTCTCCAACACGAAGGCGCTGATGCCGTCCGTCCCGTGGCCGGGACGGGTGCGGGCCATGACCACGGCGATGTCGCCCACGGTGCCGTGGGTGATGAAGTTCTTGGCGCCGTTGATGACCCAGTGGCTGCCCTCCTTCTTGGCGACGGTGCGCTGGGCGCCGGCGTCGCTGCCGGCCTCGGGCTCCGTGAGGCCCCAGGCGCCCAGCACCTGGCCGCTGGCCAGGGGCTTCAGCCACCGCTGCTTCTGGGCCTCGGTGCCCATGGCGTAGATGTGGTTGGAGCAGAGGCTGTTGTGGGCGGCCACCGTGATGCCCACGCTGCCATCCACCCGGGAGAGCTCCTCCACCACCACGGCGTATTCCAGGTAGCCCATGCCGGCGCCGCCGTACTGCTCGGGGAAGATCACGCCGAGCATGCCCATCTCGCCCAGCTGCTTCACCACCTCCATGGGGAAGGTCTTGTGCTCGTCCCACTCCATGACCTTGGGACGGATCTCCTTCTCGGCGAACTTGCGCACCTCCTCACGGAGGGCTTCGACGTGGTCGGGCAGGGTGAAATCCATGGGGGCCTCCGGCTCGGAAGGCCTTCAGCATACGGGGGCGCTCCCCCAAAATACAGATTTTTTTATGACCGAATAATCGGTGTTTATGACGTCAGCCGATCTCCAAGCCCTGGGGGGCGAGCACCCCGTTCCGGGCGGAGCGATCTGGCCGAGCCTGCAGGGTCAACTGCTTCTTCTGGAGCAGCTTGGCCGCTTCGGGCAGCACCTCGAGGGCCTTCTGGACCACGGGATCCCGCTCCATCTGGAGCTTGCTGCCCGCCTCGATGCCGTAGGTGACGTTCTGCATCTCAATGGAGAGCTGATCCAGCATGGTCTCGCGGTTCGCTCCCCAGTCCGCATCCGTGTAGACGATCTTCTCCACGGCCAGCCACTCCCTGAACCGCTCCAGGACTTCCGCGTCCGCCCGCTGCCCCTGCTTCACGCCATGGCGATCCTTCTCCAGCACCGCGAACCGGAAGAACGCGCTGTGCTTGAAGCGGAGGTTGGCCATGAAGGGCGTGATCTTCCCCGCCTCCACAGCCACATCCGGGGTGATCCCCCCCCCGCCGAAGACGGGACGGCCGAGGTCCGTCTTGAACTCGGGGCCGGCCGGCTTGGCCTCCTTCCCCTCCTTCTCTTCCTCCGGGTTGTAGTAGTCATCGAGCCCATGGGTGTAGTCCCGCTGGATGCAGCGGCCCGAGGGGGTGTAGTAGCGTGCGGTGGTGAGGGCCAGCCCCCGGCTGCGGCCGATGGTCAGGAGGCTCTGCACCAGCCCCTTGCCCCAGGAGGTCTGCCCCACGATGAGGCCCCGGTCGTGATCCTGCACGCCCCCCGCCACGATCTCCGAGGCGGAGGCGGTGGCCCGGTTCACGAGCACCACCATGGGGAAGGGGTCCAGCATCGTGCCCTTGGGGGTCCGGGTCTGGATCTCATCCCGGCCATCGCGGCCCTTCTGGCTCACAATGAGCTGATCGGGCCCCAGGAGCTGACGGCCGATGCCGATGGCCGCATCCAGCAGGCCGCCCCCATTGCCGCGGAGGTCCAACACCAGCTGGCGCATGCCCTGCTTCTTGAGGGCGTTGACGGCCCGCTCGAACTCGTCGGAGGTGGTCTCGCCGAAGTCCTTGATGAAGATGTAGCCCGTGTCGCCGTTCAGCATGAAGGACTGGTAGACGCTGTTGGTGGGGATCTCGGCGCGGGGGATCTCGAAGCTGAGCAGCTCCGGGAAGCCGGGCCGCTGCACCTTGATCCGCACGAGGGTGCCCTTCTCGCCCCGGAGCTTCTGGAGGGCCTGGTTGCTGCTCATCCCTTCGGTGGTGGTCCCGTCGATGTCCTTGATGAGGTCACCGGCCCGCACCCCCAGCCGCTCGGAGGGCCCCCCCTTGATCGGGGTGACGATGGCGATGCCCTGCTCCTGCTGCTGGATGATGGCCCCGATGCCGAAGAAGCTGCCCTTCTGCTCCTCCCGCATGAACCGGAACTCCGACTCATCCATGTAGTTGGAGTGGGGATCCAGGGTGTGGAGCATGCCCTGGATGCCGCTGTGGGTGAGCTGCTTCGGGGTGGGGACATCCACGCCCTGCTTCTGCACCAGGCCCATCACCTCGGCCAGGGTCTCCAGGTTCCGGAGCTTCTGCCGGTCCTCCGCCTTGCCCGAGAGCGGCGCATACACCACCGCCGTGCCGGCGAAGGTCATCCACATCCAGTGCTTCTTGAGGAACGGCATCATGGGTTTCCTTGGACGGGGCCCGGACCGAAGGCCCGGGAGTCCTCCCAGCATAGATCGGCCGGGGCGCCGTGCGCCCCAAGGGCCCCGCGATCCGCCCCAGGGCCTAGAACCCCGAGAGGATCTTCTTGGCCTCGTTGGCCATGCGCCCCCGGCTGGACCGGGTGGCCATCACCACGCTCTCCAGGAGGCGGTAGGCCCGCTCCAGGTCATCGTTCACGATGAGGTGGTCATAGGCCTCGAAAAGCTCCAGCTCATGCCGCGCGTGCTGCATCCGCATCCGGATCTGCTCTTCGCTGTCCTTGCCCCGCCCCCGGAGGCGGCCCTCGAGGACCCGGGCGGAGGGCGGCAGGATGAAGATCATGTGGGCGTCCGGGATGGCCTCCCGCAGGTTACGGGCCCCGGTGGTCTCGATGTCCAGCAGCACGTCCTGGCCCGTGGACAGCACACTCTCGAGCCAGGTGCGGCCGGTGCCGTACTTCCGGCCGTAGACCTCGACCCACTCCACGAACTCGCCGCGGGCGACCATGGCATCGAACTTGGCTTCATCGATGAAGAAATAGTCCTTCCCATCCACCTCCCCGGGACGTGGGGCCCGGGTGGTGAAGGAGATGGAAAAGATCAGGCCGGGGACGTTCTGCACCAGGCGCTGGCTGAGGGTGGACTTGCCCGTCCCGGACGGGGCCGACACCACGAACACACTGCCCCGATGCTCGAACACAGCCCCTCCTGCTTCCATCCTAACGGCAACAACAGACTTCCCGCTCAAATCCAGGCGTCACAAGGCAGCCGATGGAGCAGGTGGAGGCGCAGGGGATGCCCGAGCGGCAGCCTCGGATGTTCGAAGACACCCTGGGGCTGGAACCCCAGCCGGGCCATGACGGCCAGGGAGCGCTGGTTGCCCGGCACCGTCCAGCTCAGGATTTCCCGGAGGCCCACCTCGACAAAACAGTGGGTCAGGGCCGCCCGGGCCGCCTCCGTGGCGAAGCCCTGCCCCCACGCCCACCTGGCCAGGCGCCAGCCCACTTCGACGCAGGGCGTGAAGGGAGCCTCGAAGGTCGGGATCGAAAGCCCGGCCGTACCGAGGAAGGCGCCATCCTCCTTCCGCTCCACCGCCCAGAATCCGAACCCATGCTGCTCAAAGTGCGCCTCGAAGCGCGCCACGAGATCCCGGCTCTCCTCAGGGCTGAGCTGTCCCGGGAACCATGCCATCCCCTCCGGATCCTGTCCCATGGCCTCGAAAGGGGCGAGATGCCCGGGCTCCCACCGCACGAGGCGGAGCCGATCCGAGGTGAGCCGGGGTCCTCGCATCCCCCCAGCTTGCCAGGACCCCCGCCCCTGGCCATGATGGGACTCCGTCCTCAGGGGGGTGACCGGTTTCGACAGGTCGTGTTCCCGGGTGTCCGGTGCAGGCGGGGGTTGGTCGGCTGGCCC
>CAZVKM010000194.1:2127-7220 GCA_964627685.1 uncultured Solibacteraceae bacterium | reverse complement strand
AACGTGGCGGAAGAAGTCATCGCCAAGGTCAAGGGTTCCAAGTAGTTAAGTAATTTCTCCCCCGGGGCCGGATCACGGTCCGGCCCCGGATGATCACCGACGGCCCCTCTTCCGGGGGGTGAAGGCCACCCGCCTTCCTCATACGTTCCCCTCCCTGGCCCCCCGGGCCGGGATGGAATCCCCGGAAAAGCCGCTTGAATTTCAAGTGGCTTTTGCTATTCTGGACGGCCTGCCTCTGTCAAGGAGGCGGATCAACCCAGGGCGGTCGTCAGCGCCCCACATCTATGGACGCACGGCGTCCCAATGGAGTGACAATGAAGGACAACATCCGCATTCGTTTGCGTGCCTTCGATCACCGTCTGCTCGACCAGAGCACCAAGGAGATCGTCGACACCGCCAAGCGCACCGGAGCGCAGGTCGCGGGACCCATTCCCCTTCCCACGCGCATCAACAAGTTCACGGTCAACCGCAGTCCCCACGTGGACAAGAAGGCCCGTGACCAGTTCGAGGTCCGCACCCACAAGCGCCTCCTGGACATCCTCAACCCCACCCAGAACACGGTGGACACCCTGATGCGTCTCGACCTGCCCGCGGGCGTCGACGTCGAGATCAAGGTGTTCAGCCGTCAGGGCAACCGGTAAGGGAAGGGGAGAGACATGACCAAGGGAATCATCGGTAAGAAGCTGGGCATGACCCAGATCTTCAACGAGCAGGGCCAGGTCGTCCCCGTGACGGTCATCCAGGCCGGCCCGTGTGTCGTCGTGCAGCGCAAGACCACCGAGAAGGACGGCTACGAGGCCATCCAGGTGGGCTTCGTCGATGCCAACGGCGGCAAGCGCGCCTCCAAGGCCGAGAAGGGCCACGCCGAGAAGCACGGCGTCGCCCCCGTCCGCGTCCTCCGTGAGTTCAAGGTGGAAGCCGCCGACGCCGCCAAGCCCGGCGACAGCGTCCTCGTGAGCCTTTTCGAGGCCAAGTCCAAGGTGCACGTCATCGGCACCTCCAAGGGCAAGGGCTTCGCCGGCGTCATGAAGCGCCACAACTTCAAGGGTGGCCGCGCCACGCACGGCTCCATGTTCCACCGCGCCCCCGGTTCCATCGGCGGATCCAGCTACCCCAGCCGTGTGTTCCCCGGAATGCGCATGGGTGGCCAGATGGGCAACTCCCAGGTGACCGTGCGGAACCTGGAGATCGCCAAGGTGGATCTCGAGAACAACCTGCTGCTCATCAAGGGTGCCGTCCCCGGCCCCAAGGGTGGGTACGTCGTCATCAAGCAGGAGGCCTGATCATGACCTTCCAGCATCCCGTTCTGAACCTCGAGGGCAAGGCCGCCGGCAACGTCGACCTGCTGCCTGAGGTCTTCAAGCTCGAAGAGATCAACCAGCACCTGATCTGGGAAGCCGTCCGCGCCTTCCTCGCGGCCCGCCGCTCCGGCACCGCCAAGACCAAGGACAAGTGGGAAGTCTCCGGCGCCGGCAAGAAGCTCTGGAAGCAGAAGGGCACCGGCCGCGCCCGCATGGGCTCCATCCGCTCCCCGCTGTGGAAGGGCGGCGCCACCGTGCACGGTCCCCACCCCCGTTCCTACGAGATGGGCTTCAGCGCCCGCAACCGCCGCGTCGCCCTGCGCCACGCCCTCTCCGCCAAGCTCGCCAAGGGCCAGGTGGTGGTGGTCGAGAGCTGGGAGCTCGCCTCCCACAAGACCAAGGGTCTCGTGCAGACCATGGGCAAGCTCGGTGTCAACGGCAGCGCCCTGCTGGTCGGTGTCGAGGGCAGCGAGAAGCTGCAGCTCGCCGCCGGCAACTGCATCCGCTTCCAGACCATCGAGAGCCTCGGCGTGAACGTCTACGAACTCCTCAAGTACGACCAGGTGGTGTTCTCCAAGGACGCCGTGCTGGCCCTCCAGGAGAAGGTGAAGCCGTGACCAAGATCTTCGAAGTGATCCGCAAGCCCCTCCTCACCGAGAAGGGCCAGATCCTGCGCGAGTCCAACGTGCAGGTGTTCGAAGTGGCCTCCTGGGCCACCAAGCACCAGATCGAGGAGGCCGTCGAGGTGCTCCTCGGCGCGAAGGTGAAGAGCGTGCGCACCGTGCGCATCCCCTCCCGCACCAAGCGCCTCGGCCGCTTCGTCGGCACCACCGGGCCCCGCAAGAAGGCCTACGTGGAGCTGCTCGAGGTCCCCACCGCCGAGTAATCGGCGGGGTCGAACCCCAACGGGCGGACGGAAAAGCATTGCCCACTATCGTCCGCCACTTTTTCCAACCCTGAGGCAAGAGGAATCCCATGAGCATCAAGCTGCTCAAGCCCACCTCCCCCGGCCAGCGCGGCATGTCCAAGCATGGCTTCGAGGAGATCACGGCTGACAAGCCCGAGCGCTCCCTGGTCGCGAAGAAAGATCGCACCGGCGGACGTTCCAACACGGGCCGCATCACCACCCGCCACATCGGCGGCGGCCACAAGAAGAAGTACCGCATCATCGACTTCAAGCGGAACAAGGCCGGCATCCCGGCCAAGGTCGCGACGATCGAGTACGATCCCAACCGCACCGCCCGCATCGCCCTGCTCGTGTACGCCGACGGCGAGAAGCGCTACATCGTGGCCCCCGACGGCCTCGAAGTGGGCCGCACCGTGGTGTCCGGCAAGGACGCCGACATCCTGGTGGGCAACGCGCTCCCCCTGCGCGCCATCCCCATCGGTACCGAAGTCCACAACATCGAGCTGAAGCCCGGCAAGGGTGGTCAGATCTGCCGCGCCGCCGGCGCCTTCGCCCAGCTGCTGGCGAAGGACGGCGACTACGCCCAGGTCCGCCTGATGAGCGGCGAAGTCCGCAAGATCCACCTCGAGTGCATGGCGACCATCGGCAAGGTGGGCAACCTGCAGCACGAGAACATCCAGCTTGGCAAGGCTGGTCGTCGTCGTTGGCTCGGCGTTCGTCCCACCGTCCGCGGTGTGGCCATGAACCCCGTCGACCATCCGCACGGTGGTGGCGAAGGCAAGACCTCCGGTGGCCGTCACCCTGTGACGCCCTGGGGCCAGCCGACGCGCGGTCACAAGACCCGCCACAACCGTCGCACCGCCAAGTTCATCATCAAGCGGATCAACTAGGAGACTGAACCATGGCTCGTTCTCTGAAGAAGGGTCCCTTCATCGATGCCCACCTCGAAAAGAAGGTGTCGGCGGCTTCCGCCGTGGGCGACAAGCGTGTGATCAAGACCTGGTCCCGCCGCTCCACGGTGGTCCCCCAGATGATCGGACTCACCCTCGCCGTCCACAACGGCAACAAGTTCATTCCCGTGTACGTCACCGAAAACATGGTCGGGCACAAGCTGGGCGAGTTCGCCCTCACCCGCACCTTCAAGGGCCACGCCGGCAAGGCCGACGCCAAGGCCAAGGGGAAGTGACCATGGCTGACATCGTTTCCTCCGCCACCGTCCGCCACCTCCGCGGCAGCGCCCAGAAGGCGCGCCTGGTCGTGGACCTGATCCGCGGCAAGAAGATCGCCGAGGCCCAGTGGATCCTCGCGTCCACCAAGAAGTTCGCCTCTGACCCCATCCGCAAGCTCCTGGACAGCGCCGTGGCCAACGCCATGGACAAGAACCCCTCCGTCGATCCCGACGGCCTGGTGGTCAAGACCGCCTTCGTGGACGAGGGCTTCCGCATGAAGCGCGTCCGCCCCGCGCCCATGGGCCGTGCCTACCGGACCCAGAAGCGCACCTGCCACATCACCCTGCAGCTGGCCGAAGCTGCCGTTGCCGGGGAGGAGTAATCCATGGGCCAGAAAGTCCATCCCTACGGTTTCCGGGTCGTCCACAGCAAGGCGTGGAAGAGCAAGTGGTTCAGCAAGCGCGAGTACGCGACGCTGCTCCACGAGGACCTGAAGCTCCGCAAGGAGCTCAAGGCCCAGCTCCACGCACTGAACGCGATGATCAGCAAGATCGACATCGAGCGCGCGGCCGACAAGGTCACCATCCGCATCTTCACGGCCCGCCCCGGCATCGTGATCGGCCGCAAGGGCGCCGAGATCGACAAGCTGCGCGAGGACCTGCAGAAGAAGCTGAAGCGCCCCGTGGCCGTCGACATCCAGGAGATCAAGAAGCCTGAGATCGACGCCCAGCTCGTCGCCGAGGGCGTCGCCCAGCAGCTCGAGCGCCGCATCGCCTTCCGCCGCGCCATGCGCAAGGCCGAGGAGGCCGCCATCCGTTTCGGCGCCAAAGGCTTCAAGATCAAGGTCTCCGGCCGCCTGAACGGCGCCGAGATCGCCCGCACGGAAGACTACCTCAGCGGCCAGATGCCGCTGCAGACCATCCGCGCCAACGTGGACTACGGATTCGCCGAAGCCAACACCACCTACGGAATCATCGGGGTCAAGGTGTGGGTGAACCTCGGCGAGGCCGTCCTCGAAACCACGAAGCGGTGAGGTGACCCCATGCTGATGCCCAAGAAGGTCAAGAACCGCAAAGTCCAGAAGGGCCGCACCCGCGGCGTCGCCACCCGGGGCCACGAGCTCGCCTTCGGCGACTTCGGCCTCAAGGCGATGGAGCACTGCTGGCTCACGAACCGCCAGATCGAGGCGGCCCGTATCGCCATGACGCGCCACATCAAGCGCGGCGGCAAGATCTGGATCCGCATCTTCCCCGACCGGCCCACCACGTCGAAGCCCGCCGAGACCCGCATGGGCAGCGGCAAGGGCGCGCCGGACGGCTGGGTGGCGGTGATCCGCCCCGGCCGCATCCTCTTCGAGATGGAGGGCGTGGACGAGACGACGGCGCGGGAGGCGCTGCGCCTGGCCCAGATGAAGCTCTCCGTGGCTTCCGAATTCATCACCCGCACGCCGCCTGAGGAATGAGGGAGACGACGATGAGCAAAAAGAACCCGTTCAGCAACCTCACCGCCAAGGGCGTGGACGAGCTGGCCCAGCTCGAGGCCGAGCTGGCCGCGAAGCGCTTCACCCTGCGCTTCCAGCACGCCGTGGGCCAGGTGGAGAACACCGCCGAGATCCGCAAGACGCGCCGCGAGCTCGCGCGCGTGAAGTCCGCCCTGAGCCAGAAGATGGCCCAGAAAGCGGAAGGGAAGTGAGGAGCCGCCCATGAGCCTAGAGAA
>CAZVKM010000194.1:0-2117 GCA_964627685.1 uncultured Solibacteraceae bacterium | reverse complement strand
CGCCGACAAGACGGTGGTCGTGAAGGTGGAGCGCAAGTTCCAGCACCCCCTCTACCACCGCACCGTGAAGCAGACGAAGAAGTTCATGGCCCACGACGAGAACAACACCTGCGCCGTCGGCGACGTGGTGAAGATCGTCGAGGCCCGTCCGATGTCCAAGCGCAAGCGCTGGGCGGTCCTCGAGATCGTCCAGAAGGCTGGCGAGTAAGGAGCCGACATGATCCAGATGGGTTCCATGCTCACGGTCGCCGACAATTCCGGCGCCAAGAAGATCTGCTGCATCCTGCCCCTCGGGGGCGGCGTGGGGAAGACCGCCCAGTTGGGCGACGTCATCACCGCGTCCGTGAAGGAGGCGATCCCCGGCGGCACGGTGAAGAAGAAGGCCGTGGTGCAGGCGGTGATCGTCCGCCAGCGCAAGGCCTACCGCCGCAAGGACGGCTCCTACATCCGCTTCGACGAGAACGCCGCCGTCATCATCAAGAAGGACGGCGAACCGGTGGGCACCCGCGTCTTCGGACCCGTGGCCCGCGAGCTCCGCGAGCGCAAGTACATGAAGATCGTTTCGCTTGCCCCTGAGGTGATCTGATGGAAGCGACCACCAAGATGAAGTTCAAGAAGGGCGACGAAGTCATCGTCATCGCCGGCAAGGACAAGGGCAAGGTGGGGACCATCGCCAAGGTGAGCCCCAGCACGAACCGCGTCCTGGTCACCGGGGTCAACCTGGTGAAGCGGGCGGTCAAGCCCAACCCCCAGACCGGGGAGGAGGGCGGCATCGTGGCCAAGGAGGCCCCGATCCACGCCTCCAACGTGGCCTTCAACGCCGGCGGGAAGCCCTCCCGCAAGCGCCCGGCCTGATCTTTCCGCTTTGAATGGGCCATTCTCCGTGGGAGAATGGCCCTTCCGCCGCTTCCATCCCTGGGATTCCGGCGGGTCTTTCCCACAACCTGAGGCCGAGGGGAAACGGGACCGCCCAAGCCCCCTCCGCACTCCCGAACCCCTAGGGCTTCACCGGACGACCGCTGGACGGCGCCGGAAGCTCGAGTCCGCCCCGAAACGGGCCCCCGGACGCGTGCTGGCCCCTACGGAAATGGAGGAAC
Source organism: uncultured Solibacteraceae bacterium (assembly GCA_964627685.1). Taxonomy (GTDB): domain Bacteria; phylum Acidobacteriota; class Holophagae; order Holophagales; family Holophagaceae; genus JAFDVN01. The sequence goes on along the minus strand of CAZVKM010000194.1, from coordinate 1,020 downwards.
CATGACCGAGCCTCGATTCAAGGCTCACTACACCACCAAGGTGGTGCCCGCCCTCAAGCAGGAGTTCGGCTACACCAGCGCCATGCAGGTGCCGAAGCTCGAGAAGATCGTCATCAACATGGGCGTCGGCGACGCGATCCAGAACATCAAGGTCCTGGACACCGCCGTCGAGGAGCTCACCGCCATCACGGGCCAGAAGGCCATCGTGCGCAAGGCGAAGAAGAGCGTCGCCCAGTTCAAGCTCCGCGCCGGCATGCCCATCGCCTGCATGGTGACCCTGCGCGGCCCCCGCATGTGGGAGTTCTTCGACCGCCTGGTCACGCTGAGCCTGCCGCGCGTCCGCGACTTCCGCGGCGTGCCGACCCGCTCCTTCGACGGCCGCGGGAACTACACGCTGGGCCTCAAGGACCAGGTGATCTTCCAGGAAATCGACTATTCCAAGGTGGACAAGCTGAAGGGCATGAACATCACATTCGTTACCTCCGCCCCCACCGACGCCGAGGCCAAGGCGCTCCTGGCCCACCTCGGCATGCCCTTCCGCAAGTAGACCGGAGAGGACCCATGGCCCGCACCGCGAAGAAGTTCAAAGACAGCCAGAAGCCCAAGTTCAGCACCCAGCACCGCAACCGCTGCAAGTCCTGCGGGCGTCCCCGCGGCTTCATGCGCAAGTTCGAACTCTGCCGACTCTGCTTCCGCAAGCACGCCCTCCAGGGCGAGCTGCCGGGCGTCCAGAAGTCCAGCTGGTAAGGAGGAATCGACATGAACACCGATCCGATCGCCGATTACCTCACGCGCATCCGCAACGGCATCATGGCCGGCCACGACGCCGTCGTGGTCCCGAGCAGCAAGCTCAAGGAGCGGCTCTCCTCGATCCTCCAGCAGGAGGGCTACATCCACTCCTACAAGGCGGTGGAGCACGAGGAGCGCAACTACCTGATCATCAACCTCAAGTACACCAAGGGCGGCGAGAACGTGATCCACCGCTTGCGCCGCGTGTCGCGCCCCGGCCTGCGCATCTAC
>CAZVKM010000193.1:0-7220 GCA_964627685.1 uncultured Solibacteraceae bacterium | reverse complement strand
GCATGGACTACGAAAGCCTCAACCGGGCCAAGGCCGAACTCGAACCGCGGGTGCGGCAGCTCCACGCCCACCTGGACCCCGAGCGGAAGGCCCTGGAGCTGGAGCAGGCGGAGGAGCGCACCCTGGCCCCGGGCTTCTGGGACGACCCGGATGCCGCCCGGCCCATCCTCCAGCAGCGCGGCCAGCTCCAGGCGGACCTGGCCCTGGCCAAGAAGCTGGACGGCGGCCTGGAGGACCTGGAGACGGCCCTGGAGCTGTCGAAGGAGGATGACGCCATGCTCGGCGAGGCCACGGCCGTGGAGGCCGAACTGCGGCGCACAGTGGAGGACGCCGAGCTGCGGATGATGCTCAGCGGCGAGCTGGACAAGAACAACGCCATCGTGGCCATCGCCCCCGGCGCCGGCGGCACCGAGAGCCAGGACTGGGCGGCCATGCTGCTGCGCATGTACCTGCGCTACTGCGAGTCGAAGGGTTGGAAGACCGAGATGATCGACTACCAGGACGGGGAGGAGGCGGGCATCAAGGGCGCCACCTTCACCGTGGAGGCGCCCTTCGCCTACGGCTACCTGCGGGCCGAGGCCGGCGTGCACCGCCTGGTGCGCATCAGCCCCTTCGACGCCGCCAAGCGCCGTCACACCAGCTTCGCGGCGGTGTACGTGAGCCCCGAGCTGGACGACACCATCGAGATCGACATCCCCGAGAAGGACCTCAAGATCGACGTCTTCCGCGCCAGCGGCGCCGGCGGCCAGCACGTGAACCGCACGGAAAGCGCCGTGCGCTTCACCCACCTGCCCACGGGCATCGTGGTGAGCTGCCAGAACGAGCGCAGCCAGATCAAGAACCGCGCGACCGCCATGAAGGTGCTCAAGGCCCGCCTCTACGAGCTGGAGCGGCAGAAGTTCGAGGACAAGGTGGCCGCGGCCTCCGGCGAGAAGGCCGACGTGGCCTGGGGCAGCCAGATCCGCTCCTACGTCCTGCAGCCCTACCAGATGGTGAAGGACCACCGCACCAGCCACGAGACGAGCCAGACCCAGAAGGTGCTGGACGGGGACCTGGATGGCTTCATCCGCACCCAGCTCCTCGCCAAGAGCCTGAAGACGGACGGCTAGCCTCCCGTGGTCGCGGCCGTCGCCGAGGCCCTGGGGCGCCGCATCTTCCGGCTCGTGAGCCGGCGGCCGGCGCCATCGCCCACCTTGCATCCCTGGCTCCGCCTGGCGGCGGCCCTGCCCGCCCCGGAGCCCACGCCCGAGGTCCGCTGGTTCCGCGACCTGGAGGCCTGGGTGGGCAGCTACGGGTATCGGGTGGGCCCCTTCCTGCCCGTCCCCCACCGCTGGCTGCACCTGGGCGTCGGGGCGGAGGGCCTGCTCCTGGAGGAAGGCTGGGGGCCCCTCACGGCCCGCTGGCCCCGGATCTGGGTGCCCTATGACCGCCTCGCCCGGACCGTGCTGGCCGCCCGTCCCGTGTGGCCGGAGGAGGCCGGCCTCAACCTCTGGATCCGGGCCCGGGACCTGGATCCCGAAGCCCGGGAGCACTTCCGCGACCTGCACGTGAGCATCCGCTTCAGCAGCCCCCGCTTCCACCGCCTCGCGGCCGCCCTGGAGCCCCACGTGGAGCTCCTGTACACGGAGGGCGGGGAGCTGAAGGGGCACGGATGAACGCGCCCAAGGCCCACTGCGACCTCTGCCTCTCCCCCATCCACGAGGGGCGCACGGAGCGGCTCGTCCACGGCGAGGCCTTCGCCTTCTGCTGCCCCGGCTGCGCCCAGGTCTTCGAGATCCTGGGGCCTGAGGAGGCCGCGCGGCAGGGCCCGCGGTTCAAGGGTGGCGAGGGGGACGCTGAGCTGCCGCCCGGTCCCTACAACGAGGTTTGGCTCAAGGTGGAGGGCATCGCCTGCGGCTCCTGCGCGCCCCTGGTCGAGGGCCTGCTCCAGAGCCGGCCCGGCGTGGTGAAGGCCGTGGTGGAGCCCGTGTCCGAGGTGGCCCAGGTGCTCTTCGCCCCCAGCGTGGTACGCAAGGACGAGCTGCCCGCGCACCTGGCGAAGTACGGCTTCGGGGCCAAGGAGCTGCAGCACGACGACGACGACACGCCCGACCTCCACTCGGCCATCCGCCTCGTGCTCGCCATCGTCCTGGGCGCCAACGCCATGATGAACGCCATGGTGATGTACGCGGCCTTCGCCCACGACATCGGGCGCAGCTGGTTCAGCGAGCTTTTCTTCATGGAGCGGGTCTACGAGCCCAACCCCATCCCCGACGACGTGCGCGGCATCTTCACCTGGGTCACCGGGATCAGCGCCCTGCCCGTGCTCCTCTACTGCGGCTGGCCCATCCTCGTGAACGGCTGGCGCCGCGTGCGCCTGGGAAGCCCCAACACGGACAGCCTCGTGGGCTTCGGCGCCGTGATGGCCTTCTGCGTGAGCCTCTACACCATGGTGGTGCTCAAGAGCCACCACGTGTACTTCGACACCGCCTCCATGCTGGTGAGCCTCCTGGTCATCGGCCGGGCCCTGGAGAAGGGCAGCAAGCGGAAGGCCCAGCGGGCCGTGCAGGGCCTCCTGCACCTCTCCACGAAGGGTGCGGAGAAGCAGGTGGAAGGCGCCTGGACCGAGGTCCCCCTGGACCAGGTGCAAGCCGGCGACCGCCTCCGGGTGAAGACCGGCGAGCGCGTGCCCGTGGATGGTCGTGTGGTGGGCGGCGAAGGCTGGCTGGACACCTCCTCCCTCACGGGCGAGCCCCGCCCCGTGCATGTCCGCGAAGGCGCCGAGGCCCTGGCGGGCACCCTGCTGCAGGAGGGCACCCTGGAGCTGGAGGCCCGCGCCGTGGGCGAGGCCACCCTGCTGGCCCAGGTGGTGCAGCGGGTGCGCCAGACCCTCTCCGCCAAGCCGCCCCTGCAGCTCCTGGCCGACCGCATCGCCGCCCTCTTCATGCCCACCGTGCTGGCCCTGGCCCTGCTGGCGGGCCTCCTGGCCTTCGCCAAGCAGGCCACGCCCACCCAGAGCCTCATGGCGGGCGTGGCCGTGCTCGTGGTGGCCTGCCCCTGCGCCCTGGGCCTCGCCACGCCCATGGTGCTCATCCAGGCCGTGGGCGAGTGCGCCCGCCGCGGCATCCTGCTCAAGGGCGGCGAGGTGCTGGAGGCCGCCCCCAAGGTGAAGGCGGTGGTCTTCGACAAGACCGGCACCCTCACCACGGGCCGCCTGGAGCTGCTGGGTGTGCGCTTGAACGGGATCAGGGAGGACGAAGCCTTCCGCCTCGCCGCCGCGCTGGAGGAGGTGAGCACCCACCCCCTGGCCGAGCGCCTTTTCCGGGAGGGCATGGCCCGGACCGGGGGCCTGCCCCTGCCCGAAGTTGCCGACCGTCGCGTCAAGGCGGGCTTGGGTGTGGAGGGCCAGCAGGAAGGCCGTCCGCTCCGCATCGGCCGCCCCGCCTGGCTGCGGGACGAAGGCGTGGACCTCCCCACGGGCTGGCTCACCGGCGATGGGCTCGAGGGATCCCTGGTGGGGCTCGCCCACGGAGATCAGGCCTTGGCCCTCTTCGCCCTGGGCGACCAGGTGCGCCCCGAAGCGGCCCAGGCCGTGGCCCAGCTCAGGGCCCTCGGCGTGCAGCCCTGGCTGCTGAGTGGCGACCGGCCGGAAGCCTGCGCGAAGGTGGCCGCGGCCGTGGGCATCCAGGCGGCCTGCGTGGTGGGCGGGGCCCTGCCCCAGGAGAAGGCGGAGCACCTGGCGCGGATCCAGGCCACCGTGGGCCCCACGGCCATGGTGGGCGACGGCATCAACGACGCGGTGGCCCTCTCCCAGGCGGACCTGGGCATCGCCCTGGGCAGCGGCGCCTCCGTGGCCCTGGAGAGCGCCGGCGTGGTGCTCGTGCACCGGGACCTCCGCCGGATCCCCACCTTCCTGCGCCTGGGGCGCATGGCCGTGGGCCGCATCAGGCAGAACCTCTTCTGGGCCTTCGGCTACAACCTGGCCCTCATCCCCCTGGCCCTGGCGGGCCATGTGCATCCCATCCTGGCCGCCACGGCCATGATGGCCTCCAGCCTCAGCGTGGTGCTCAACAGCGGACGACGGCTGAGCCTCGACGGTCGGAAGCGGGATCTCGAGGCCTAGGGCCTGGACAGGCAGATCCAGGTGACCACCCTGTAGCGGGAGCGCTGCGTCCTTGTGAACCTGCCCTTCTGGATCCCCGCCCTCTGGATCGGCGCCACCCTGGCGTTCACGCCCCGTCTGCCCTGGCTCACCCTCGGCGGGTACCACCTCCTCTGCATCCTGGCCCTCTCCGGGCACCCCCGCCCGAACTGGGGCTGGATGCCCCGCTGGATCTGGCCCATCGGGGCGGTCACCGCGGCGTTGGCCCTCCTCATCCTGCGCCTGAACCACGGCCGCCCCGCCCTTCCCCTGGCCGGGGCCCAGACCTTCCTCGCCCACTGGCCCGGGGGATTCGCGGGCTATGTCGGCTACACCCTCACGGTGAACTCCTGCTGCGAGGAGGCCTATTGGCGCCACGCCCTGCCGCGTCAGCAACCGGGATGGCGCACTTGGCAGCACGGGGCGGCCTTCGGCCTCCACCACCTCGTGGCGAATGGACTCGTCTTCGGCTGGTGGAGCGCGTTCCCCGCCTTCCTCTACACCGCCCTGGGCGCCGTCGCCGCCCACCGGATGGTCCGGCTCACCGGAGGCCTCGGCCTCGCCATCCTCGGCCACAGCCTCCTCAACGCCTTGAGCTTCGCGTGGCTGGCGGGGCGGCTCTGATGGCATCGTGGAGGGCATGCCCTCCCGCATCGGCAAGTTCGAGATCCTGAGGCCCCTCGGCCGTGGCGCCATGGGCGAGGTCTACCTGGCCATGGATCCCGGCCTCGGCCGGGAGGTGGCCCTCAAGACCATCCGCCCCGATGCGGAGGGCGGCGATCTGGGGGACCTCAAGGCCCGCTTCGCCCGGGAGGCCCAGGCCGCCGCAGGCCTGCACCACCCCCACCTCGTCACGATCTTCGAGTTCGGGGAGGCCGAGGGACTGCTCTATTTCGCCATGGAGGTGGTGGAGGGGCAGAGCCTCCTCGAGCTCCTCCGGGCCCAGGCCCTGGCCCCCGCGGAGTTCCTGGAGGTGATGGCCCAGGTCTGCGACGGCCTGCAGGCCGCCCACCAGAAGGGGATCGTCCATCGGGACATCAAGCCCGCCAACCTCATGGTGAGCCGCGTGGACGGCCGCCCCTTCGCCAAGGTGCTGGACTTCGGGGTGGCCAAGTCCCAGGGCACGGAGGCCACCCAGACCGGGCAGGTGGTGGGGACCATCGCCTACATGGCCCCCGAGTACCTCAGCCGCGGGGTGGCCACCCCCAGCGCCGACCTCTTCGCCGTGGCCGTGATCCTCTACGAGGGCCTCGCCGGACACCGCCCCTTCACAGGGGACACCAGCGGCTCCCTCATCTTCAACATCCTCCACGAGCCGCCTCCGGAGCTGGACCCGCAGCGGCTGGCGGGCCTGGGCCCCGGGCTCCAGTCCCTCCTCCGCCGGTCCCTGGCCAAGGACCCCCTGGAGCGATACCCCACGGCCCGGGACCTGGCCGCCGCCCTGAGGGCCGCCCAGGACCCCACCTGGAAGCCCGAGGAGACGCCGACGGTGGCCCTGCCCCGCACGGGGTCGCGCATCCGGCCCCGGCGCCCCCTGTGGGTCTGGGGTCTCGCCGCGGTCCTCCTCCTGGCCGTGGCCACCGGCGGCTGGTATGCCCTCCGGAAGGACGCGCGCCCCAGCGCCTCCGTGGACGACGCGGCCCTCCGCGCCGCCGAGCGGCTCATGGACAAGGACCCCCTGGAGGCCCTCCGCGTGGTCCAGGCGGTGCTCCGGGAGGCCCCCCCCGGGGCCCACGTGGACCCCGACGCCCTGGCCCTGCTGCTGGTGCTCCAGTACCGTGCCTACGACCTCGAGGGGTTCCTCGTCACCCTCCGGGATGCCAAGGCGCGGGGCGTCACGGCGGCGGAGCTCCTCCAGAACAAGGCCTACAAGGCCATGCTGCTGGAGGACCGGAAGGGCCATCAGCTGCCGGAGCGCCTGAGGCAGCGGCTCCTGAAGGGCGAGGAGGAGCGGGCGGACTAGGCCCGCAGCTCATCCACCAGGAAGGCTGGCGCGACGAGCAGCGCCATGAGGTTCGAGGCCAGGGTCGGCTTGTTGCGTTCCCACCGGGCGTGGCCCACCAGCTGGGCCACCCACCCGAGGGCGAACAGGCCCATGAGCACCGGCCCCTGCGTCACGAACCGGAGGAGCAGGGCCAGGCCGATGGCCCCGGGAACGGCGGCGAAGCCCAGCTTCAGGTCGTGGTGGCTGTAGAAGGCGAGGAGGAGCATGAGGCCCAGGTCCCCGAGCCCCACGGGCACCCCGAAGATCAGGCGGTGGATGGGGGCCTGCTGGAGCATCCCCAGGACGGACAGGAGGATGAGGGGGATGAACACCTGGTGGATCCGGTGGTTCACCGGGTGGCGGTGGTCGCCGGCATACTGCTTCAGCCATCGGTCGAAGGCGGCGGTTCGGGCCATCAGGGATTCTCCACGAACATCTTGGGGGGAAGGTCCGCCGCCATCAGCCGCCACTCCGTCTTGAGGGCCTTGAAGGCCACGGGCAATACGAGGCCTGGCGTATATCGCCAGAAGGTGGCCTCCGGGCCCTTGAGCAGGGTGCGGTCCCCCTTGTGGGTCACCTTCCAGGCGCGGTCCGCCAGGGCCTGCTGAGGCAGGGCCCCGGGCGCCACCATCCTCTCCGGCCCGCTGTGCACCAGCACGAACTGGCGCACCACCTCCGCATCCCCCTGCTCCCGCGCCAGCGTCACGAAGGCCGGGTGGCCCCCATCGATGACCTGGAAGGTGAGGGCCCGGCCCGCGGCCGTACGGTAGACCAGGCGCCCCTGGGGGGCCTGGCCGAAGGCGGCGATGCAACCCAGGAGCGCGAGGAGCAGGGAGCGCATGGACCTACATGTTCAAGGCGCGGCCGTAAACGGCGCGGGCCGCCTCGGGGAACACCTCGTTCAGGGTGGGATGGGGGTACATGGTGTTGATGAGGGCGTCCACGGTCATCTCGCCGGCCAGGAGGGCGACGCTGGAGGCCACCAGCTCCGTGGCCTTGGGGCCCAGGATGTGGATGCCGAGGATCTCGCCGTACTTCTTGTCGGCGACGATCTTGATGAAGCCGTGGGGCTCGCCCACGATGTTGGCCTTGGCCATGGGCATGGCCAAGGACAGG
>CAZVKM010000192.1:2519-7261 GCA_964627685.1 uncultured Solibacteraceae bacterium | reverse complement strand
CGGGCACCCCGTCACGGTGGACCTGGCCAAGATGCCGCACCTGCTCATCGGCGGCAGCACCGGCTCGGGCAAGAGCGTGGGCGTGAACGCCATGATCTGCTCCGTGCTGCTGCGGGCCCTGCCCAGCGAAGCCAAGCTGATCCTCATCGATCCCAAGATGGTGGAGATGGGGATCTACGAGGAGATCCCCCACCTCTGGGCCCCGGTGGTGACGGACATGAAGGAGGCGGGTCGGGTCCTCAAGTGGGTGGTGGCCCAGATGGAGGACCGCTACCGCCGCCTGGCCCTGATGAGCGTTCGCAACCTCGAGCAGTTCAACGAGAAGGTCGCGGAGGCCGGGGGCCGCATCGACCTCACGGGCCGCACGCCCAACCCCCGCTGGCCGGAGCGTCCCAATGAGCTGGAGGCGCTGCCCTACGTGGTGGTGGTCATCGACGAGCTGGCGGACCTCATGATGGTGGCCCGGGCGGAAGTGGAGGAGAGCATCGCCCGCATCGCCCAGAAGGCCCGTGCCGTGGGCATCCACCTGGTGCTCGCCACCCAGCGGCCCAGCGTGGACATCATCACCGGCGTGATCAAGGCGAACCTCCCCAGCCGCCTCAGCTACCGCGTGAACACCAAGATCGACAGCCGCACCATCCTCGATGGCGGCGGCGGTGAGCAGCTGCTCGGGAAGGGGGACGCCCTCTTCCTGGCCCCGGGGGCCGCCCGACCCAAGCGCATCCATGCGCCCTTCCTCACGGAGGACGAGACCCTCCGGCTCGTGAACTGGCTCAAGGAGCGGGGTCGCCCCGACTACAACGCCGCCCTCATCCAGGCCATGGAGGCGGAGGAGGAGGGTGGTGAGGACGAGGGCCTGGGCCTTGTCGGCGGCTCCGGCGATGACATCTGGGACAAGGCCGTGGCCGTGGTGCTGCGGGAGAAGAAGGCGAGCACCAGCCTCCTCCAGCGCAAGCTGAACCTGGGCTACGGACGCGCGGCGCGGCTCATCGACCGCATGGAGGGCGAGGGGATCATCGGCCCCGATCGCGGGGCGGGCAAGCCACGGGAAGTGCTCGTGGACGCCCCCCCTTCCAGCTGAGCCTCAGGGAGCGCCGGGGCGCCCGGTCTCAAGGCTCCCCGCCAGACGGAACACCTGGCCGCGGGGGCCCACCGCCCAGCCGGAGCTCGGGGCGCTGAAGGCGACGGCGTTGAGGGGCGTGGTGCCCAGCACGGTCCAGGTGCGCCCCCCATCACGGCTGTAGCCGCTGCCGGCGAGCCCCACCGCGACGAGGGTGGCGCTCAGGCCGGGCACGGAGGAGGACCCGGAGAGGTAGCCCGTGGGCTGGGCCGCGGCCGCCCGCCAGGTGCGACCTCCGTCCACCGTCAGCGCCCCGTTCAGGGTGGTGAGGGCCGGGAGCTGATGGTCCCCGCCGAGCGCGAGGGCGCGGCCGTCCCCGAGCAGCGTGAGTGTGAAGAGGCCCCGGGAAGCCTGCCCGGCGGGCACGGGCGTGTCCGCCACGGACCAGGTGCGACCTCCGTCCAGGCTGTGGAAGACCCGGGTGCGCGCGGCGCTGCCGGTGACGAACCAGGCCTCCGCTCCGGGCCCCACGCGCAGGCAGGTGCCGCTGGAGGCGAAGGCGCCCTCCCCCTCCAGGGCGGCGGGCATGCCGGCCTCGGGGATCGGCTCCCAGTGGACCCCGCCGTCCTCCGTGCGCAGGATCTGGAATCGGCCGCGGATGGGGTCGCCGAGGGCCAGCCCCCTTCGCCCATCCCAGAAGGCCAGGGCGTTCAGGAAACCCTCGCCGGCAGGGTTCCGGAACTGCAACTGCCACGTGGCCCCGCCATCGGAGGTCCGGTAGATGCGGCCCAGGTCCCCGGGGCCCGCGGCCAGGAGCCAGGCCGTGGAGGCGTCAAAGGCCTCCACGTCGCGGAAGTCCAGGGCGGCCCCACCGGGCACGCTGCGCGCGCCCCAGGTGGTGCCGCCGTCCGCGCTGAGGAGCACGGTCCCCTCGGATCCGGTGACCCACACCACCTCCCGGCTGGGGTGGGCGAGCCCCCGGAGCTCCGCCGTGCGGCCGACGGGGACGGCCTGCCAGCCCTGGGCCCAGAGGGCCGGGGCCAGGCCCAGCAGCGGGAGGAGCCGGGACACGCTCATTCGCCTGCGGGACGGCGGCGGCGGAGGGAGGTGCGCTCTGCCGGCTGGCTGTAGCCCTCGGCATGGCAGCGCAGGCACTCCGCGAGGTGGGGGTCCTGTCCCCGCCAATAGACCCGTTCCTCCCCGGCGAAGTCGGCGCGGCGGGCTTCCGGGATGTGGCCCCAGTAGAGGGAGAAGGTGGGGCGGCCCGAGGTGCCCTCGAGGAAGAGCAGGGGGCCCGCCTCCGGGCCGGGACGACCCCACCGGTCCAGCTGGGTGGTGAGCACGGCGTAGGCCCCCGCCGGGAGCTTGCCGCCCTCCTTCCAGGTGGCGGCCTGGCCGGGGCTCACCCAGGTGCGCACCCAGAGCCCCTCGTGGGCCCGGCTGCGCAGGGGCTCGTCGTGGAGGGACTCGAGGCGGGCGTGGTCCAGGGCGCGAAGGGGCAGCTGGGACTCGGGATCCCGCGGAGGCTCCGGAAGGGCGGGGGTGGGCTTGGGGGCCACGGCGACGAGGCGTGGGCGCAGGTGGAGGGCGTGGCCATCCAGGGCCCCCCAGGCGGTGGCGCCGGCCCAGAGCACGCCGAGGAGGAGGCTCCAGGTGCCCAGACCTTCATGCTCCTTGCGACCCCGGTAGAGGCTCTGGAGGGTGAGCAGGCCGAGCCCCAGGGCGACGAGTCCCGAGATCTGGTGGGCCCGCACGGGGCCGGCGGGGGCGAGCCCGCGCCCGAGGGGGCCGAAGGCCGTCAGGGCGGCGAATCCGCTGAAGAGGGTGGGCAGCGCGAACAGCACGCCCATCCAGGTGAGGTAGCGGCAGGTGTTCCACCAGGGCTTGATGCCCCGACCGGCCCGCTGGGCGGCCAGGAGCGGGAGCGGGAGCAGCAGGGCCGCTGCGATGGGGAGGTGCACGAACAGGGCGTGCTTCTGGGCCAGCCAATCCATGGGGGTGAAGCTCCGGAGGTTGAAGGCAGTTTGCCATCAGGACTTGGAAATGGCCTGGAATTTCCTGTCAGAATGCCAAGTCCGAGGACCCCCGTCATGAAAAGCACCCTTCACGCGCACGTCCAGGAGGCCATCCAGCTCAAGTCCCGGTTCTTCGAGGCGGAGCTCGATCGCATCGTGGCGCAGGCGGATGACATGGCCGAGCGCCTGCGTCGGGGCTGCAAGATCCTGGTGTGCGGCAACGGCGGAAGCGCCGCGGACGCCCAGCACCTGGCGGCGGAACTCTCCGGGCGCTACGTGAAGGAGCGCAAGCCGCTGGCCGGCCTGGCCCTTACCACGGACACCTCCGCGCTCACCGCCATCGCCAACGACTACAGCTACGACGACGTGTTCAGCCGCCAGGTGCAGGCCCTGGGCCGGCCGGGGGATGTGCTCATCGGCATCAGCACCTCCGGGAACTCCGGGAACATCATCCGGGCGGTGGACGCCGCCAAGGCCCTGGGCATGCACACCATCGGGCTCCTGGGTCGGGACGGCGGGAAGCTGAAGGCCCTGGTGGATGAGCCCCTCGTGGTCCCCAGCACGGTCACCGCCCGCATCCAGGAGGTCCACCAGATGGTCTACCACTTCTGGTGCGAGTGCCTGGACACCCACTTCTAGGGGGCGCATGAGAATCCTTCCCGGCCTCCTCCTGCTGCTGTCGGGCGCCCTCCTGGGGAGCCAGGCCCGGCCCGCCCCCGCTCCGGCACCGGCGGCCCAGGTCTACCGGTGGAAGGATGACCAGGGGAAGATCCAGATCACCAACACCCCGCCCCCCCCGGGTGCCGTGGTGCTGGAGGCCCCGCCCCCGCCCCTCGGGCTGGAGCCGGAGTCCGGCCTCAAGATCGTCGTGCGGCAGAGCCAGAATGGGGTCCGCAGCAAGCCCTCCGACCTCAGCGAGACCCAGAAGGCCAGCTGGGCCGCCCTGGACAAGGCCCTCGCCGAAGCCCGCCGCAAGGGGGATCGGGCCACCCTGCAGGCCGTGGCCTCCTCCCTGATCCAGTTCAGCCGGTGGGGGAGCGGCCTCGGCTACGTGGCCCTGATGCCGGGGGTGGCGCTCGCCCTCATGGGCCTGCTGGGCTGGTGGGCCGGCTACACGATGCCCCGGGAGCAGCGGCTCCCCCTCATCGGCACCTTCGTCCTGACGGGTCTGGTGCTCGCCCAGCTCTTCCTCACCCACTTCCTCTACCGGCCCCAGTACTTCCGCCTGCAGCTCAACCTCACCCTCCTCACGGAGTACTACCTGGGCGGGGATGTCCGCCTGGGGCCCAAGAACCGGGAGACGCTGCACGCCCACTGGAAGGCCCTGGAGGCCGCCAGCGCCCCCATGGCGGCCCCCTGGCGCTTCCCCGCCGAGGCGGAGGCCCTGGAGGAGACCCTCAAGCGGGTGATGGTGGAGCCGTGAGCGGCGTCGGCGGGCCCTGGATTCCGGGGCCGCTGCAGCCGCAGATGCAGGCGCTCCGCCGGGCCGCTTCCAGGGAGCCCCTTGGGCTCTACCTCCATGTGCCCTTCTGCAAGGATCGGTGCACCTACTGCTCCTTCGTCACCACCCGGGACCTCCACCTGCAGGGGGCGGTGGTCCAGCGGCTCACGCGGCCCAGGGTCCGGCGCTCGAAGGGCTTGCGTCGACGTGTCTCACACTCGGCCGC
>CAZVKM010000192.1:0-2509 GCA_964627685.1 uncultured Solibacteraceae bacterium | reverse complement strand
GGCAGAGCTCCGGGCCTGGGGTGAGGCCCTGGGCCGCCCCGCCGTGGATACGCTCTACCTGGGCGGGGGCACCCCCTCCCTGCTGACCCCGGCCGAGCTCACGGCCCTCACGTCCGCGGCGCGGGAGGCCTTCGACCTCTCGCCCCTGGTGGAGGCCACCCTCGAGGCCAATCCCGGAACGGTGGACCGGCCCTGGCTGGCCCAGGCCCGGGACCTGGGCTGGGACCGCGTGAGCCTGGGGGTCCAGACCTTCGACGACGCCCTTCTCGCGCGCCTCGGGCGGATCCATGATGGCGCCGCGGCCCTGGAGGCCCTGGAGGCCTGCGACCAGGCGGGATTCCGCCGCCGGAGCGGCGACCTGATGGTGGGAATCCCGGGGCAGTCGCTGGATCGGGTGCTGGGGGATGCGCGCCGTCTGGTGCGAGCGGGGGTGGAGCACCTCTCCGTGTACCTCCTGGACCTGGACAAGGCCTGCCCCCTCAAGGCGGAGGTGGAGGCGGGCCGCCTCGCGCTGCCCGGGGAGGACGCCGTGGCCGATGTCTTCGAGGCGCTCCAGGCGGACCTCCCGAGCCTGGGCCTCCAACCCTACGAGATCTCCAATTACGCCAAGCCCGGATGCGAGAGCCGCCACAACAGCCGCTACTGGGAGCGGCGCCCCTACCTGGGCCTCGGACCCAGCGCGGCCAGCCAGGTCGGCGCCTGGCGCTGGACCGAGAGTGGCGTCCTGCCGGCCTGGATGGAGGGGCGCGGGGCGCTGGAGCTCACAGAGCTCGACGCCGCGGAAGCCCTGGCGGAGATCCCCCTCCTGGGCCTCCGCCTGCATGAGGGCCTCGATTGGGGGCAGCTTCGGATCCGGGCGGAGCAGGCGAACCTCCTGCCCCTGGTCGAAGCCTGGGAGGCGCGATTCCGAACCTTCGCGGCCCAGGGACTCATGTGCTTCGAGGGGGATCGCCTGCGCCTGACCCCCCGGGGCATGCTCCTTTCGAACGGCATCTTCCAGGTGCTGCTCTGACCCTTCCATGGGAGGGTGGTGGCATGGCCCTCTCCCGTGATCCCCTGACGTGGCTGTACCCGGAGCTGGAACCCCGGCGCACGGGGTTCATGGAGGTCCCCGGGGGCCACTCGGTGTACTGGGAGGAGAGCGGGAACCCCGAGGGGCGGCCCGTGATCTTCCTCCACGGAGGGCCCGGGGGCGGCACCTCGCCGAAGCACCGCCGCTACTTCGATCCCCGGAAGTGGCGGATCTTCCTCATCGACCAGCGGGGCTGCGGGAAGAGCACCCCCTACGCCGGGATCCATGAGAACACCACCTGGGACCTCGTGGCGGACCTGGAGCGCCTGCGCGCCCTCGTGGGCGTGGACCGCTGGACCGTCTTCGGCGGCTCCTGGGGGAGCACGCTCGGGCTCGCCTACGCCCAGGCCCACTCGGAGCGGGTGACGGGCCTGATCCTCCGGGGCATCTTCCTCTGCTCGGAGTGGGAGCTGCGCTGGTTCTACCAGGAGGGGGCCAGCCGCCTCTTCCCGGATCGCTTCGAGACCTTCCTGGAGCCGATCCCCCCTGCGGAGCGGGGGGACCTGATGGCGGCCTACGCCCGGCGCCTCTTCAGCGACGACCCGGCGGTGAACCTGCCGGCCGCCCGCGCCTGGAGCCGCTGGGAGGGCAGCGTGCTCACCCTGCTGCCCGATCCGGTGCTGAGCGCCTCCTACGGCCAGGACGACACCACCCTCGCCTTCGCGCGGCTGGAGTGCCACTACTTCGTGAACCGGGCCTGGCTGCAGCCGGGCCAGTTGCTCGCCGGGGCCGCGAAGCTGAAGGGCCTTCCCGGGATCATCCTCCAGGGTCGCTACGACGTGGTGTGCCCCTTCCAGAATGCGCTGGACCTCCACCGCGCCTGGCCGGGATCCGAGCTGCTGGAGATCCCGGATGCGGGTCACAGCGCCAGCGATCCGTCCATGTCCCGGGCCCTGGTGGCGGCGACCGACCGCTTCTGAGCGACGCGGCGCCTACTTCTGGCGGTGCTTCCAGTGGTCCCGGACGAACCAGATCGCACCGGCGAGGATCAGGAGCCCGATCACCAGGTCGAACTTGTGGAAATACCCGCCGAGGGTGTTCCACCGCTCCCCGAGCTTGAAGCCCACCCAGGCGAGCCCGTAGCACCAGGGCAGGCTGCCCGCGAAGGTGTAGAGGTGGAATTTCGTGCGATCCATCTCCGCGATGCCCGCGGGGAGGGCGATGAAGGTGCGCACCACCGGCAGGAGCCGGCCGATGAAGATGGCCCAGTTCCCGAAGCGCTCGAAGAAGCGGTGGGCCTGGGACAGGTGCCCTTCGTGGAGGAGCACGTACCGGCCGAAGCGACGCACCGCGGCGTGGCCCCCCCAGGCCCCCACCTCGTAGGCGGGGATGGAGCCCAGATTGCAGCCGAGCGCGCCAAAGATCGCCGCGATCCAGATCTGCGCCTGGGGGTTCCCGGCACCCCAGCCGAAGAGCGTCATCTTGCCCTGGAAGGCC